>JBAXAO010000044.1:0-9863 GCA_037142435.1 Actinomycetes bacterium | reverse complement strand
GGGTGGTTCAAGTTCGTACGGGTGGTTCAAGTTCGTACGGGTGGTTCAAGTTCGTACGGGTGGTTCAAGTTCGTGCGGGTGGTTCAAGTTCGTGCGGGTGGTTCAAGTTCGTGCGGGTGGTTCAAGTTAGTTGAACTTTCAACTACTCAAAGTATAGAACCAAATGCCTTATGTTTCTATTCCGAATCAGACCCATATCCACAGGTTCCAATTTTCCACAGGGTTCCAGCACTACTGAGAAGCTTTGTCACCGGTTACTTCGAGGATTTCCCAGTGCTTAAAGAGTTCGAACTTCCCGATCGCCAGGTCGAAGAACTTGTCGTCGACCTGCTGCGAAGTCCCGCCGGAATCGAACCCTTGAGCAAACTGGTGCAAATCGACCCCCTACAACTCGACCGAGCAGGTCGAATCGATTACCTCAGCGCCCTCGAAAAACAGACCGCTTGGCTTCAAGCCTTAATGCAAAGCGCCATTGTGGCTGTGGCGGGCGATGAGCCAACCAGTGCAGAGTCCCTTTATTCAGGAGTCGATGAGGCCGAACGAGAGGAAGTCGCCACCGCCCTGCGTCTTTCCGGAAATACCGCGCAAATCCGAATCGACGTTGCGCGAACCTTAACCACTCATCTTCCGGTTACTTGCTCCGCACTTGCCACAGGGGAAATCTCTGCAGCGCATGCCAATGTCATTGCTCGCGAGAGTGCCGAAATGATCAGCCGAGGAGTTTCACCCGAGATCATCGCCGGCATCGAGGCTCAAGCGGTGGCACATTCTGAATTTCATACTCCTGCTCAGGTCGCAACCAAGGTTCGAAATCTCATCGCTAGAAACGCACCAGAACAATTCCAAGAAATAGTCGAGACAGCAAAAGAGTGTCGACGAGTCAATCTCTATCCTGAAGCCGATGGGATGGCCACCTTGGTGGCGCTCCTTCCTGTGCCTGATGCCCAAACAATCATGTTAGCAATCGACAAATTGGCGCGTAAGGCAAAAGCCCATGATCAAGAAGTAGCTCTCATGAGTAAACAAAGTCAGGGAGAGGTGTCCGACAAAGGTGCCATGCAAGGCAAAATCAACATCGGTAGCGACCATTTAAATGCAATTTCAAGCAAGAAATCGATCGATGCATACCGCGCCGATGCTCTCACAGAGTTAGCTGCCAGTTATTTAGCACAAACCGAGGAGACTGGTCTACATCATCGCCGCCCGGTCACTCTCAACCTCACTCTCGATCTTCCAACCGCGCTTGGATTAGCAAACAATCCTGGCCAACTTGCAGGGTATGGCCCGATTCCAGCCTCGATTGCTCGTGAACTCGCAGCCGATGGTAAATGGCGACGTTTTATTACTGAGCCAATCACCGGAACACTCCTTGATTACGGGCGGCAAAGTTACGAACCTCCACAAGCGTTAGTCGATTTCCTTATGGCAAGGGATCGAACGTGTCGATTCCCAGGTTGTCGACAACCGGCACGCATCAGCGATATCGACCATGCCATTCCATGGGAAGAAGGAGGAGAGACAAATCTTGAAAATTTGGGTTTGCTCTGCAGGCGACATCATCGACTCAAAACCCACGGTGACTGGAAACTCACCAGCCATAAAGATGGATCTTGTGAATGGATTTCCCCTTTAGGTAAAAAATACTACGTCCCTGCTCGCCCCATCAATGATGTCGCTTAGCCCGGCAGGTGCAAAGTATTTCTTCAGGCGTGACCGCCGCAAAACTCTTTTCGAAAAATGATGCGCAAGTCCCTTGGTTGGGTTAAATGCACTTTCCGCTTTCACTTTGCCGAATAGAGTTCTAAGAAAGCCGCTTTGCGGCCACCTCGGATAAGGTTTCACCATGGAAAGTTTGGCTCTTGTCGTGGGGATTATTTTTTTAGTGGCCATGACGGCAGGTCCGTTGGCGCTGGGGATCTCTTTTATTCCGACCGGAAAGTACTTGCCGCTTCTAGCCAAGCGAATTCTGGTTGCAATCCTCTCCGTAGCAGCCAGCATGACTGGGGCCCTTATAGTCGTCTCCAGCGTGGCGATAGGTATTCGCTTCCTTGGATTAGTCGGGCTTAGTTGCGCTAGTTTTGCCGTATACCGAGCCTTCCAAACGCCCAAGATTACAAAAATCGAAGATTAAGAGTTCGTAAGAAACTATTCAATCGCAGGTCTCCAAACTCTGAGACATCACCACAAACCCCGAGACATCACCACAAACCCCGAGACATCACCACAAACCCCGAGACATCACCACAAACCCCGAGACTCCCCGCATCTCCCCCGAGAAATCACGACAGACCACGAGACTCCCCGAATCTCCCCGAGATCTTCTCTCGGCAGAGAACGATCCCGATGATTTAATGAATCAAACGTAATGAAAAAACCCCAATAATTATTGGCGGAAACAAAAAGGACCGCTCACGAAGGAACGGTCCTAGATGCTCAATGATTCTCAGTTTTACCCAAGAACTAATTGAAATTTATTTCCTCTAGCCTCACGTCAGGTTTGCGGAAATTTGTGGAAATTTGTGGAAATTTGCTGAAATTAAGCAGCGTTCTTGATTGCTGAAATTTCAAACTCGAGTGAGATCTTTTCGCTAACAAGAACTCCGCCAGCTTCAAGAGCTGCATTGAAGTTAACGCCCCAATCGGTACGGTTGATGGTTGTTGCACCTTCGAAACCGACACGCTGGTTGCCCCATGGATCGATGGCATCTCCGGTGACTTCCAAATCGATGGTGATTGATTTGCTGACGCCTTTGATGATCAGATCGCCTGTAACGGCGTAGGTGTTTCCATCCTTCTTAGCGAAAGAGGTCGAGATGAAGGAAATTACTGGGAATTCTTCCATTGAGAAGAAGTCATTGCTCTTGAGGTGAGCATCGCGATCTGCATTGCGGGTATCGATGCTGGCGGCCTGAATGGTGACCTCAAGCTTTGAGTTGGCAGGGTTCTCGACATCGAGGTATCCGGTTCCAGCGAAATCCTTGAAGGTTCCGCGGACTTTGGTGACCATTGCGTGGCGTGCGCCGAAACCGATTTGGCTGTGGCTGACATCGACGGTGTAACTACCTGTAAGTGACTTGGTATCTGTTGACATTTCTTGGCTCCTAGAATCATTGAATGATGTAAATGTTAGTAGTTGAAACTTCAACTACTCTAACACTAACACTGTTGAAACTTCAACTATTCCCCATTTCACCATGAACTTGAGGTGAACAAGCGCCAACAATGTGGGTCGACCCCCTCCTGATGTGAAAACTTTCGATCAAACCATTCAATTTTGTGAAAGAAAGTGATTTGCAACACGAGAAGAGATTTTAGATGCAAGTAATGCGCAACAAGATTGAAATTGCAATCGCTACTAAAGAGGTGCCCCCCTTATTCCAATATCACACGACGTAGCGCCCGATTGCTATTTACTTTGATAAGCCTTAAGCGAAGCATTAATGAGCAAAGTCGTTTTGCGAAGTTTCTGAGAGGCAAGTAATCAAAATGAAGGCATTAGTTTATGGTGGCCCTGGCATCAAGTCTTGGACTGATGTTCCAGATCCAGTTATTCAGAATCCGACAGATGCGATCGTTCGTCTCGATACCACCACAATTTGTGGCACAGATTTACACATTCTCAAAGGCGATGTGCCGGCAGTAACAAAAGGCCGAATTCTTGGCCACGAAGGGGTAGGAAAGATCACTGCCGTCGGATCATCTGTTACCAATTTTAAGGTTGGCGATAGAGTCGTTATTTCTTGTATTAAATCGTGTGGCTCTTGCACCAATTGCAAGATGGGGCTCTACTCTCACTGCCTTGGCGAGGAAGGTGCATCCGGTATGGGATGGGTTCTCGGGCACCTTATCGATGGTACCCAAGCTGAATTTGTCCGCGTGCCGTACGCAGAAAATTCCTTGTACAAGCTCCCCGCTGGGGTTACCGATGAAGAGGGTCTGATGCTCTCCGATATCTTTCCAACTGGCTTTGAAATTGGAGTTCAGTATGGTGGAGTAAAACCAGGTGACGTCGTGGCTGTTATTGGCGCTGGGCCTGTTGGTCTTGCGGCCATCGCGACTGCCGGCCTCTATGGCGCAGCCAAGATCATCGCTATCGACCTTGATGCCAACCGATTAGAGAAATCTCGAGAGTTCGGCGCAACCGACACCGTTCTATCAGGCACGGCAACTTGGAAGAAGGATGTATTCGACCTAACGGATGGGGCAGGTGTTGACGTCGCCATTGAAGCGGTGGGAGTTCCAACGACCTTCACGATGGCTACTGAAATCGTCCGCCCTGGTGGCCACGTTGCAAATGTTGGTGTTCACGGCAAAGAGGTTCCACTCCATCTTGAAAGTCTGTGGATTCAAAACATCTTCCTCAGCATGGGATTGGTCAATACCAACACCACGCCAATGCTTTTGAAGTTAATCGAAGGTAAGAAATTACCAGCACACAAGATGGTTACTCACAGATTTAGCTTCGATCAATTCTTGGATGCCTATGACACGTTTGGTCGAGCAGCCGAGACAAAGGCACTGAAAGTGGCCATCGCTCGATAAAAGTTGGCGAAGCAAAATCGAAAAAAAGTAAGCCCGCATTTCTCGAATCTGAGAATGCGGGCTCACTTATTAGCCACTCATTGTGGAGGTGCCGGGAATCGAACCCGGGTCCTATAACACTAAAACAGGGCTTCTACGGGCGTAGTGTCCTAATCGTTTTCTCAGTCCAGACTCTCACGAACACATGTAGTCAACGAACTCAGTTACAGAGTGGTGTCCCCAATGGCGTCTGCAACACCATCATCAGGTAGAGCTCTCTAGCGGCGCTAGCATCCGAGTCGAGAGCACACTCGGGCTAACGGATTCACTTAGATCGCTTAGGCAGCGATAGCGAAATCAGCGGCAGAATTACTGGCGCTTAGTTTTTTGCCAGGGTTATTGGTTAACGAGATCATCCCGGCTTCCTCGGCCCGCTTCACCTGTCCCAAACATTACAGTCGAGACCGTTCACCCCCATGTTTATGAAGATAATGAAGCTTTTTCCATATGTAGTTGTGTTCTAAGGGTACCGACTCTGGGAACAATCGCGAAGTGCTGTTAATTAACGCTCAGATTTTCCCGAAGTGCGACGAGAGAGTTCGCGAGTGATTTCGCGGTTAGCCTGCTTTTCCATTAAATCTGAACGTTTATCGTGGGATTTCTTGCCCTTTGCCAGCGCCAATTCAATTTTGGCCTTGCCGTCCTTGAAGTAAAGCGAGAGCGGAACCAAGGTCAAACCACCTTGTTTCGTCGCCCCAAAGAGCTTGGCAATCTCGCGCTTGTGGAGCAAAAGTTTGCGATCGCGACGGGGTGTGTGATTGGTCCAAGTGCCTTGGGTGTATTCGGGGATATGAACACCACTAAGCCAAAGTTCACCATCTTGAACCATGGCAAAACCGTCGACGAGAGAAGCCCGCCCGGCGCGAAGCGACTTCACTTCAGTACCAGTAAGCACCAAACCACATTCATAAACTTCTTCGATGAAGTAGTTATGGCGCGCGCTTTTATTCTGCGCGATCAATTTTCTACCCTCTTCCTTCACCATGGTCTAAGGGTACTTGTTAACTAAGCGCTGGCGCTGCGGTATTTCTACTTCTTGGTGATCTTTCCGCTGGTGTCAAGGCTTGCCAGACCAGTCAGCACTTGGAGCGCTTTGGCGATTTCGCCAGATTCGGCAACTGATAAATCTGGTTTCACGCCGACTCCATCGATCACGGTCCCTGAGGGGGTGCGATATTTGCCAATAGTTACTTCTATTTGAGATCCATCCATGAGGCTGATGACTTCTTGAACTGTTCCCTTGCCATAACTCTTCTCACCCAGAAGAACCGCTCGATTTCTATCTTGAAGCGCCGCCGCCATGACTTCAGCGGCGCTGGCTGTAGAACGATTAATGAGGACTGTCATTGGCGCTGTATCCGGCGAGGAATTATTCGAATTGAGGATCACATCGTCCTCACCCTTGCGACTGTAGGAAACAACGGTTCCGATGTTGAGAAAATTTGAAACCAACTTCACCGCGACATCGATAAGGCCACCGGGGTTATCGCGTAAATCGAGAATAATGCCCTTCGAGTGTGCGTACTTGCGAAGTGCAGTCCCCACGTCATCAGCCGAATGTGACGACACTGCAGAGACCTGCAGGTAAAGGATTTTTGGTGCAATTTGTGTTGCAACTACGTCGCCTGTTAAAACAGCCGCTCGGGTGATTGAAATATTAATTGGGGCTTGATCTCTTTCAACTGAAATCTTGACCATCGACTTTGGTTTTCCGCGAAGTGCAGCGACTGCCGATGGAACTGTTGCTGTTGCCATGGAAACACCATCGACCGAAACCAAAAGATCGCGCACTTTGAGCCCGGCTGTTGCTGCGGGACTGCCGGGTTGCACACTTGAAAGTTCCAATACTCCCGAGGCGTTCTTACGTAACCAGATTCCTACGCCGCTGTATCTACCTTGGATTTCAGAATTGAACAGGTCGACGCTCTCAACCGGAAAATAGTTAGACCAGCGGTCCCCCGATGCTTTGAGAATAGCTTC
Organism: Actinomycetes bacterium; assembly: GCA_037142435.1. Taxonomy (GTDB): domain Bacteria; phylum Actinomycetota; class Actinomycetes; order Nanopelagicales; family Nanopelagicaceae; genus CAIMZW01. The sequence continues at coordinate 3,302 of JBAXAO010000044.1, read as the reverse complement.
GATGGCAGCGCGTTCGAGAACTGCACGTCTTGGCGCCAGCGGGTCTTTCTTCACGACAGTAGATAGCGCTTCATCAACGGTGGAGCGATGGCGTGATTGGCCGATGTAATCGCCAGCAGCGATTCCGCCAAGCAAGGTCAGCGAGAGAAGTCCCGCGAGAGCGACTCGGTTGCCGCCTTTGATGAGTTCAACGATGGGGGCAGCCATGAACAGGTACCACCCTTCGCACAGGATCCCGAAAGGGACCGTCAGGATGGTTAGCGTACTAAGAGCGTGAGACAAGGAAAAAGTCGGCCGAGATATCTAGAGATTTACGCTCAAAATCCAATGATGAGAGTTGAAAAACAGCCCAGCGAGCGAAAAGCATCGGACCAACTGATGCCGCAATGTGTCGGACCTTAAGTGATCCACGAAGCGTCAGAGCTTTAAATGACCGGGAAGCGTCAGACCTTTAAGTGACCGCGCAGCGTCAGACCATCAGATAAGTGTGAAGCGTCAGACCTTTAAATGACCGCGCAGCGTCCGACCTTCAGATAAGTGTGAAGCGTCAGAACTTCAGATAAGTGTGAAGCGTCAGACCTTCAGGTATCGACGCAGCGTAAGAACTGACGCCAACGAGGAAACGATAAAACCGGTCCCTAAAAGAATTCCCGATGAAACCCAGACGTCGCTCCAAGTGAAGAAACGTGTGAAGGAGAGGAGCGGCGCCACTTTGGTATCTACCAAAAGCTTAAAGAGTGAGAGCAATCCCGTTGAAACTAACCAGCCCACAATCGCAGAGAAAATACCTTCGAGCAAGAATGGAAGTTGAATCGAGAACGATGATGCACCAACCAGACGCATGACGCCAGTTTCGCGGCGACGATTAAATGCAGCAATGCGCAAGGTATTGCTGATCAACAGCGCTGCCGTGAGCACGCTGGCAAATCCGATGCCAAGGGCACCATCGCGGAGAACGCCAAGAAGCTTGAAGAATTTCTCGAGAATGGTTCGTTGATCTTGAACAGTGTCAACACCTGGGCGGCCGGAGAACGCGCTTTGAATTACTGCAAATTTTGTTGGGTCCTTGAGCTTGACCCGGAATGATTCGGGCAATTGATCAACAGTTACGTTTTGCGCGATCGCAGAATTCTTAAAACGCTCTTGAAAATGAGCAAACGCCTCTGGCTGAGATTCATAATAAACCTTTTGAACTACCGGGAGTGCCTGCAAGTCATTCTGAATAGCTAGTCGTTGATCCGGAGTAATTGGACCGCCAGCGCAAGAAGGTGATTCGGATAGCGTTCCGCAAAGAAAGACGGATACTTCAATCTTGTCGTACCAATAATCCTTCATAACGCGAACCTGCGAATTGGCAAGCAATCCAATTCCCAGCAACGTTAGTGAGATTGCAACAGTAATCATTACTGCAAAAGTCATGGTCAGGTTGCGACGCAAACCAATGCGAACTTCACCAAATACAAAACGCGAGCGCATCTCTACCCCTTAACCCGTATATCCGTAGACACCACGGACTTGATCTCGAACAACGTGACCGTTCTCGAGTTCGATGACGCGCTTTCGCATCTGATCAACAATTCCAGAATCGTGGGTAGCCATGACCACAGTGGTGCCTTCACGATTAATCCGATCGAGCAATTTCATAATTCCAACCGAGGTTGCTGGATCCAGGTTTCCGGTTGGTTCATCCGCAATCAAAATTGTTGGGCGACTGACATAAGCGCGGGCAATCGCGACGCGTTGTTGTTCGCCACCTGAAAGTTCGTTCGGTTTACGGTCGGCTTTTTCTTCCAAGCCCACCAATTCGAGAACTTCTGGAACTTCGCGGTTGATCTCCTTTTGCGAATATCCCAATACGTGCAAAGTGAAAGCTACGTTTTCGGCGACTGTCTTATTTGGCAGAAGGCGAAAATCCTGGAAGACCGTGCCAACCTGGCGACGAAGCTCTGGCACCTTGTGCTTAGAAAGAGTGTTGAGGTCCTTGCCAGCGACGACGATATTTCCGGAAGTCGGCTTCTCTTCGCGGAGGACCAAGCGAAGGAAGGTGGACTTACCAGAACCCGAGAGTCCCACGAGAAAGACGAACTCGCCCTTGAGGATTTCCAGGTCGACCCCATCAAGAGCTGGACGCTCCTGTTTGGGATACATCTTGGTTACGTTCTCAAAGCGAATCACAGGCACCTCGTTTAAGTCTTGAGTGGGAAATAGCCAGGCGGAACTCCCCTACAGATCGCCCAGTTTAGGTAGCAAGCCTCTCAATCAGGCGGAAATACGCGCCAAAACGGGTGTTAGAAAGATTAATTGAGCCTGGGAGGTCGGTGAGCTCTGAGGGAAAGGCAGGTAGGGGGACGGATGGGAGGGATGGGAGGGATGGGAGGGATGGGCCAAGTGAGGTGAAGAGGGATGGGCCAAGTGAGGTGAAGAGGGATGGGCCATGTGAGGTGAAGAGGGAAGCTCGCCGTTTTAGATCAGGAAGTCAGCGAGAAACTAGCCCTCGCTGCGCTTGCGCCACTTGATGCCAGCCTCGATGAAACCATCGATATCGCCATCCAGGACGCCAGCCGGGTTTCCCACTTCAAAGTCGGTTCGAAGATCTTTGACCATTTGATACGGAGCTAATACGTAGGAGCGCATCTGATTGCCCCAGGATCCGGAATTGTCACCCTTCAAAGCATCTATACGAGCGCGCTCTTCCTGACGTCGACGTTCCAGAAGTTTGGACTGAAGGACAGCCATCGCGGTGGCTTTGTTCTGAATTTGCGAGCGCTCGTTTTGGCAGGAGACGACAATTCCCGAAGCCAAGTGGGTAATGCGAACAGCGGAGTCGGTGGTGTTGACGCCCTGGCCGCCGGGACCTGAGGATCGGTAAACGTCAACGCGAATTTCCTTTTCATCAATATCAATGTGATCGCTCTGTTCGACAACTGGAACGACTTCCACGCCGGCGAAGGAGGTGTGGCGGCGGCTCTGACTATCGAAAGGCGAGATGCGCACCAAACGATGAGTGCCTTGCTCGACTGAAAGTGTTCCATAGGCATAAGGGGTGCTGACGCGGAAAGTCGTGGACTTAATTCCGGCCTCTTCTGCGTAGGAGGTTTCCAAAACATCCACCTTGAAATGATGGCGCTCGCAATAGCGCAGATACATGCGCATCAACATTTCGGCCCAGTCTGCGGCTTCGACTCCACCGGCTTCGGAGCGAATGGTGACCAGCGCATCACGCTCGTCATATTCGCCACTGAGCAAGGTCTGAACTTCGAGGTCACGGATGGACTTGGTGACGTCATCTAATTCGTGCCCGG
>JBAXAO010000043.1:0-10348 GCA_037142435.1 Actinomycetes bacterium | reverse complement strand
GTTGATGGCGAACACCACGAAATTGCCTTAAAACAAGAGGGCTGGTCGATTCGAAAGTATCAAGAACTTGCCGCTGAAGGATTCTGGCACGGAGGCTCTGGAGTAGTCGTTCTTCCTTGCGGTGCCGGTAAAACCATCGTTGGAGCTGCTGCAATGGCTCATGCCAAAGCTACGACCTTGATTTTGGTTACCAATACAGTTGCAGCCAGACAGTGGCGCGATGAACTACTTCGCCGAACCACATTGCATGAAGATGAAATTGGCGAGTACTCCGGAGCCAAGAAAGAGATCCGGCCAGTCACTATTGCTACTTATCAAGTCATGACCACGCGCAAACAAGGCGTGTATTCCCATCTAGATCTTTTCGATGCCATCGACTGGGGACTCATTATTTACGATGAGGTTCACTTATTGCCGGCGCCTATCTTTCGCTTTACTGCCGATATTCAATCTAGACGTCGCTTGGGATTAACTGCGACGCTAGTTCGAGAAGATGGAATGGAGGGCGAAGTTTTCTCCCTCATCGGTCCAAAACGTTTTGACGTTCCTTGGAAAGAAATTGAAGCCCAGGGTTACATTGCTCCCGCTGATTGCGTCGAAGTTCGAGTCACTCTTACCGATGCCGAGCGACTCAATTACGCAACTGCCGAACCAGAAGAGCGCTATCGTTTCTGTGCCACGACGGTGACAAAACGTAAGGTCGCGCTAGAGCTGGCCAAACAACACAAAGACGATCAAGTTCTCATTATCGGTCAATACCTTGATCAGCTAGACGCGCTTGGTGAAGAACTCGGAGTTCCAGTAATCAAAGGAGACACTCCCGTTAAAGAGCGCGAACGACTATTCAATCTTTATCGCGAAGGCGAAATCAAGTGTCTTGTCGTTTCTAAAGTTGCAAACTTCTCCATTGACCTTCCCGAAGCGACCATTGCCATTCAGGTTTCCGGAACTTTCGGCTCGCGACAAGAAGAAGCGCAAAGATTGGGTCGTATTCTCCGACCTAAGGCAGATGGCCGAGGTGCTCGATTTTATTCATTAGTAGCCAGAGACACCGTTGATCAAGATTTTGCGCAGAACCGTCAGCGCTTCTTGGCTGAACAAGGTTATGCCTACCGAATCATCGACGCAGATGATGTCTTTAATCAGAGTTGATCTAGCGCCGCTTTAAATCTAATTGGGTCAATGCGCCAATAGTCATGGTGTTGGCCATTGATTAATGTGACCGGAATCTGCTCACCATATTTTCTTTCTAGTTCTGCATCTCCATCAATCAAGAGGACTTGAAGTTCGAATGCTTTTTCTTTGCGAATTTCTTCAAGTTGGTCCACCACTACATGACAGAGATGGCAACCGGTCCTCGAATAAACAGTTACTTCGATCATTTCTTGAAGATCCGTTCTGAAAACTCAGTAAGGACCAAATTCACATCGCCCTTAGCTTTTCGTAGGTGCTCTTCGAATTCTTTGAGAGAGGCGGTAATCGTTGTTTCGGTGATGGTTCCGACCAGTGGCCCGAACCGATCCGCCAAGAGGTTATGGGCGAGCCGCGAAATCGACTGTGCCAGCTCCTCGCGTGCCTCATCCAAGGTCGGTTCTGCTTTCTTCTCGTTGAAGAGGCCAATCGAGGGACGTTCGCGCTTTGCCCGTAGGTAACTTTCCTGTGCTCTTGCTGAAAGTTTGGCTTTGGCTGGAGTAGAAGGCATACGCATATCCTCTCAGACTGCTAGCGTCGTCCGCTGTGCGAGCCAAATATTTCCTAGTCACCGCCGCGCTCGCCCTGGGGCTTTTAAACTCCCCCACACAGTCGCAAGCTGCCACTGTCCGATCAGTTACCGCGGGCTGGGTAAATGAATATGCCATCGCAGGATCTGGAACGCAACTCACGACCGCACCAAAAACTCCATCTGCAGGTCACATCGATGCGCTCAGCACCTTCAACGTGGACTTCACCAACGTGCCCGATGCCGTTAAACCTGCAATTCAGGCAGCGGTAAATATTTGGGCATCTGATTTTCAATCGTCAGTACCTATTTCAGTTTCGGCAAGTTGGGTCAGACAAGCCAGCGCCGGAATTTTGGCTTCGGCTACCCCCGGAAAATTCTTTACTGGTTTTAATGGAGCTCCTGATAAAGATCTTTGGTATCCATCGGCAATGGCAAATGCTCTGGCTGGAAAAGATCTAGATCCCCGCACGCCCGAGATTTCTATCAAGGTGAATTCCATAATGTTAAATTCCCTTTACTTGGGAACCGATGGAAATTGTCCACCCAACATGTACGACCTCGAATCCATCATTCTTCACGAAATGGGTCATGGGTTGGGCTTCCTATCTAATAATGACTTCGACCAGTTCTTTGGTTTTGGCACCATAGATCAACCCACACCTTTTGACGCATACACCCAACTTCCAGATGGCAGACGTTTGATGGATGTTCCATCACCTTCGGTTGAACTTGGCAAAGCAATGACAAATACATTGGTTTGGTCCGGCCTTAATGGAATTGCCGCAAACAATGGCATCAAGCCTGCGCTTTACACACCACGCACTTTTGAACCGGGATCTTCGGTCAGCCATCTAGATGAGGCGACTTTTTCCCAAACTGGCGCCAACGCCGTCATGACACCTAACCTTGCCGCTGGTGAAGTTTTTCACGACCCAGGTCCGCTACTTCTGGCGATGCTTGCCGACATGCGAACGAAACCACCTGCCGGGGTTCCCGTTGGAATTCCAACCGTTGCGCGAAATGTAAAGGCACTTGTCGGAGACAAGTCAGCGATCGTTACATTCGATCCGCCTACCAATGCCCGAACCGCCCAAGTAAATTCATACTCGATCCGAGTTAACGTCAATGGCGCTGAAACGATTGTGACTTCCAGCCCGGCAGTTATCCCCCATCTCAATAATGGTGTGGCATACACCTTTTCGGTCGTTGCCAAGAATGACCTCGGAATATCAGACGCGGTTACTACTAATGCCGTTATTCCTCAGGCATCCTGGATCAAGAGTTATGTAGATATTGCGGCGGATGCAAAATATCTGGCAACCGGAACATTTCAAGCCAAGCCCATAGTCGTTTACAGCGATGGTGCACGTGGTGATATCAAGATGGCCACCTGGAATGGAAAGGCATGGGTTCGACAGATCATCGACGGAAATTCCAGTTCTGGTGGACGCACGACTGATGATGTTTCTGGAAACATCTCGCTCTGCACCAACAAGGTTGGTAAAACCGAAAGCTTGAATCTCTTTTATGGTGATCTCACGACTAAAGATCTGCGCTACGCATCGTTTGACGGAACAAAATGGCGTTTCGATATTGTCGACGGTAATGGTGCAAAGATTCAGCCTTACCAGGAAGCAGACCGTGTACGCACGGCCAGCGATGTCAGCGTCACCAATGCTTGTGTCTTCACGCCGGCAGGACTGCAAGTTTTCTACCGCGACGAGAGTCAAGGAATTTTGCTCGGCGCAGTACGCGATGGCGCTATATGGCGCTACGAGGTAATTGATGGCGATCGTGCCACCGATGGCCGTACAACCGGAGATGTTGGATTTCACGTGAAGGCGCTTGCAATAGGCACAAAGGTTTATTTGGTTTACGACTCAGTTCTTGCTATCAATCAAGACCACGTCGCTACCAAAGGTGAGGTTCGAGAGGCCACACGTTCGACGGCATATCCAGAGGATTGGCAATACACGACCTTAGACGCTTCTTCTGGAGCAACTACTGTTGCTGGTTTTGACGTCGCCCTCTCCCAAAATGGAAAAGCAATGTTGGCGAGTTGGTTATCGGCCTCCGCGCTTTCCCTTCCCAATGCCGATCAAATTCGTTGGCGTGATATTGCCTCTGGAACTGACAATGCAACAAACACAACAGAATTGTTTGGTTCTCCAGGTGGACCGCTTTCGGTAGATTCCCAAAAGGTGCTCTTTGGTTGTGCTGGAAGATTGTGTGCCATGAACAAAACGGACCGAACCATTAAATTAGTTTCCAATGGAAACTTTAAGGATTCGATCCGCTCTGCTTGGCTAACTGTTGCGGGCGCCAGATACGCGGTAGTTGGTACCGGCGGAAAGTTGGCGCTCTTTAAAATTATTTAGCGTTACGACGCTGAATTCGGGTGCGCTTTAGTAGTTTCTTATGCTTCTTCTTGGCCATACGCTTGCGACGCTTTTTAATTACTGAACCCATAGTGCTCCTTTATTTTCTAAATAAGCGGCCATTAATTACCCCGCCAGAGGATTAACAATAGTCATTCCATAGCCAGTGCCTTGCTCGCCCAGTGAAATCAGACCGATTCCCGTCTGCCAGAGCGTAATTCGGGGGGCTATCGTGAAATAGCGGGCGCCTAGGATCTTGCCGGACTTGGAATACAAAACTCCTAACGAAAAAGCCCGCTTTGGCTTCCAACTGGGGATGCCAACAATCGGGTCGCTGGAGGTGGAGAGCCGCCAGTGATTGAGACCCGCCGGCAGGTTAATGAAAGAAGGAGCCGGCTGGATATCAAGTTTTGCCAAAATCAATTGACTGAAATTTCCATCGCCATCGAAGAGAATGGTGAATTTCTTGGTGAGGCCACCACTAGCGACTTCACCCGTAGCCGAGAAGAGAGCGCCTTTGAGAGAAATACTTTGGGCAAGAATTGTTCCAGGAGCGCTATAAGAATATGTAGCGAGCAAGGTTCCGGTTCGACTCACCTTCCAGACCATGAGCTGATCTAAGGGAAGTGATGGAACTGGCTGAGGATCGACGGCAACCCCATCGGGATTGAGAATTGGCGATGGTGAAGGGCTGGGCGATGGTGATTCGGTTGGGGTCGTCGGTTTTGCAGCCGATCCTAAAACCCAATAGTTTCCAGATTTATCCCGAACCGCCGCCGAAGCAATCTCGTCAGTGGCACCACCCAATCTGAGATCCCAATTGTGAACTCCAGCAAAACCAATGCTGGCAATAAATCCATCACTTCCACCTAGGGCTGGAGTCATAACCCAATCGCCCGAGGCTCCAGTCACTGTGCCGGCGATAACTAACGATGTAGATGTGCTGACTGCGGCTGAAATTTCATCATCGGCACTTGCAGTAAGAGTTGCAACGATCAAAGGCTTGGCTGGTAATACTTTAATTACTGCCGTAGCAGCCTCAGCATTGCCGACATACAGAACGACAGAACCAAGCGCAAGAAGTGAAATCAGCCGAGGCGATTTCACCCCAATTCAACCGATCGATCACGTGCTGCAGTCATCGCTTGATGGACAAGTTGAGCCAACCCACCTTCGCTAAATACTTTTAGAGCAGCTGCAGTTGTGCCATTGGGGCTAGTTACATTTTCGCGAAGCGTTGTCGCGCTTTTACCGCTTTCTTGCAACATTCCTGCTGCTCCGACAATAGTTTGAATGGCAAGTCGAGTTGAGGTTTGTTCATCAAGGCCTAGCGCCTGACCGGATGCGACCATGGCTTCAATAAATGCAAAGAAATACGCCGGGCCTGACCCACTCATCGCCGTAACAGCATCCTGTAATTTCTCTTCTACGCTCCACACATCTCCGCTGGCAGCAAGAAGCATTGAGATCAATTCCATCTGTGAACCAGACACGTGCGCCCCGGCTGAAAGTACCGACATGCCTTTGCCGATTAGCAGCGGGGTATTTGGCATTACGCGGATAACACTGATCTCACCATCGATTCGATCTTCAATAAATTTCGTGCTCTTGCCGGCGGCGAAAGAGACTAAAAGCGCGGATGTCTTGAGGTGACCGTTAAATGAATCGATTAAATCGCCTAGATCCTGTGGTTTTACAACTAAAAGGAGAAGATCAGAATCGCGAACCACATCCTCAAGTTCGCGGGGTTGGGCGCCAAACTTGGCAACGATCTCGGCTGAACGCTCTGGCCGCTTTTCGACAAAGGAAATATTGCTAGCAGGTACACCGGCGGTAATAACACCGGCGAGCAGCGCCTCACCCATGACACCGACACCCAAGATGCCGACTTTCAGAGAATCAATCTGCGCAATCGAATTAGACATATCTAAAGCCTATCCAAAGTCCTCCAGCGTCAGCCCAGAGTTCGGTGAGAATATGCGAATTGACCTACCAAGCCCTAGGCTCTCGCACTGTGCCAGAAGTAAATCCTAATTTCGCTCGTGACTGGGTCGAATTTTCCGATCCAAATGATGTCGACGCGCTTTTCAAGATCGACCTTACCTGGCTGACCTCCTATTGGTCATGTATTTATGGCGCTGGCTGTTGCGGCGTAGATGAAGATAAGCCCAACGATGGTTGCTGCTCGGATGGCGCTTACTATTCTGACGAAGCTGACGAACTGCGAACTCTGGAAGTTGCCAAAAGGCTCACACCCGAGATGTGGCAATTCTTTGATCAGGCTCAGCCCAAGAAAGTTAGTGGCCAGCTGCGGATTTCTGAAGTTGGGCTCGATAACGATCGCAAGACTCGCAAGATTGAAGATTCCTGCATTTTTCTAAACCGTAAAGGTTTCCAGGCCGATGGCTTCACCGGTTCCTTTGGATGCGTTCTCCATCACCTTGCCCTACAAGAAGATATCCATTTTGTTGAAACCAAGCCTGACGTTTGCTGGCAATTACCGATTCGACGAAGTTTTGAAAAGCGAGAACTTGGCGATCGCGAAATCTCTGTCACCGTCATTGGCGAATACGAGCGGCTTGCCTGGGGCGATGGTGGTGCCGAATTCAATTGGTATTGCACCAGCAATACCGAAGCACACATCGGACGCCAGCCGGTCTACATTTCCAATGAAGTAGAACTTCGAACCCTTGTCGGTGCCGATGCCTATGCCGTGCTGAAGCAACATTGCGATGCCCGCATGGAAGCCATTGCAGCGCTAGCCAAGACCGAGCGCAAGAACTTACTTCCACTGCTCTCGATCCATCCGGCCACGCTCGCCAATCAAAAGAACTAGTCAGACCTACCCGATAGCCTTTCCGTTATGGCAAAGAGCACCCCTGCAAAAGATCCATTCCGCTGTACCGAATGTGGATGGAGCACGACCAAGTGGGTGGGTCGATGCGGCGAATGCCAAGCATGGGGAACTGTCGAAGAAATCGCGGCCCCAAAGAAGCTCTCACTCCTTCCTGGCGCCGTTACTAACGCCGCTCAGCCAATTGGTGAAGTGAATCTGCAGAGCGCCCAAGCGCGTTCCAGCGGTGTTAGCGAACTCGATCGCGTTCTTGGCGGTGGGCTCGTCCCCGGCGCTGCAATTCTTTTAGCGGGCGAACCTGGTGTTGGTAAATCCACTTTACTCTTGGCAGTTGCCGCCGAAAGCGCTCGTAAGAACTTAGTTTCGCTCTACATCAGCGGCGAAGAATCAGCATCTCAGGTGCGCTTACGCGCCGAACGCCTCAATGCAATTGATCCTAATTTGTGGCTTGCCGCGGAGACCGATCTAGGTTCAGTCATTGCCCATATCGATGCGGTCCAACCGCAACTTTTAGTCATCGATTCCATCCAAACAATCTCTTCTTCAGCCGTAGATGGCTCTCCCGGAGGAGTGACTCAAGTACGTGAAATCGCAGCCGCCCTTATTCGCATTGCCAAAGAACGTTCGATCACATTGGTTTTAGTTGGGCATGTAACCAAAGATGGATCAATTGCCGGCCCGCGCTTGCTTGAACACTTAGTTGATGTGGTGCTCAATTTCGAAGGTGATCGCCATTCCCGGCTCAGACTTATCCGTGCGATGAAAAATCGTTTCGGAGCAAGCGATGAAGTCGGATGTTTCGACATGAACGAATCCGGAATCACCAGCCTTCCTGATCCCACGGGATTATTCACGACCAGACATTCTGAACCTGTTCCCGGAACGTGTGTAACTGTTGCCCTTGAAGGTCGCAGACCACTGCTTGCTGAAATTCAAGCTCTGGTCAGCGCACCGCTTCCCGATGGGCGCGACTTCGGAAATTCCAGGCGAGTTACCTCAGGGCTCGATAACCCACGTACCGCAATGACTTTAGCCGTTCTCGAATTGCGGGCGGGTGTTCGAATTTCTGGCCGCGATGTCTACGTCGCCACCGTAGGTGGAATGAAGATGAGCGAGCCTTCAGCAGATCTTGCAGTTGCTCTTGCCGTTGCATCAGCCGCCAAAGGTATGGCGCTACCCGCTGATTTGATTGCCATTGGCGAAGTTGGTTTGGCTGGAGAAATTCGCAAAGTAACTGGCGTCAGCCAGAGAGTTCAAGAAGCAGTGCGCCTGGGATTTAAGCGTTTCATGGTTCCCGTTGGTAGCGATCTCAAAATTGACGGAGTCGAAATTATGGAAGTCGCACGGCTAGAGCAAGCAATTGCCAAGGTCAAAATTAATTAATAATGCAGGCCGAACTCACGCGTTGGTTCAAGCAGAACAAACGCGATCTTCCGTGGCGGGACACTTCGCCTTGGGGGGTCATGGTCAGCGAGTTTATGTTGCAACAAACACCAGTCAATCGGGTACTTCCTATCTGGAACCAGTGGATGAGGACCTGGCCAGATCCACATTCGCTGGCACAAGCCCCTAAGCCAGATGTGATTCGAGCATGGGGGCGTCTGGGATACCCGCGGCGAGCTCTTCGCCTACACGAAAGCGCAAAAGTAATTTCCGAGAAATTCGGCAATCAGGTGCCCTCAACATATGAAGAGTTGCTCTCACTTCCTGGAATCGGCGATTACACCGCTTCAGCCATCCTCGCATTTGCCTACAGCCAAAGATCTTTGGTGCTGGATATCAACATTCGCAGATTTTTTTCGCGAAGTATTGACGGCGTGGAGACTCCGCCCGCCAGCATTTCTCAAGTCGAACGCGCCTTGCGAACCGAACTCATCCCCAGCAAAAGACCGCATGTGTGGGCCGCGGCCACCATGGAGTTTGGTGCTTTAGTTTGTACCGCCAAGAACCCCAACTGTGCCGATTGCCCACTTCAAGGCCAATGTGCTTGGCGGGCTGCTGGCTATCCCAAATCAGAGGCAAAGCCAAAGCCAACTTTCAATGGGTCCGATCGCCAATGTCGTGGCGCAATTTTGAATGTGTTGCGCGAACAATCTCGAGCAAGCTTCCAAGAACTTTCACTTCTCTGGCCTGATTCCCCACAATTTGAAAAGGGTCTTAAAACGCTAATTGCCGATGGCCTCATAGAGACCACCGGCAAAAAGAGTTACAAGTTAGCTAATTAAGCAGAAGGTGCCTGCTCGGTCAGGTCGCCAGGTGTATCTGGCATCTCTGACTTTGGTACACCGTTAAAGGTGAACTTTTCGGTATCGCCATCGGTCTCAACATCGACCAAGGTGATCTCTCCTGGCTTTACATCACCAAAGAGGATCTTCTCGGAGAGTTGATCTTCAATTTCACGTTGAATGCATCGTCGTAGCGGACGAGCACCCAGCAATGGGTCATAACCTCGCTTTGCCAACAGCGCTTTCGCTGCAGGGGTGAGCTCGATTCCCATATCGCGAGCACGAAGGCGCTCATCGAGATTGGCGATCATGAGATCAACAATCTGGACGATCTCGGCTTCGCTGAGTTGATGGAAGACGATGATGTCGTCAATACGGTTGAGGAACTCGGGGCGGAAGTGCGTCTTCAGCTCTTCGCTGACCTTGCCCTTCATGCGCTCGTAGTTTCCTAAAACGTCGGAAGCATTGTGGAAACCAAGTCCCAAAGTCTTGGAGATATCTCTAGTCCCGAGGTTGGTGGTCATGATGATGACCGTGTTTTTGAAATCAACAACGCGACCTTGAGCGTCAGTGAGACGACCATCTTCCAAAACCTGCAACAGTGAGTTGAAGATATCTGGGTGAGCCTTTTCGATTTCATCGAAGAGAACTACCGAGAATGGCTTGCGACGAACTTTCTCGGTCAGCTGTCCACCCTCGTCATAACCGACGAATCCTGGAGGAGCTCCGAAGAGACGGGAGGCGGTGTGCTTCTCAGAGTATTCCGACATATCCAATTGGATAAGTGCATCAGAATCACCAAAGAGGAAGGCGGCCAAGGTGCGGGAGAGTTCGGTCTTACCGACACCTGAAGGACCAGCGAAGATGAAAGATCCACCAGGACGACGTGGGTCTTTAAGACCGGCACGGGTACGGCGAATTGCTTGAGAGAGCGCCTTGATGGCTTGATCTTGACCGATGACACGGCGATGAAGTTCATCCTCCATGCGCAGCAATCGTGCCGTCTCGGCTTCGGTCAATTTAAAGACCGGAATTCCGGTAGCGGTAGAGAGGACTTCGGCAATGATTTCTTCATGAGCCTCGGCCACGACATCGAGGTCGTCTGCCTTCCTGCTCTTTTCACGCACAGCTTTTTCAGTAATGAGATTCTTTTCGTTATCGCGAAGGG
>JBAXAO010000042.1:0-11498 GCA_037142435.1 Actinomycetes bacterium | reverse complement strand
ACGTAGATCTCCTATCAGAATGGTTCGATCCGTCACCGAACCTGTTCAAGGAGAAGCGTGACATCAATTGCACTAACTTTCCACTATTTTGAGTGAAAAACGAGGCGCGTGTCGCGACAGCAAAAAATTGTTTTTTTATGTATTCAAGAAAAAAAATAGCGTTTGTGATCCGAGGAGAGCCATCGAAATCTGCGAAGAATTTGCGAGAGAGAAGAGTTAATTTTCTTCTAGATTCTCAAGGGCCTTAATTTCCCTTTGTTTAACTGCGAATTCGTTAGTGCGAACGTCATATGTCCGGAATTTTGGTAGCGCTGCAGAGGCCATCGAGACAAAACCGATGCAGAGCAGTCCGCCACTAATGACGGAAGTTCGCAAAGTCGTCCAAGCGGCCACCGAGCCAGATCGCATTTGGCCACCGAGCGGACCCACGGAATAAGACAAAAGTTGAATTCCAGCGAGCCGTCCGCGAAATTCGTCGGGGATTGATTGGTTCCAGATTGCACTTCGAAAGAGCGCACTCACCATGTCCGCGCCACCTGCAACGGCAAGAAAAAAGAGCACAACCCACAGATGGTTTGTAGTGCCAGCCATGGAAATGGCAGCCCCCCAACCTAAAGCTGCAAATATTACGGCCCGGCCGTGGTGGGAGTAGCGATTAATCCACTGACTTGTCAGAGTCACCAAGATTGAACCCACGGTGCCCGCGGCATAAAAGAATCCAAGGGCCCACCGAGCATGCAGTTGGTCTGCCCAAAATGGGAAAAGAGCATTGGGCATGGCGAAGAACATGGCAATGAGATCAACAATGTAGGTACCCATTAAATCTTTGCGCGATGCGGCGTACTTGATTCCGCCAACCAGGCTTTTGAATGCAGGTTCGGTTTTTTCTTCATGAGGTGGGAAAGAGCTGACGCGCCAGAGCAACAAAAGAGAGAGGATGTAACTGATGACATCGACTAAAAATCCAGCTTGAACACCAACGGTGGAGATTAAAATTCCGGCGAGTGCGGGTCCTGAGATAACGCCAAACTGTGATCGCAAACTCATCAGCGCAGTGGCGTTGGGAAGATCTTCGTGAGAGACGATTCTTGGCAGGATGGCATCCATGCTGGGACGCTGCAATCCATCAACTGCGGCAAAGAGTCCAGCACAGACATAAAGCAGTATTAAATGGGGTTTATGGAGAGTTGCGTTCATGAGCAAGAGCGAAGAAATTACCAAAGCTAGGAATTCGCTAGCCCACACCATCTTCTTTCGGTCCACTGAATCGGCAAGGACCCCGCCATACAAACCAAAAATAATGAGGGGGATAAGTTCGACTGCGCCCATCAAACCGACGGCCAGGTAAGAATTTGTGAGAATTTTTATCTGGAAAGGCAGGGCAACATAGGTAAACATTGACCCCATATAGGAGATGAATCCGGCAGACCAGAGGAGGCGAAAGTTTCGGTATTTCTTTAGTGGCGATATATCGATCGCAAACTTCCGTGTCATTGTGCAAAATCTAGATGACAGAGCCTTGCGGCGGAGAATGAATTAATGAAAAGTTTGCTCCGAATCAGGAAAGGCGCCACTGGCAACATCGGCGCTCCACTCGTGAATCGCACCAGTCATCTCTTCGCGGAGGTTGCGATAAGCCCTAGCTAATTTGGGCGCACCAGCGGTCATGCCCATGAGGTCGGTCCAGACCAAAACCTGAGCATCACACTGGGGACCAGCTCCGATTCCAATAATGGGGATCGCCAGTTCGGCGGTTATTTCTGCTGCCAGTTCGGCAGGTACTAACTCCAGAACGAGAGCAAAAACTCCGGCCGCAGCCAGCGCTCGGGCTTCAGCTTTTATACGTTCTCCGTCGGCGCCGCGACCTTGGACTTTAAAGCCTCCAAGCGCATGAACAGATTGAGGCGTGAGCCCGAGATGGCCCATCACCGGAATTCCAGCCGCGATCAAGGCCTTCACTTGAGGGAGGATTTTTGAACCGCCTTCAAGCTTTACTGCTTGAACTTTGGATTCTTTAAAGAAGCGAATTCCAGTAGCGAGCGCCGCTTCGGGACCAGATTCATAAGAACCAAAAGGGAAATCAACGACAACGAGGGCGCGTTCTGATCCGCGAACGACGGCTCGGGCCAAGGGAATCATCTCCTCGACTGTGACGGGAATGGTGTTTTCCTCGCCCAAGAAATTATTACCGGCGCTATCGCCCACCAGGAGAACTGGTATCCCGGCTTTATCGAAAATGTCGGCGGTCATCGACTCGTAACTAGTGAGCATCGCCCACTTTTCGCCACGTTTTTTCCAGGTGGCAAGCTGCGAAATGCTCACTCGAGCAGCCACCGGTGAATTTTGATTGGACATGGATCAACCTTTCTAGATCAAGGCCACATGACATGGTCCCCGTCGTTTGGTGTGTAAAAAGTCTATCGGGGTACGCTCGCCTCATGGAAGGCGAGCACTCGAGCGTTTCTGCCCCGCACGCGGGGAAAGGTCAGTTGCGCCTGGCCATGGCCCAAATCAACCCCAAAGTTGGAGATTTACTCGGTAATGCAGCCCTGATCCGCAAGTATGCGTGCTTGGCTTCTGAAAGCGGCGCCCACGTCGCCCTCTTTCCCGAAATGATATTGACGGGCTACCCGGTCGAGGATTTAGCTCTCCGCGCCACCTTCAGAGCAGCTAGCAAGGAGGCCGTTCGCAACCTTGCCGCTGAATTACAAAGAGAAGGGCTAGGAGAACTTGTCGCCATTGTTGGTTATCTAGATGAGAGCTCTTCTCGGAAACCACAAAACGCCATTGCTGTCATTCATCAGGGTGAAATCAAAGGCCGGTATATCAAGCGACTGCTTCCCAATTACGGCGTCTTCGATGAATATCGAAACTTCACTGCCGGCGAGGGCACTTTTATTTTTCGCTTATACGGCATCGATATTGGTTTAGCTATTTGTGAAGATATTTGGAAATCACAAGGACCAGTATCCGAATTGGCAGAGCGAGGCCCAGGGCTAGTTCTTGTGCCGAACGGAAGTCCCTTCGAACGAAACAAAGACGACGTTCGACTTGCTTTGGTAAAACGCCGAGCTCGTGAAATCGGGGCGCCGCTTGCCTACGTCAACATGACGGGCGGTCAAGACGATTTAGTTTTTGATGGAGATAGCATTCTTATTGATGGCGCCGGCGAACTTGTCGCTCGTGCCCCTCAATTTGATGATGGATTGATGGTCGTTGATATTGAAGCAAAAACATTAACGAGCAACCCAGACCTGGTGATATCGGATGAACCGTTGGCTGCCTATACCCCAATAGTTGCTGGGATTGCGCCCAGACTCAGCGATGAAGCTGAAGTCTGGCAGGCGCTAGTGGTGGGATTGCGCGATTATGTTCTGAAGAATGGTTTTCCGAGTGTGATCACCGGTATGTCAGGTGGCATCGATTCTTCGGTTGTGATGGCGATTGCTGCGGATGCGCTTGGTGCCGACAAGGTCTTTGGCGTAGCGCTACCAAGCCGCTACTCATCCGAGCATTCGTTGGCAGATGCGGCGCTCTGCGCCCAGTCCATTGGATTGAATTATCGGGTAATTAATATCGAACCGATGGTCGCCTCGTTTTTGAGTAATTTAGGGCTGACAGGTATAGCTGAAGAAAATGTGCAGGCTCGAGTTCGCGGCACCACTTTGATGGGACTTTCCAACCAGGAAGGTCACCTGGTTTTAGCCAACGGCAATAAATCTGAACTTTCCGTTGGCTACTCCACTCTGTATGGAGATGCCGTCGGTGGATACGCTCCCATCAAAGATCTCTTTAAAGTCGATGTTTGGGCTCTGGCTAGATGGCGCAACAATTTGGCTCTCCTTCGTGGCCAGGTGCCACCAATCCCAGTGAATTCAATTGAGAAAGAGCCCAGTGCTGAACTTCGTCCCGGTCAAAAAGATTCTGACTCGCTTCCGGAGTATCACGAGCTCGATGCGGTTCTGGAAATTTATATTGAAAACGATGGCGGCATCAGCGGCATCATCGAAGCTGGTTTTTCTCCGGAGTTGGCTCATCGAGTTGCTAACATGGTTGATCGCGCAGAATACAAACGCCGTCAGTATCCGCCCGGAACCAAAATCTCGCGACGGGCATTTGGCAAGGATCGCAGAGTTCCAATCACATCTGGTTGGCTCGAGAATAACTAAGTAATCGGTTTTTCCAGGGCCATGCATCTGCGAGAGGTTCTCGTTTAGACAATCAATATCGGGCTCTCTTATTATTTCGCTAGGTCACGAGTTCCAGGTTTTAGCCCCGGCTTACTGGACGGCAACCCTCCACCGCGGTGGGGTGCTCCGGGTGAAGACCAGGTCAGTTGTAAATCGCAACGGACAAGCGCTGGAAGGGTCTTTCATGTCTGAATTTTCTTTAGCTAACGCCTCATTTGAAACTCGCCAAATTCATGCTGGTCAAGTACCAGATCCCACGACGGGTGCACGTGCGCTTCCGTTGTATCAAACAACCGCCTATGCATTTCGCGACACCAAACATGCCGCCGATCTTTTCTCATTGGCAGAGCTGGGTAACATCTATACCCGCATCATGAACCCAACTCAGGATGCAGTTGAACAACGCATTGCTTCTCTTGAAGGCGGCGTGGCGGCGCTTCTTGTTGCATCAGGATCTGCGGCAACTACTTATGCAATCATGAACGTCGCCGAAGCTGGCGATCACATTGTGTCATCGCCAAGTCTTTATGGCGGAACGTACAACTTGTTTCATTACACACTTCCGAAATTCGGAATTGAAGTTACCTTTGTTGATGACCCAAGCGATCCAGAGAGTTGGCGCAAAGCAGTTCGCCCAAACACCAAGGCATTCTTTGGCGAGACAATCGCCAATCCCAAGAATGATATTTTGGATATTGAATTAGTTGCAGATATCGCGCATGCCAACGGCGTGCCACTCATCGTTGACAACACAGTTGCTACACCATTTCTCATTCGTCCCATCGAGCACGGTGCTGACGTCGTCATTCACTCAGCAACAAAATTTCTTTCCGGTCACGGAAATACGGTCGTTGGTGCCATCGTGGATTCTGGCAACTTTGATTACGCACAGCAGAAGGAAAAGTTCAAGAACTTCAATGAACCAGACCCTAGTTATCACGGGTTGGTTTATGCCCAAGCTCTAGGTGTCGGGTCTGCATTTGGCGCTAACCTCTCGTATATTTTCAAAATCCGTTTGACCTTGCTGCGCGATACCGGAGCGGCGGTCAGCCCATTTAACGCTTGGCTTTTAGCTCAAGGTTTAGAAACTTTGTCCCTCCGGATCGAGCGCCATGTCAGCAATGCTCAAGATTTGGCAAAGTGGTTGGAAGCCCAGCCGCAGGTGGAGAGCGTTAATTACGCATCGCTTCCTTCCTCGCCTTGGCACGCGTTGGCCACTAAATATGCTCCTCAAGGCAGTGGCTCGGTGCTCTCCTTTGAGATCAAAGGCGGGATAGAAGCGGGCAAGAAGTTTGTCGAGGCGTTGGTTCTACATTCACATGTTGCCAATATCGGCGATGTGCGCTCCTTGGTCATCCATCCAGCCTCAACCACTCACTCTCAACTAAGCGCAGAAGAGCAGTTGACCGCTGGCGTGACGCCTGGGTTAATTCGACTCTCCGTTGGGCTCGAGAACATTGCCGACATTAAGGCCGATATCAGCCAAGGTTTTGCGGCCGCCAAGTAACACCACCATCTAACTTCAATACAATAACTCGGTATGGAGAGCGGATGTGAATACCTAGTTACCGGGGCATGGTTGCAAAGCTATGACCCTGGTGACCGGCTATTCCTAAAAATCGGGGATCTCGAACTCGAATCCGGCGAAAAGTTGCTGGATGTCGTGATGGCCTATCAAACGTGGGGCACATTAAATGCTGCCGGGGATAATGCAATTTTGGTTAACCATGCCCTCACTGGCTGGTCGGATGTTCCTGGCTGGTGGCCCTCCATGGTTGGCCCCGGCGCTCCATTAGATACCGATAAATATTTCATCATTTGCCCTAACGTCATTGGTGGTTGCCAAGGAAGTACCGGTCCATCAACGATCGCTCCTGACGGCAAGCGCTGGGGGTCGCGTTTTCCCACGGTGACCATTCGTGACATGGTTGAAGCCGAATTAGCCTTGACTAACTCCTTAGGTATTTCGCATTACATATTGGCGTTGGGTCCATCTCTGGGAGGAATGCGCTCGCTCGAGTGGGCGATTCAGTACCCGGATCGCGTAAATGCCATCTGCACTATCGGCTCTTCAGCTGTGGCGACCGGAGACCAAATCGGAGCTGCATCCATTCAAATTCGGGCGATCAAAGCCGATCCCAATTATCGTGACGGTGATTATTACGAATCCGATCACGGCCCACTCGTTGGGATGGGGATAGCCCGAAAGATTGCCCATCTGACCTATCGCACCGAAACTGAAATGGATGTCCGATTTGGTAGAGAATTGCAGGGAGATGACACTGGCCGGTATGCGGTCGAGTCCTATTTGGACCATCAGGCAGAGAAACTAGCTAAGCGTTTCGATGCCAATACCTATATAGCTTTAACTGAGGCCATGAATTCTCATGATGTTGGAACCGGTCGCGGAGGAGTTGCTGCGGCACTGGCTACTGTGAAAGTTCCGGTAATTGTCGTCGCCATAGATACCGACCGCCTCTTTCCGCCGCGCCTGCAGGAAGAAATTGTGGAATTGACGCCTACGGCTCTTCCGCTCAAGGTGCTCTCATCTCCTTTTGGCCACGATGGCTTCCTCATTGAGGTCGAAAATATGGGGGAAATTGTCCGGGAAGCGGTTGAAATCGGCTGGAGCCAGAACGCTCAACGTTGAGATTAGAGTTTTGACGCCGGAAAAATCGCCTGAAAATGTGCATAACTGCCTGTGGACAAATTATAATATGGGTAAGCAAGTTTCCCTGGCGGTTTAAGTTAAGCCAGACAAACAAAAGGATGATCTGTGGCTGGAATTGGTGCGCTCAAAAACGGAGCAAAGACAGTGAAGAGTTCAGCAGCTCCTGCCGCGAAGAAAGCGGTGGCGAAAAAAGCAGTAGCGAAACCCGTTTCGAAACCAATCTCGAAATCGATTGTTAAAAAAGAGACCACCAAAAAGGAAACTGTGAAAAAAGAAGTTGTGAAAAAAGTTGCTGCTAAGAAAGCTGTTGCGAAAACTGCCACTAAGCCTGCAGTAAAGAAAGCAGCAGTAAAAAAAGTTGCCGGTCCTCGACTCTTTCCAACAAAGGCCGAGCTTGAGGCACGCCGACTTGCTGCCGAAGCAGAAGAGCTGGCCAAAGAAGAGAAGCGCAATGCCGGTCGGAAGTTATTTCCCACCAAGGCTGAACTTGAAGCAAAACGTCGTGCTGAACTTGGCATCACTGACGAGCCTGCTCTCGAAAGCGCAGAGGTTGCCCCAAGCAAGGCGGCAAAATCTGTTATTACAAAAATTGATGGCGAAGAAGTTGAACTTGAGGAGATCGATCTAGAAGATCTCGAATCCCTCGTCGAAGATACAAAAGAAGAAGTAGTTGCAGAAGATCCTGCTAATGAAATCCGCGTAGTAAACGTCGCTGAGGAATCTCAGAACGAAGAGAACGCCTTCACAATCAAAGATTCTGAAGAAGATGACGCGCCACCTCAGACTGTTCTTACTGCTGGCGCCACCGCTGACCCAGTCAAGGATTATTTGAAACTCATTGGTCGTGTTCCACTTCTTAATGCCGAAATGGAAGTTGATCTTTCATTGCGTGTAGAAGCCGGCCTCTTCGCCGAAGAGCGTTTGGCTAAAGATAAGAAGATGGATAAGAAGATGCGTCGCGAGTTCGAACAACTCGTTCTTGATGGCCGTCGGGCCAAAAACCACCTTTTGGAAGCTAACTTGCGATTGGTAGTTTCATTGGCAAAGCGTTACACCGGTCGTGGCATGCTCTTCCTTGACTTGATTCAAGAAGGAAACTTGGGACTTATTCGCGCAGTCGAAAAGTTTGACTACACCAAGGGGTACAAGTTCTCGACCTATGCCACTTGGTGGATCCGTCAAGCGATCACTCGCGCCATGGCTGACCAAGCTCGAACTATTCGTATTCCGGTTCACATGGTTGAAGTCATCAATAAGTTGGCCCGAGTCCAACGCCAGATGCTGCAAGACTTAGGCCGCGAACCTACGCCAGAAGAGCTTGCCAAAGAACTAGATATGACCCCAGAAAAGGTTGTCGAGGTTCAGAAGTACGGCCGCGAGCCAATTTCACTTCATACCCCATTGGGTGAAGAGGGAGACTCCGAATTCGGAGATCTCATCGAAGACTCTGAAGCTATCGTCCCTGCCGACGCAGTTTCCTTCACTTTGCTCCAGGAGCAGTTGCACTCAGTTTTGGACACGCTCTCGGAGCGAGAGGCTGGCGTCGTAGCAATGCGCTTTGGCCTGACTGATGGTCAACCAAAGACTTTGGATGAAATTGGAAAAGTTTACGGAGTTACCCGTGAACGTATTCGCCAAATCGAATCTAAGACGATGTCCAAACTTCGCCACCCATCGCGCTCGCAAGTACTTCGCGATTATTTGGATTAATCGTGGCGGAAGAGTTGGTTCCAGGGGAGAAGGTTGCCGAAAATAATCGAGTGACGATTCTGGTCAAGCCGAATGGATCAATGAAAGTTACTGGGACTGTTGATTTTGTAGATTCGGCGGGAAATGTCTTGGGAACCCGCACCGATTTTTCACTCTGTCGGTGTGGTCACTCCAAACAGATGCCTTTTTGCGACAGCAGTCACCGTGCCGCCAGTTTTGAGGCGTCGGCATATATGGGGCCAATCAATCAGGAGATCGTAAAAAAGGTTTAATAAGAACGTTTCGAAACGGCTTTAGCGGGCGTCTGAAGCCACTTCGGCGAGTTTGTTGGTCTCATCTTGAATCTTGGCCACAACTGGCTTGAGACCCTCGGCATATTCCTTAGCATGGTGACCACAGAACAAGAGTTCGCCGCCATTGAGCAAAGTTGCCCGAACGTAAGCCTGTGCGCCACAACGATCACAACGATCGATAGCGTTCAAAGGCGTTGGTTCAAGAATCAACTGCTCTGACATTCGGTCCTCTTCTCTTCTCATCTTTTGATACTGCTCTAACTTTAGTGGTTCTTCCGACATTTCTGTCATCTGAATAGGGAACATTCAAGCACCACTGCTTTATTCCCACTCCTGAAAATACTGTATTTTCACCCCCGCGCGTGTCTTTTATCTCGTTATTTGAGCAAGGACGCAGTGGATTCTCCACTTTTTCTCATCCTTTTTGGGCGCGTACTGCACCCGCACAGACGTTGCATCGATAACCTTTCGCTCCGTGGCAAAAGAAGATAAATCTCAGATCATCGAGAACGACTACACCGCAAAAGATCTAGCGGTTCTCGAGGGGTTGGATGCTGTCCGCAAACGCCCAGGAATGTATATCGGAACCACCGATTCTCGTGGCTTAATGCATTGTCTTTGGGAAATCATCGACAACTCTGTCGATGAGGCCCTTGCCGGCCACTGCAAGAAAATTGAAATCAATCTTGAATCCGATGGCTCTGTAGAAGTTCACGATGATGGGCGCGGAATCCCGGTAGATAAAGAACCAAAAACTGGCTTGACTGGTGTCGAAGTTGTCATGACGAAATTGCACGCTGGTGGAAAATTCGGTGGCGGTTCTTATGCGGCCTCAGGTGGCTTGCACGGTGTCGGTGCTTCTGTAGTTAATGCCTTGGCTTCTCGTCTGGATGTTGAGGTCGATCGCAATGGCAAGATTTATTGGATGTCATTCCAACGCGGTAATGCCGGAATCTTTGAAGGCGATGGCCCTAAAGCCTCCTTTAGCGAGAGCTCTGGGCTTCGAATTATCGGCAAGGTTTCCCCGAAAATAACGGGTACCCGTATCAAGTGGTGGTTTGATCGTCAGATTTTCTTGAAAGAAGCCGAGCTAGCCATTGAAGATATCTACGCTCGCGCTCGCCAGACCTCTTATTTGGTTCCTGGTTTGATGCTGATTGTTAATGACAATCGTGGCAAAGTGGCGACAACCGAAACTTTTTTCCACAAAGGCGGGATCTCCGAATTCTGTGCATTTTTGCGTCCCGATGAACCCATCGGCGAAGTAATTCGCCTACAGGGCTCTGGCAGCTACACCGAGACTGTGCCAGTTCTGGATGAAAAAGGCCACATGATGCCTACTGATGTCGACCGCGAGATGCAGGTTGATATTGCGATGCAATGGGGAAATGGTTACGAGACCACACTCAGTTCTTTCGTCAACATTATCTCTACGCCAAAGGGCGGTACCCATGTTCAAGGATTTGATCGTGCCATAACAAAAGCAATTAACGATGCCATGCGTGCGACCAAAACTCTTAAGAATAATGAAATTGATGTCATCAAGGATGATGTGCAAGAAGGCATGACAGCGGTTGTCACTGTTCGCATGTCCGAGCCGCAATTTGAAGGCCAGACCAAAGAGGTTCTCGGAACCGCGGCCGCAAACAAGATCGTTGCAGCTGTAGTTGCTGATGAATTAAAGAAATTCTTTGCCACGACAAAGCGGATTGAGAAGGCAACGGGTCGGGCGATCTTAGACAAGATTGCTGCGGCCTCTCGAACCAGGATTTCGGCTCGCGCTCATAAGGATCTGCAACGGCGCAAGAATGCTCTGGAAAGTTCATCGCTTCCCACCAAGCTTTCAGACTGTCGATCTGATGACACTAACCGCACTGAACTTTTTATTGTCGAGGGCGACTCAGCTCTGGGCACAACTAAGGCGGCACGAAACTCGGAATTTCAGGCAATTTTGCCGATCCGCGGAAAGATCTTAAACGTACAGAAGGCTTCGCTTTCGCAAATGCTCGAGAACAACGAATGCGCTTCGATTATTCAGGTAATCGGTGCTGGTTCTGGCCGTTCATTCACTCTCGACGACGCGCGATATGGTCGCGTGATTTTGATGTCTGATGCTGACGTCGATGGCGCTCATATTCGCTGCCTGCTCCTCACTTTGTTGTATCGATATATGCGTCCGCTGATCGAGGCTGGTCGAGTTTTTGCGGCTATTCCACCGCTTCACCGCATTGATGTCGTGGGCGGAAAACGCGGAGAAATTCACTACACGTATTCCGATGACGAGATGCGTAAAGTCTTAGCTGACCTAACAAAGGCAGGTAAGCGTTGGAAAGAGCCGGTCCAGCGATACAAGGGCTTAGGCGAGATGGATGCAGATCAATTGCGCGAGACCACCATGGATCCCAATCATCGCACCCTGCGTCGAGTCACTATGAAGGATGCTCAAGCTGCTGAAGATGTCTTTGAACTCTTGATGGGCAACGAAGTAGCACCTCGTAAAGAATTTATATCTAACGCCGAAATCGATCGAGATCGAATCGACGCTTAAACCCGTTTATTAGAACAACGTTTCCTTCTCCGCTACTTCAACCTTTGGCTGAGCGCTTCCCAGCCGAGTGCTTTCCAGGCGAGTGC
>JBAXAO010000041.1:0-12119 GCA_037142435.1 Actinomycetes bacterium | reverse complement strand
TCGTCATACCTGTATTTATCAACGTATTAAAAAGATATTGATTTCTATCTAGGTTACATTGACGCGTGATTACAAAAGCATTAGTTGCGAGTAACTCTCCATTTGAGTCTCTTCTTGTCGCAGCAAACTTTAAATCATTGGGAATTGAAGTCCTTCGAATCAACAATGCAACTTCATTCGATTTAAGCGAAATTTCTACTTTTAACCCAGATGTTGCATATATATCGCTGGGATTCAATACCTTAGGAGGAATTGCATATGCTGATCATCTGCGCCTCTGGAAACCTGCAATCGGGCTAGTTTTCGTTTCGGATACTCCAATCGTACAATTGCTGGGATTCGCCGAGAAAGAGTTTCCACACGGAGCTCAGTTGATTCTCCGCGATTCCGTAACGGATATTTTTGTCTTGCAAGATGCGCTCCATTCTTCCGTCGATGCTGCTCTCAATCGTGACAAAATGAGTTGGGTTAAGACGCGAACGTCCACCAATGTGGAAGCATGGAATACTAGTTTTAGCGTGCTCTCCTCCACCCAAATTGAGACGTTTCGCCTGCTAGCGCAAGGCTTGAGCAATCTTGAAATCTCTCGAGTTCGCGAAGTCAGCGAAAAATCCGTCGAGCACATCATCGGCAGAATTGCGGTCGCGCTGAATGTCACGTCATCCACTCGGATCAACCAGCGAGTGAAACTTGCGCGAGAATACTTTCGGATAGCTGGAGCGCCTTTAGATTAATCCAATCAAGTGTGGCAAGTCCTTACACCTCGATTTCGAAGGTTTCGTTCACCAAATAGTCATTTTCAGCGCCTAGTCAAAAATGGAAGTAGATGTCGGACTAGGTTAGTTTCGCTCCATGAAATCAAAGATTCTTCTGATCGGCATTGATGGACTAGTGCTCGACATAGCATTGGAACATAACCTTGCTCCTACTCTTGGCAAAATAAAAGATCGCGGATATTACGCCGCCACCGTTGTAGATGCACCTACTTGGTCGGGTCCAGGCTGGTCGACGATTCTTACTGGGTCAACACACGCTCAACACGGCGTTACTGATAACCGATTCTCTGGGCACAATTTGCTCTACCGCCCAGACTTCTTAAGCCGTGCCTTCTATCAGGATCAGTCAACCACCACTTTCGCAGCAGCTGCTTGGCCGCCCTTGGTCGATCCATCGGGCCTGGGTCCAATCATTCATGAACGTCGCGAACAGCAGTTGGCATACCAGCACCGTGTAATCGCCCGAGATGGCGAAACTCATGGCTATAAGAACGCTGACGCTGAGATCGCACATGCCGCGCTCTATGCAATTGAAAAGGCTGGCCCGGATGTCAGTTTCGTCTATTTCTGTGGTGCTGATGAAGCCGGACACGTTCACGGCATTCGGGGTGATCACTACCGCGAAGCGATTGCCCGCATTGATGAATTCCTCTTAAAAATTGAAACTAAAGTGCAAGCTCGGGTCGACGCCTATGGCGAACAGTGGCTAGTCGTAATCACCACCGACCACGGCCATATTGATGAAGGTGGCCACGGCGGTGACTCTGATCAAGAGCGGGCTTCATTTGTGATTGCTGCAGGATTTGGACGGAATAATCCGAATTGGCCCGCAACAATCAAGCCTGAAGAGATCGCCGGACTGATTCTTTCTGAAAGAGTTTAAAGTACTCGATGCACCTTGTGGTTTGCAGCCTGGGCTGTAGGGCGAACGACTAGAGAATCGATGTTGATGTGATGAGGCAACATCACACACCACCTAATGGTTTCGGCAATGTCTTCGGCCACTAAAGGTTCTGCGACGCCTTCATAAACCTTGGCCGCTTTGCCGAGATCGCCCTCGAATCGCTTGGTCGCGAACTCATCAGTCTTCACCATTCCTGGCGCTATTTCTGTAACGCGAATGGGTAGGCCGTTGAGTTCGAGTCTCAAGGTCTGCGCCAGCGAAGTTTCGGCAAATTTTGCGGCAACGTATGAGCCACCATTTTCGTAGGCAACGTGACCGGCCGTTGATGACACCACGACTATGTGCCCCTCATTGTTTTGAATCAGTAACGGCGTTATTGCTTTTACCATCCGCACGGTTCCGACAACATTGACTTCAAAGGTTTTTTGCCACGAGTGCGGGTCGGAATTTTGTACTGAAAGGGCATCGAAGGCGCCGCCCGCATTATTAACCAAGATCGAGATCGGAAAGTCAGATACTTTGGCGGTGAAGCTGTCAACGCTGGCCTGATCGGTGACATCTAGTTCGAAGGCCAGAATGTTGGAATTCTCCAAAGCTAGCTCCTCCAGTTTCTCCATGCGCCGAGCGGCCGCTATTACCTGATACCCGTTTTCGGCTAACAGCTTGGCCGTAGCTGCTCCGATGCCACTGCTGGCGCCGGTGACGATTGCACACTTCTTGGTCGACTCACTCATGGGACTATTATCGCGAAATGTTGTCGACTTCTCTCTCCTATGGCAGCGCCCCCGAGCAGATGTACGAGCGGTTCGGAAGTTCCAGCGACGGGCGAGCGACCATAGTTCTGATCCATGGCGGATATTGGCGAGCGCAACATGACCGTGAACATATGCGCCCACTTGCGTTGACATTAGCCGAATTGGGATGGCCGGTCGTGCTGGCGGAGTATCGCCGTTCGCCTCATCTTCCTCACGAGACTCTTATCGACATCAATACGCTTCTGACCGCCCTTTCCGCCGAAACCTTAATTCTGATCGGATTCTCGGTCGGAGGGCAGTTGGCCCTCCTCACATCTGGCAAACACGCCAATATTCAACAAGTCATTGCGCTAGCCCCGGTCACAGACTTAGTTGCAACTGAAAAGGAAGAACTAGGCGAAGGTGCGGTTGGCGACTGGCTCCACGCGCCAGCCCGGAATCACCCTGAACTCGACCCAACTTTCTCTGGATCCTTTACTTTTCCAGTGACCATTTTTCACGGCACGAGTGATGTCAGAGTTCCCATTGACCACTCTCGAAGGTACACAAAGGCACAATCACAATCCGGTTCGAAGATCCGCCTTATAGAAATTGAAGGCGGCGGGCACTTTGAGCTAGTAGATCCATCGCATCCATATTTTGTGGAACTACTCAACGCACTGGCGAACTAAACCTTTCTTCCCAGTTAACTCTCTAACACTCCCCGCCCATTAAACTTCATAAATGCTGGCCAGGTGGACGAGAGTTGTTATTCGCCACCGAGTGCTGGTCTTATTTTCGTGGCTTGGGATTCTTGGCTTAGGAGTCTTAGCGGGTGCACATCTCAACTCCCACTTGACGACATCGCTTAACGTTCCGGGCAGCCCCTCCGCACAGGCGGACCAGATAGTTGCAACGGCATTCCACGAGAATGTTGAAGGTTCCTTCACCATTCTCTACAAATTCAAAAATGCGACCCCGGCACAAATTGAGAGATTTAAAGCTGAAATTGCCAAAGCCGTAACCCAAATTCCAACTGCGCGAGTCGCACAAGTGAAGGCACTCGGCGGAGTGCTCTTCGCCAGCGTTAGCACCGGTTTCGATCTGAACTCCGGGGCCAAATATACGACCAGGTTGAGAGATGCCTTGCACGAGAATGGTCTCTTGAACGCATTAGTTAGTGGACCGCCGGCGATTAAAAGTGATGTCACGCCAATCCTTGGAAGTGATCTGCGCCGTGGTGAAATTGTCGCTTTGGGGTTGGCGCTTGTTTTACTCTTTCTTTTTCTCGGTTTGAGTTGGTCCATATTTATTCCCTTCCTCTTCGGAGCAAGTGCCATTTCGCTGGCTATCGGACTTGTGTATCTACTTGCCCAAAGAATTCTGATGGTGGTTTATGTACCAAATATCGTGGAATTGATTGGCCTAGGTCTGGCCATCGATTATTCACTTCTCATGTTGCATCGATTACGCCGCGAAACCCGTAAAGATGAAGGTGATTTCTCCGAAGCAATTATTCGCACCATGGAGACCGCGGGACGCACAGTTGTGATCTCGGGAGCCAGTGTTGCCATTGGTCTAGCGACTCTGCTCCTGATTCCAGTTCCTTTCGTGCGCTCGTTAGGACTAGCAGGCATCTTGATTCCGTTAGTTTCAGTCGCGGCTGCCATAACACTGCAACCTGCACTCTTTTCGATCTTGGGAAGTTCAGGAACTACATCCCATGGTTTCCACGGATTAATGAGGAATAAAGCGGGTTCAGAAGGATTTTTTGGCCGCTTGGCCCGTGCGGTCATTAAGCGCCCAAAATCAACATTTATCGCCACACTCCTTGTCATACTTATTGGAGCCTCGGGAATACTTTCTTTGCAAGTTACGCCAAGTTCGCTCACAGCCATTCCCGCATCGTTGGAATCTTCAAAGGCGCTCTCCATAATCACTGGGAAAGCGGGTGCGGGAAGCATCACCCCGAGCCAACTGATTATCGATTTAGGTTCGGCAGGATTAGCGCAATCTGCAAGCATCCAGACCCAGGTTCAGGAACTCTCTAGAAGTATTTTGAAAGACCCGGAAGTATTTGTTGTAGCCACTGATAAAACTCCACCCTTTGTAGATTCCACTGGCCGCTTTCTCCGCCTATATATCTTTGGTCGTCACGCCTTGGGCACTTCCGAAACAAACCGGCTGGTCACAACCCTGAGAACCAAGTTTTTAAGTCCGGTAAATTTCCCTGCTGGAACCAAGATCTACTTGGCTGGAGCTCCTGCCCAAGGTCTTGATCTCGTTTCGCGAATTCTTCATTCCGCTCCGTGGGTGGCGCTCTCAATACTCTTACTCACATATTTGATTTTGCTCCGGGGATTTCGATCTATCATTTTGCCGCTGAAGGCAATTCTGCTTGACCTCTTCTCAATTGCTGTTGCATTCGGTTCCACCGCGCTGGTTTTTCGCCTTGGTTGGGGCAAGTCTCTCCTTGGTCTGTACCGACTTGATCGCATCGAAATATGGGTCTTAGTTTTCCTCTTTGCTGTGCTTTTTGGTCTCTCTATGGATTACGAGGTTTTCATTGTTTCGCGCATGCGAGAAGCAAAAGATGCGGGTAAATCCAATGAGGATGCCATCACAGAAGGGTTATCTCAAACTGGTGGAGTTGTTACAGCGGCTGCAGTAATCCTTGTAGGCGCCTTGAGCGGCTTCATCTGGGGCCATTTTGCCGGCTTGCAAGAACTGGGCGTCGGACTAGCGATTGGCATCTTGGTTGATGCCACAATTATTAGAGCGCTGTTACTTCCGAGCGCAATGGTTCTACTTGGACGCTGGAATTGGTGGTTGCCCGAATCTATTGCCAACATGGCAAAGGTAAAGGCCTCGCCTCTCGAGGAAAGAGAGACAAGGCCTTAACTCCTTGCATTTTGCTAGTCAGTTAGCAAATATCTACTTCTTATCTACCACGGCCTACTTAACGATGGTAATTGCGAAGTGGACTGTTGGAATCTGATAACCCAATGCCAACCCTGGGAAATCTCGGTCTGCAGAAAGAACCGGGACCATTCCGTAAGGTGTATTAGCGAAGGATGGTTGTTGGGTATACAACAATGGATGAAGATCGATGATGTGTGTTCCTGGGGCACCAGTTGCTCGGATATGAACAACCATGTAACCGTTGGAGTTAAAGCCACAGCCATAACCAACATAACTATTGTCGTAAGAGACGGCGAGAGTGTTATCAAGCTGAGTCCAACCGACACCCTTCATGCTGATCGTGATTTCTTCACCAGCCTTGAACTTGTTGGTTGGAGTTCCGGCCCCACCAGTAGCAATTGCTTGGGCAGAACCAGAAGTATCGGCCTTGGCTAGACCCATTCCAATTACTTTTCCAGCCTTGTCGTAGAAAGGCATAATGCTTTCTTTAACATAGAACGGTACTTGGGCTTCGATAACATCGCCTTGCTTGATCTGAATTACGTGCCATCCGCCTAGGTTGTCGGGAATTGTGACTTCCTTGCTGATGGTGCCATTGGTGACATCGGCGCTGCCCAGTGGAATTCCGCTATATGCCCAGCAGGTGCCTGTGCAGTTAACGCGGTTTCCAACCACAGTTGCCCAGACAAGTTGGTGGGTGCCGGTTGTTGTTAGACCAGAAACATTTACCGTGGTCTTGGTAAGAATTGGTCCGCTGGTGGTAGAAAGCGTGGCAACAGCTTTGGTATTTGGATCCAAGCCAGCGGTATTGATTGTTGTTCGCTGGGTGACAGTTGGTTCAACTTTCGCTGGGTAGACAACCGAAGCAGCCTGAGGTCCAGGATCCTTGGTAACCGTGAAAGGAAGAATGCCACCGTTTGCAAAAGGAACAGGAGACTGCAGAATGTTCAAGTATGCAAAGGTAAGAGCATCCTTGACTTCAACATAGTGAACGCCGATTGGCCCGGCTGCACGAATGACTACTTGACCGGTTCCACGTGTCCAGAGGGCGTGCATTTCGCCGGCATAACTGCTATCCCAGTGAACGGCTCCGCCACCCGTATAGAGGCTAGCGCCGAGTCCTGTATATGTAATGGTGATTGGCGTTCCAATTGGACCGCTCTTTGGGGAAATAGTCAGGGTTCGAAGAATTTGGTAGCCAGCGTGAGCAAGTGCCACGCCGTTTGATACCGCATAAATATCGTGAACACCACCGAAATCGTGTGGAACTTTAACTTTGTAAGAGAAAGCACCAGCCGCGTCAGTTGTGACAGTGGCGATATCAACGTTGTATTTGGTGTATTTAATTCCAAGGTAATTAACGCTGTTAGGTTGAATATCAGTGACCCACGTGCCATCAGATGTGGACCACGTTAAAGTCAATGGCGTGCTGGCTGGAAGCGCCTTGCCACTGAGAGTAAATGTGTCGTCGTAAAAACCTTGTTGTGTAGTTTGATCAAGATTAACCATGGTGGTTGGTGTCGTAAAATCAGCAGACTTTGTTCCCGTAAATGGAAGGGCAGATACACCAGGAATCCCGGTAGGTTGTACCAAGTTGATGGGCACAATTGGGTTGGTATCTGCAGCTCGAACTGGGGCAAGAATTGCCACCGGCAAAATCGCAACAATTGCGATTGCGAAAAGTTTTCCGCCGCTCTTTCTAAAGTTAGTTTTCATTTGTTTTCTCTTCTCTCCGTTAGTCTCTCCGAATTTTTATTTGTTTCTCCCCTTGCTTGGATCGCACGATTCGTGCGATCCAAGCATTGAGAGAGATGGAACTGGTATTACTTTGCTACTGGAAGTGCGTACAAGGTCAACTGGGACGTTGCGGTCCAGTTGGACTGCCAAGTGGCAGTTGCGCCCTTAAGTGCTGGGTTCAGCGCTACAGACTTGAAGTATGCGACTCGGTCGTAGATCTGTGCACCACTTGCATCGCGTACGCGAGCACCTGAAGCATCACGTTGAGCAACAAGCTTGGTTGCAGGAACCTTCATGCTGGTCACATCTTTTGCAACCATGGTGACCTTGAAGTTAATGATTCCAAGAGTGTTGTAGAGAGGTGCTGCACCAGTCTTGAGAACTGCAGTCCAGAAGGCAACTCCGCTGTGGTTTCCGTAGGCCATAGGGATTGGATCCTTTAGACCGGCAACTTCGATATATGCCTTTGCGGTATTGGAGGAATCCATTGGTGCTCCACCAAGTTGCTCGTTGTTGGCATAGACGCGCCAGACGATGGTCTGTCCAACAATGAACTCGCTAGATACTGCACAGCTGACGCCAAAGCGTGGTGCAAGTGCACCTGTGGATCCGCTAGCAAGTACTTGGTCTACAGAGATGTGTATAGGTGAAACGGTTCCCTGAATTGGGAGACCAACCTTTACGGTAAATGGGTTCGAGTCAATCGCACTGAATGCTGTGGCATCTGTTGGCGTAAATGATCCGGTGAGAACAGTGGCACCAGCAGCTGCTGGCAACCAGGTGCACTTTGCAACGAATGGGGTAACTGTGGTGGTGGCAACTGCTTCGCAACCAACAATTACTTTGCCGGCTGCAGAAAATGCCACCTTACCTGCGTTATTTGCGGTACCGACGATTACAGCAGGATCGAGTCCGAAGACTGCACTACCGCCGGAAAGTACCAATGTGGAGGGGGTGGCTGCCTGTGCTGCAGTTCCGCCTACCACCGAGATACCAACTAGTGCCATGGCACCAATTGCTACGCTCGAGATAATTCTTTTCATATTCCGATCTCCCTTGTTTGTGTTCATTTTGTTAACTGACTTTTTACTTCGTGCTGATATTTCCGACGAGGGTCAAGGTAAGAGCTGTGCTCTCCTTTGTACCTGCCTCGGTTGAATTAACTGCAAAACTTCCTGTTACCTTTAAGGTGCCGGTGGCACCGGCGTACTTGCCAGTTCCGCCATTAATGACAGCATTTCCGGTGATGTTTACGACTGTTGGCGCTGCGCCTTCTGCACCGCAAGCTTTAGAGGCGGTATCGAAGGTAACCTTGAGCGTGTTTCCGCCACCACTGAGCGTTCCGGATCCATTGATGGAATCGCATTGGCTGGAAGGTGCTGAAGATCCTGAACCGCTCAAAGTATCCAAACCTAAAATGGTTCCGGTACCTGCGCCGGTGACCGATGTTGCTTGAACGTCGCTGGCGCTCCAGAGCATTGAAATCTTGCCCTTGTAGGTTCCGTTGAATGCAATTGCGCCAGCAGCGGCTGGCTTGGCAGTCGTTGCGGCTGGCTTAGGGGTTACCTTTACAACGGGCTTAGTTGTGGAATAGCCGGTTGGGCATTTAGGTGCGGCGGCAGTTACCTTCTTGGAAACTGTTCCTTTATAACAAACTATTGTTTTAGTTGCAGCGTTTACTATTGAAACGTTTGCGCTGACCACCGTAAGTGCCGTAAAGGCAATAAAAATCTTTACTGCTGTGGCCTTAGTAATTGCTTTCATTGTCGTTCCCCATCTCTCCATGAGTTGTTGCTATTACTTATGGGGAAATCCTGTCACCGTAGGTTTCTCAAAGGGGGGTTTCGATGGGGGCTGGCACTAGTGAGGTTATTCCCTGTGTCACATGCGATTTCGTGACGAAACCCTTATATGTATCTCGTGGGTCACATTGAAATTGTCCTTATTTGACAGGGGTTTTGACTTAGTAGCTTGAGGTCTACAAATATCGCGTGCTTTATACCTCGGAGGGTGGTGTTCATCACTCGATGCAAAGCAATTCTGACTTTTGAATCACATTTTCACCATAAATGGGCGCACTAATTCGCAAAGTCAAGGTCTCATTACGGGGGGTAGCACTCATTGAAAAAGGGCCAGTTGCATACTGCAACCAGCCCTTGCCTATGGGTTTAATTTATGGAAGCCAACCAGATAAATCAGCGTCACACTTACAAAGTTTGTCCTCTGGTACTCCAGCTAGCGCGGATTCGATGTGCTGGCCACATCCAGACCAAGTGATTTTGCCGCAAGAGGAGCAGATGGCTTGGCTACACATCGCTTACTTCCTTCCGAAAAGGCGAGAGAAAACTCCCGGCTCTTTTGGATCGTTGGCATGACCCTGACATCGTTGTGACTTTGGAACGCCTTTGAGAGCAATCTCAATGTGGTTTCCACATCCACTCCAAGATGGTTTGCCGCATTTTCTGCACGTTGTTCTGCTGCACATGGTTATATCTCCGTATTCGTTATTGAACTTGTAACACTGTTTGACCGGCTGGAGAATTTCTCCAGGTGCGGTATCCGCCATCAAGATTTCTAGCTTTGAATCCCATTTCATTCAGTAAGAGCGTTGCTGAGTGGCCTCGCTGACCGACTTGGCAGAGAACGATTAAATCTCCTTGAGGGATTTCCGTTTTACGTTCGCGAAGTTCATCGATGTTGATATTGATGGCGCCAGGAATGGAACCATTGGCAAATTCACTGGCGCTTCGAACGTCGAGCAATACTGAGCCATGTGAGACTTCTTGTTCAACTTCACTCCACTGCACACTTTTTACTAGTCCCGAGAGCAAGTTTTCGGAAATATAGCCCAGCATATTTACCGGATCCTTTGCTGAGCCAAAAGGTGGCGCATAGGCTAATTCAATGTCAGCAAGCTCAGGGGCAGTTAATCCACCGCGCATGGCTGTGGCAATAACATCAATCCGCTTGTCAACACCTTCTGTGCCAACGGCTTGGGCGCCAAGTATTTCTTGAGATGTTGGGTCGACCAAGAGTTTTATGCTCATTTGCTTGGCCCCAGGGTAATAACCCGCGTGAGAATTGGGATGACTATGAATAGCCAAGAATTTACGACCAGCCGCTGCCAACCGCTTCTCATTCCAACCAGTTGTGGCGATAGTCAAGCCGAACACCTTCACGATCGCAGTGCCAAATGTTGAAACATCTCTCGTGTGAACTCCAGCAATGTGGTCAGCAACAACTCGTCCGTGACGATTGGCCAGATTGGCGAGCGGCACGAGCATCGCCGATCCATCCAAAGCATCTGTTTTTTCAGCAGCATCGCCAATTGCATAGATATCGTGGTTGCTCGTCTGATGGAAATTATTCACTTGAATTCCACCACGGACCCCAATTTCCAGTCCCGCCGCTTTCGCCAATTTTGTATCCGGCCGAACCCCAATAGCCATAACGACTAATTGGGCTGGAATCGCGGTGCCATCGTAGAGAATCACGGCGTCATCGGTGACTGAGGTAACTGCGCTTCCCAAAAATAAGTTGACTTTATTGTCGATCATCTCGGCATGGACAAAACTGGCCATTTCTGGATCTAGCGGTGCCAACACCTGATGCGTGGCTTCGATCAAAGAAGTGCTGATTCCTCTGTGTACCAGATTCTCGGCAATCTCTACCCCGATGAAGCCACCGCCGATGACAACTGCACTTTTAGGAGCGGCAACTACGGCACCCACAATGAGTTCGACGTCTTCGACAGTTCGAAGGGTGAAGGCGCGATCAATCCCGGGAATCGGAGGGACGATGGGAGTCGCACCTGGACTGAGAACCAACTTATCGAAATCAAGTTCGTATTCATCCGATGTGTTGAGATCCTTGACAAGCACAATTTTGCGTGTTGCGTCGATGACTAGCGCCTCACTTCGTACTCGGACATCTAGTCGGAATCGTGCGTGCAAACTTTCAGGTGTCTGAAGCAGTAAGTCATTCTCATTTTCAATAACACCGCCTACAAAATACGGTAACCCGCAGTTGGCATATGAAACGTGTCCGCTCTTTTCGAGAACCACTATCTCTGCAGAGGCATCAAGTCGACGCATCCGTGTTGCCGCGGACATTCCTCCGGCCACTCCCCCGATAATCACGATACGTTTCATTAGTTCATGCCAAACTCAAAAATAGTTTTTGGAGCTGAGCGGTGACGGCATCAGCATCTGATTTATCAGCGACAAGACACTCTTTGAGGCTGGAAGAAATCAGGGTGAAGGCCGCGGTGTTGACGGCCTTGCTGACTGCCGACATCTGGATAACGATTTCCTCGCAGTTGCGACCCTCTTCTAGCATCCGGGCCACGGCTCCGAGTTGCCCTTGGGCACGCTTGATGCGCTTGGAAATAGCGATAATTTGCTCTTCATCTGTAAGCACGTGAGCGACTTTTTTCGTAGCCATCGAACCCTCCTCCATTAGCGATCCTTACCAATGGAGTAAAGGTACCTATACCCCTAGGGGTATGTCAAATATCGCCGTCAACCCTTTTTGAAGAAGCTAAAACCCTTCTTTTTAGGCAGGAACTTGGTGGGATCGGCCGCAAAAGCAGTCTTGCAGCCCGTCATGCAAAAGTAGTACTTCTCCCCTTGGTATTCATATGTATCCGCAGCAGTAGCGCTTTCAATCTCCATTTTGCAGACCAAATCAACAACTTTCATTTTCATTCCTCACCTAATCGAATCTGCGATTCGCATCAACTCTATGGTAACTGTGGGATGCTTTTGGTGTGAAACTAAATAGTGACGTCACCACTCTGGTCGCGCTCTTCGCGGTTGTTAGCCCAATCACCTCAATTCCAGTTTTTCTTAGTTTGACCGCGGGATCTTCCAAGGAGCAACGAAGGGTAATAGCACTAAAGACCGCTCTCGTTTCGGGCTTAACGCTTTTTATCGCCTATTTTGTCGGCGACATCATCCTGCGACTCATGAGCATTCGGATGGATGCTTTTCGCATTGCCGGCGCTCTGATCATTGGCGCCATCGCTTGGAGCATGGTTATGGGACG
>JBAXAO010000040.1:0-12184 GCA_037142435.1 Actinomycetes bacterium | reverse complement strand
ATTGAAGGACAGAAAGATGCCAAGCGCGCCAAGCGCCTTGCTGAAGAACTCGAGTGGGTTCGGATGAATGCTAAGGGCCGCCAGGCAAAGTCCAAGGCTCGTCTGGCTCGTTACGAAGAGATGGCTGCCGAGGCTGATAAGACGCGTAAGTTGGACTTTGAGGAAATTCAAATTCCTATGGGACCTCGTCTTGGAAATATTGTTGTTGAAGTCGATCATTTGAAGAAGGGCTTCGGCGAGCGCTTGCTGATCGATGACCTTTCCTTCACCTTGCCACGCAACGGCATCGTCGGAGTTATCGGACCTAACGGTGCGGGTAAGACAACCTTGTTCAAAACGATCTTGGGCATGGAAGCACCTGACAGCGGAAGCGTGCGCATTGGAGAGACTGTAAAGATTTCCTACGTTGATCAGTCCCGTGGTGGCATCGATCCCAAGAAGTCACTATGGGAAGTTGTCTCCGATGGTTTGGATTTCATGAAGGTCGGACAAGTGGAAATGCCTTCGCGCGCCTATGTTTCTGCCTTTGGATTCAAGGGTCCCGATCAACAGAAGCCGGCTGGAGTGCTCTCTGGTGGCGAACGCAACCGTCTCAATTTGGCACTGACTTTGAAGATGGGTGGCAACCTATTGCTGCTCGATGAGCCAACTAACGACCTTGACGTTGAGACATTAGGTTCATTGGAAAATGCGCTTCTAGAATTTCCAGGTTGCGCCGTTGTTATCTCGCACGATCGCTGGTTCTTGGACCGCATCGCAACCCACATTCTGGCTTACGAGGGCGATTCGCAATGGTTCTGGTTTGAAGGAAACTTCGAATCCTATGAAAAGAACAAAATCGATCGTCTTGGTGCCGAAGCTGCTCGTCCCCACCGCGTTACCTATCGCAAGCTGACCCGTTAATGCGCTACTCGGGTAAGGCGCATGTGCGTTGGGATGACTTGGACGCATTTGGCCACGTCAACAACGCCACGTACCTCACTTATGCTCAAGAAGCGCGGTCGGATTTCTTTTGGTTTCAGCGCGTTCGCGAAGGAACAACCCCCATACTTAGCGACATGGTGGTTGGTCGCGCCGAAGTTGATTTCATAAAGCCAATTTATGAAGGCAGTTTCGATCTCCAGGTTGATATGTGGGTCACCAATATTGGCAATTCCTCCTTTGCTATGGAGTACGAATTGATTAGTAAAAATGGTTTGCATGCACGAGTGAAATCTGTGCAGGTTGCCGTCAGCCATGAAACAAAAAAATCCCGACCGTTGACGGATGCCGAACGCGATTTTCTCTTGCAATATTTAGAAGCAGCAGTCTGACCTCACCGAAAGAAGGAATCTGATGGCTAAAAAACTTCCAGCTCGCAGCGAGCGTCCATGGTGGCGCGATGCAGTCACTTATCAGATCTATATTCGCTCCTTCGCCGACGCTAATGGCGATGGCAAGGGTGACGTTGAAGGTATTCGCTCCAAGCTGCCCTACCTGAAGCAACTCGGCGTGGATGCCATCTGGATTACTCCGTGGTACCCATCACCTCAAAACGATCACGGCTATGACGTAGCTGATTACATGGATATCGAACCTGATTACGGGACGCTGGCACAAGCAGAGCAATTGATTAAAGAAGCACATGACCTTGGCATCAAGTTCATTGTCGATATCGTCCCTAACCACTCCTCAGATCAGCACGCCTGGTTCCAGGACGCGTTGTATTCAGCCCCGGGTTCGGCCGAGCGACATCGCTACATTTTCCGCGAGGGCAAAGGCGAGAATGGCGAATTGCCGCCCAACAATTGGCAAGCAGTCTTTGGCGGACCCGCCTGGCATCGCGTCACTGAAGCCAATGGTCGTCCCGGCCAGTGGTATCTACATCTTTTCGCTGTTGAACAACCGGATCTCAATTGGGAAAACCCCGAGGTTCGCGAACACTTTGAACAGGTCTTGAAGTTCTGGTTGGACCGCGGTGTAGATGGCTTCCGCATCGACGTTGCTCACGGAATGGTGAAAGAACCAGGCTTGCCCGATATCACCACCGATCCCGAACTTCTTAAAGTTCAGAAGATGCCGTACTGGGATCAAGACGGCGTGCACGAGATTTATCGTGCTTGGCGCAAGATATTGGACTCATACCCAGGAGATCGCATGGCAGTTGCCGAAGCATGGGTATCGCCTGAAAGTTTGCCGCTTTACCTACGTGATGATGAACTTGCTAACTCGTTTAACTTCACATTCTTGGACTCCAAATGGGATCGCAAGATTTTGAAAAAGAACATCAACACCTCCATTAAGAACCTCAAAGGTATTGATGCACCATCATCGTGGGTTTTCAATAATCACGACGTGACGCGCTCCGTGACGCGATTCGATTTAGGACTCAAAGGTGGCGGCGTTAGTACCATTAAAGAGCGATTTGGAAAAACCAAGAAATTTAACGCCGAACGAGGCGTCAAGCGCGCACGCGCTGGTGCCATGCTGATGTTGGCACTGCCAGGCGGTGCCTACATTTACCAAGGTGAAGAACTTGGATTACCTGAGGTAGTCGATATTCCTAAGGATCGTTTGACTGATCCACGTTGGAAAATGAGTGATTACACCGATCCTGGTCGTGATGGTTGCCGCGTTCCTCTTCCTTGGGGTTCAACTGAGGCTGGTTCATTTGGCTTCTCTAGTAATCCTGCCCTCGGCGCCACTGAATCTTGGTTACCTCAACCTTCGTGGTGGGGTCAGTACGGCGCAGATGCGCAAGACACCAATCCAGAATCCACATTGAATGTCTACCGCAAAGCTTTGGCTATTAGAAAGAGTGAAGAAGGCCTCGGAGATGGCAAGTTGGAATGGATTGATTTTGGCAAAGATGTCTTGGCATTTTCGCGCCCAGGAAAATTTGTCTGCATTGTGAACTTTGGCAAGTCGATTAAATTGCCGAAGGGAGCGGAAGTTCTCCATTCCAGCTCACAGTTGGATGGAAACAAAATTCCATCTGACACCACAGTATGGCTACGGGCCAGCCTTTAATTCATGAAGAAACTACATCCGGCCTGGATCGCATTTGGGGTCACCTTTCTGACTTTGATGGCCATGGCCGGATTTAGATCTGCACCGTCGGTTCTCATTGTTCCGCTTGAGGATGCGTTTGGCTGGAGTCGTTCGACGATTTCCTTGGCTCTCAGTATCAACGTCTTGCTCTATGGCCTCACTGCACCCTTTGCCGCCGCATTGATGGAGCGATTTGGTATTCGCAATGTAGTTATGTTGGCGCTAGCCACTGTGGCATCAGGTGCTCTTGGCACTGTCTGGATGACCCATCCGTGGCACCTCATCGCGTTGTGGGGCGTCGTTGTTGGCGTCGGTACTGGCTCGATGGCGCTGGTATTTGCCGCCAGCATTGCCAATCGTTGGTTTCTTGCCAAGAAGGGTCTAGTGCTTGGCGCTTTGACTGCGGCTGCGGCCACTGGTCAGTTGATCTTCTTGCCCGGCCTTTCCTCTCTCGCCGTGCATCATGGTTGGAAATGGGTTTCGATCACGGTCTCTCTTTCCGCCTTCGCCATGGTTCCGCTAGTGGCAGTTGCCTTGAAGGAGCATCCATCTTCGGCCGGTGTCACTCCCTATGGCGCCCCGTCCGATTATGAAGAACCCATCCGCATACAACGCAATGCCGGTCGTTTAGCGATAACAACTTTAAAAGAAGCTTCAAAGAAGCGAGATTTTTGGTACTTGGTCGGATCCTTCTTTGTCTGCGGGCTTTCAACCAGTGGGTTGGTGGGCACACACTTCATTCCGGCCGCGCATGATCACGGGATGGCTGAAGTCACGGCCGCGTCACTGATGGCCATGATTGGTGTCTTCGACGTTATAGGAACCATATTTTCAGGGTGGCTGACCGATCGCGTGGATCCTCGTAAGTTGCTCTTTTTCTATTACTTCTTGCGTGGGCTTTCCCTCTTCCTACTTCCATCTATTTTATTTTCGACTCTTCACGCCTCGACCTTGGTATTTATCATTTTTTATGGTTTGGACTGGGTGGCGACGGTTCCACCAACAGTCGTTCTTTGCCGAAAAGTATTGGGACTGGAGAAGGGCACAGTTGTTTATGGCTGGGTCTTCGCCGCTCATCAAATTGGCGGATCGATTGCGGCCTTCGGTGCTGCCGTGCTGCGCGTTAAATTCGGAAATTACTCGAGTGCTTTCTATATAAGCGGAATTCTCTGCGTGATCACTTCCTATTTTGTTTTGCAGATTGGCAAGAAGAAAGAGAAAGCACTTGCCGCATGAGTGAAGAAATCACTTTTTATGACAAGGTCGGCGGTCACGAAACTTTTGTCGCGATAGCTGATAATTTCTACGACAATTTAGTGAATGAGCCCTTGCTTCTTGCGATGTATCCCAAGAAGGACATGGATGGAGCAAAAGAGCGACTCCGCCTTTTTCTTGAACAATATTGGGGCGGTCCTACGACTTATTCTGACACTCGCGGACATCCACGTCTGCGGATGCGACATGGGGGGTTTAGCATCGGCGAGGCGGAGAAAGAGGCATGGTTGCGCTGCGCGCACTCAGCGATTATTGACCTTGATGTCGAGGAAGCGCTTAAGGAAGAGCTGTGGACGTATTTTCAATACGCAGCCCATTCCATGATGAATCAGGTTGAGTAACTTCTAACCAACGGCGGTATCGCGGCGATTAAAGCCAAAGAGCCCAATCCCTGCGAGAACCATGGCAATGAGCAAAAGTTGAATATTTTCGCCTAGACGTGGGTTGGCAGCAGGTGCGAATGCCATGTGATGCAGAAAAGAAGTATCGAGAATCCAGTGGCTTAATTTCAACGAAGATCCGATGAGCTCCATAAGGAAGCTCCACGCCAATAAGGATTGCCCGGTCACACTGGTGGCTCGTGGAAAGAATCCAAATACAACCAAAGAGACTCCGAAGAGCACTAATGCACTGGGAACCATGTTTAGTCCGGCAAGTAGGGCATCTTTCAATGAGAGTGATCCACTGCGCAAGCTGGAACCGGAATAGGCGCCGAGGCCTGCTGCTGTGGCGATGACAACTATTCCAACGGTGCTCGTTGCAATTCGGGTTAGAAAAACTTGATTGCGTGACTTGGGTGAAACGAGCAAATGATCGATATACCCTTCACTCTCTTGTTCTCTAAGCGCCGCAGCTTGGGAATTTGCCGCAAACATCAAGCCAGATGCGAGCATGAGGAAGATGATTCCAAAGAAGAGTTCGCTCATCTTGGAAATACCCAATGCACCGACGGTCGTTTGAATGGCCGAGGAACTTGAAAATGCTTTGGTTGCTCCGTGTGCAACGAGACCGAATGCAAAAGAAAGAAAGAAAAAACCGGCGGCCCAGCTGAGAATATTTAGTCCTTGTAATTTAATCCAAAGTTTCGGAATCGAAGTTATTGCTCGACCGCCGCGTTGACTGATTTTTTCTGGGATCAGACTCGCTCCCATATCGCGCTTGCCGCTGAGAGCGATTGCACCCGCAGTCAAAATAATTGTGGTAGCCAAAACCGGCAGAAGTCCCAACCAGCGCGAATGAGTCAGCGGAGCCGCTTGATTGATCCAACCGAGTGGAGATAGCCAATGCATCCAGGCAATGGAGGGAGAAGAGTCTGCAACTGCCCGAATGAGAAATGAAAGTCCAATTACAAGTCCAGTTATCGTCGACGCACTTCGTCGATTGTTAACTAGTTGCGATGCGAGTGAACCAACGCCGGCAAAGAGATATCCAGAGGCTACCAATGTGAGCGCGTAAAAGAGACCGGCAGGTATCGAATAATTTTTGGAGATAATTGATGTCGCCGTTAACAGAATTGCAGATACAACCAATGTGATGTTCAGAGTTAAGTAAATCCCGCGAATCGTGGCCAAGGTCGCATGCCGTTTGGTTATGGGGGAGGAGACCAAAATTTCCCACTGTCCCGAGTCTTCATTCCCACGAAGCGCCTTAGTTGCAGTGAGTCCTGCCCAGATACCGATGATCAAAGGAAGGATGGCCAGGGTTCTAAAGGCGGTGAAACCAGCGACAGTCTCTAGTGATCTAGCTGGACCAAAAACTGCTGCTATACCAGCGTCGTGCGAGAATGACGCTGAAAGACGTAGACGATCAGGAAGCGTTGGGTACGCGCTTCGGTATCCATACAAAGCGGAAATCGTCACAATTCCAGTCATCCAACCCAGAACTGCAGCTACTTTCCGCCGTTCCTTAATCGTGTGTACGGTAATAACAAAGCCAGTGCGCATATCTAGTTCCCGTAGTGGGAGAGGAAGATTTCTTCCAAGGAGGCTTCGTGGCAGACCAATTTGGTGACATTGGCAGTGGCCAATAACTTCAGTAAAGCCGTTGGCTTTCCCGCAAGTTCGCAAGTAACACGGTGCCCTTCGACTACTACACGTTTTACGTTTTCGACTCTGCTGAGATCGATCGGTGCACCATCAAAGGTAATTTGATAGGTCAAGGCCGAAAGGTGGCGCATTTCTTCAAGCGTTCCGACTTCGATGAGTTCGCCGGTGCGAAGCAAACCAACAAGGTCGCACAAGACTTCGACTTCACTCAACGTGTGAGAGGAGAGAAAGATTGTTTGGCCGCGTTCTTTCGCTTCAAGTACAACACTCCGAAACACTTCCTGCATCAAGGGATCTAGGCCGCTTGTTGGTTCATCAAGCAGAAGAACATCGGCACG
Source organism: Actinomycetes bacterium (assembly GCA_037142435.1). Lineage (GTDB taxonomy): Bacteria > Actinomycetota > Actinomycetes > Nanopelagicales > Nanopelagicaceae > CAIMZW01. Next base: position 5,496 of record JBAXAO010000040.1, on the reverse strand, counting down.
AGTGGAAAGACCGGCAACGAGCAATAATTTTTGGCGATTTCCTTTTGAATACGCGCGAACTTTCTTGGAAGGATCTAGTTGAAAGCGTTCCATTAAATTGGTGCGGTACCCCAAATCGACATCTCCATGTAAAGAACTGAGGAGATCTAAAGTTTGCTGGCCAGTGAGAGAACCCCACAAATTTGATTCACCTGGAACATATGCCAATCGTTTATGGATCTCTGCTGGTTGGCTGGTGCAATCAAGACCGAATATTTCGGCCCTACCTGATGTGGGTTTTATAAGCCCCAACATCATTCGAATCGTGGTGGTTTTGCCCGCACCATTAGGTCCCAGGAAACCGAATACGTCGCCGGGCTGAATTTCTAGATTGAGATTATGGACTGCATCCTTATGGCCATAGGTCTTAGTAAGTCCTTCGGTCTTAATAATTGCCATATCAAAACTCTAGTGCTTGGGCTGAGAACGGTTACCTATCTTTAATATCTCACCGTTACGGATGTACCAAAGAGTGCCATCCCCAGCTCGAACGGTCGTAATGCGCAGTCCAACGGATTCGATTTTTCCTTCAACGTCGAGAACTTCTACGTCATCTCCGACGCCGTATTGATCTTCGATCAACATGAAGATTCCGGCGAGCACATCGCGCACAATCGTCTGGGCTCCGAGACCAAGCGCGACGCCGATGACTCCTGCGGAGGCGATAAGAGGTCCGAGATTAAGCCCAAATTCACTGAGAACCATCGTCGAGGTGATTAACAGGATGGCGGCGTTCATGGCCGAGCGCAGAACGGTACCGGCGGTTTTAGCGCGTTCCTTTTGCCGGACGCCACCACGGCGCGGCCCGGGGACAAGATCGGTCTCCGCTAGCCGATTCATGGCCTTTGTGACGGCCCGTGAGCCTAATTTTTGGGCTACTAGCGCCAGCGCCAAGATAGCCAAGATGTGAAGCGGGGCGCCACTGAACCAGTCGTAAGCCTTATGGATGTTCGAATCGATTGTCATGATGAAAATAGCGTAGCCAGTTCACCCAAAGTTCAGAGGTGCGGCACAACGAATTTGCGATGAAATACCGAGTTATTTGCCAGGGGTAGGGCAAGATTTACCCGACAGCACGAGCCACGCGCTGCCAAACAGGGGAGCCCAATTCAGTGCCAAATACTTTGGTCCTGAACGCCACCTACGAGCCACTAGGTGTCGTTTCGGAAAGACGAGCGTTAATCCTCGTCTTAAACAACCGCGCCATTAGCGTGGAAGATTCTGAAACCGTGCTGCATTATGCCGGCGGTCAAGTCACACTTCCTGCAGTCATTCGGCTCGTTAAATTTGTTCGAATCCCATACCGACATTCAGTACCGCTATCTCGCCGCGCAATATTTGCACGCGATGGCGGCAAGTGTGTTTACTGCACGGCGCCAGCTACCTCTATTGATCACGTGATTCCACGCAGTCGCGGAGGTGGACACAACTGGGAGAACGTCGTCTCTGCATGTCACAGGTGCAATCATCTCAAGGCCGACAAATTCTTGAAGGAAATAGGTTGGCGCCTGCGCTCACTGCCACGTGAACCTGTTGGGGCCGCATGGCGAATTCTTGGAACTGGCCGCCCTGACTCCAAGTGGATTTCGTACTTATCTCCATACGGAGTCGAACCGTTTGTCCCTAATACAGCCACGGCGTAAGCACTCTTTTTTATCCAATAGACTTTTGCCATGTTGTTACCATCGCTCGTATCTGCGCTGCATACCGTCGTCCAAGAAGATGGCTCACATCCTGGCCAAGGTTTTCAGGCGTGGCAGACCGTTCTTTACTTCGTCGTGGCACCGATCGCACTTTTTGTAGGCATTTCAGTAATCGCCTTAGCAACATCCGGTGATCGCAAGAAAACTTCGAGCTCGCTTACTCACATCGAATAGTTTTTAAGCATCCTTTGCTTGCGCTGATAGGTCGCGAACGAGGGCATCTTTACCTTCAGTAACAAACCTCAACAACCCAGCAGGCGCCTCTTTATTTGCCGATAGCCAAGCATTGGCCTTATCCAAGGTTTCTTGAGTGTTACAAAATTTGGGAAATGCTGCAGTGACAAATTGGTTGGCCACTTCATAGGATTTTTCATTCCAATAAGTGAGCAAGCAATCGAAGAATTTATCAACGTATTCTGTTAGTAGTTCGCGGTGGGCAGCTCGTTGGAATCCGCGGAGATTAGCCGCGCGGAAAGAGATCGAAAGATCATCGCCAAGAAGTTGAGCCCAGGCAGCGCCCTTTGCCTCTGAACTTGGAAAAGCTGCCAAACATTCGGCGTGATTGAGTTGCCCATCCAGAGTCTTATCTTGCTCGAGTTCGGCATCTACGTCTTGACGAGTAGCGAGGCCTTGCTCGACCAGCGCATTAACGAGTGCCCAGCGCAGATTGGCATCAAGTTCTAACCCGACGAGTGATCCTTGGAGTATGGAACGTATGCGATCTTGCTGGGTCGAGGAGTCTGCAAAACTAGCAAATGATTTTGCGAATTGAAGTTGAAGATCGCTGCCCGCAGGTGATTGATCCAGCGCTTTTTCCATTGCATCAGCAACTTGGGTGCGAAGTTGTTGACGATGCGATGGATGAGCGTAGTTTTCAATAGCCATGGCTAATTGAGAAACAATAATGAAGATGACGTCCATGTCTCGTTCGACTAGCAGGGCATCTAAAGTCATCTTGATCCAGTCGGATGCTGAAAGCTCGGCATCTCGCACCATGGACCAGGCCGCGCTCCAGCACAGAACCTTGGCTAGCGGATCTTCAATGCCGGCTAAATGATTCTTCAATGTCGATATCGAATCCTCATCGAAACGGATCTTCGCAAAAGCCAAGTCACCGTCATTAATGAGAAGTAAATCAGCAACTTTTTCACCAGCCAAGCCGAGAATTTCGGTACTAGATCCAGATATTACCTGCTCTACGCGCTTACGCAATTGAAGAGATCCATTCTCTAAGTCATAAAGCCCAATACCTAAACGGTGTGGTCGAAGCTCCTGCGAATTAGCCGGAATCGAGGGAGCTTCTTGCAGAACCTTCACGGATGAGTAAACGCCGTTAGAAATCACGAGAGCCGGTCTCAAGGTGTTTACGCCAGATGTCTGCAGCCAAGTCGCTGCCCATTCGGTAAGGGATTGTCCGCTTGCAGCTTCGAGTTCTACTAACAGATCATTAAGGCTGGTATTTCCCCAGGCATGCTTGGCAAAGTAAGCCTGAATAGCGGCGATGAAATTGTCGCGACCTACGTAAGCAAAGAGTTGCTTCAGAATTGATGCACCCTTGGCATAAGAGATGCCATCAAAGTTCGTGCTGGCGGTTTCAACGTCAGGAGCATCCGTTGCCACCGAGTGGGTCGTGCTCAACTGGTCTTGGCGATAACCCCAGTTTTTGATATCAATATTAAAACTGACCCAGCTGTTGGTGAAAGGTGTCGATTCGGCCAACGCTAGGTAGGAAATGAATTCGGCAAAGGATTCGTTGAGCCAGATATCGTCCCACCACTCCATGGTGACCATGTCACCAAACCACATGTGCGCCATTTCGTGCAGGATGGTGCTAGTTCGCCAGGCATACAAACGTTCAGTGACTTTGCTGCGAAAGACGAATCGATCTTCCTTAAAAGTGACAGCGCCTGGGTTCTCCATGGCGCCCCAGTTGTAATCAACGACTGCGATCTGGTCGTATTTCTCAAAAGGGTAGGCCAGGTCAAAAACATTCTCGTAGAAAGCAAAGCCATCTTTAGTTGCCTTGAAAATATTCTCGGCATCAAGATGCGCTGCCAAAGATTTGCGGACATATATCCCTAGAGGCACTCGCTTCTTTCCGACGTATTCGTCGTGAACGTGATGGTACGGACCAGCGATGAGGGCGTAGATGTATGAAGAGATACGGGGAGTTGGAGAGAACTCCCACTTGGCCTTGGCATCTGCAAGTGCAATGCGATCTTGCAACGGGCTATTCGAGAGAACCTCCCAGTTATCCGAGGAAATGACGGTCAAAGTGAATGGTGCTTTGAGGTTGGGCTGATCAAAGCAAGGAAAAATTAATTGAGCAAAAGCTGGTGCGGCCTGTGTGTAAAGATAAACCTGACCATCAACGGGATCGACTGAGCGTTGAAGACCTTCACCGCTCTTGGAATAAATGCCCTCCATCTCTACGACAAGTTCGTTCTCTTCCGCCAAATCGTGCAGGAAAATACTGTGGCCGTCATACGAAGAAAGATCTACCGCATTTCCGTTAAGAGTGGCCGAGATGATTTTCTTTGCCACTGCATCTATAAAAGTGGAATATCCAGGTTCGTTGCAGGTAAAGCGCGCAATGCTAGAGACGCCAAAGACTTCATCACCGACCGTTGTATCTATGGTGACCTCGTAGCCCAGAACTTCTAAGTGCGACGAACGTTCGATAGCTTCGACGCGCGTTATGTTGGATCCGGGCATGGTGGCTCCTTAGTGCAGAGGAAACTTGATATTAGGCGTCTTTGGCTTGCGCGCGCAATGCAATCTCCATCGCATCGACGCCGTCGATGACCAAGCGGCGAAGGGTGGCATGCGCATCTTTGCCGACACCATCCAGCCAAGTCTTTGATTTTGCCACAGTATCGACGCTGACGAATTGTGCCGGGTAAATGCTCTGAACGAATCGACGTGCGATCTCATATGAAGCCTTACCCCAAACACCTAGAAGTACCTCGAAGTACTTATCGACGTATGGTGCAACGAGATCCAATTGAGTTGGGCGAGCAAAGCCACCGAGGACTGCCGAGCGCTGGGAAGTGCTGAGGTCATCTCCCAGTAATTCATTCCAGGCAGTTTCTTTAGCAAGAGCCGTGGGCAGTGATGTCAGCGCACCGAGGTGAGCGAGCTGGCCGCTGAAGGTGTTGTCCTTCTCGAGTTCTGCCTTCAATTCTTCAACGCCTACTAATCCGAACTCGGCTTGAGCTGAGATCAGGTACCAACGAAGATCGGAGTCCATGGTCACGCCGCTGATGGATCCATTAAGAATGTCAGCGATTCGAGCACGTTGTGCTGGGCTCTTGGCAGCGGAGGCAAAGGCGCGGACATAGAGAAGTTGGAAGTCGCTACCGGCAGCGGAACTATCGAGGAGCGCTTCAAGCCCATCGGCCAATTGCGTCGTCAGCGCATCTTTATGCGAAGGATGGGCGTAGGTGCTGGCAGCCGTTGCCAATTGTGAAACCACGATGCGACCAATGGTGATGTCGGTTTCAAGCTTGAGAGCATTCAACGCCATCGTGACGAAGTCAGATGCAGAGAGTTCGGCATCACGGACCATGTCCCATGAAGCGCTCCAACCAAGAACTCGAGCAAGTGGATCGACAACCTTGCCGAGGTTGTATTTCAAGGTTTCGATCGAACGCTCGTCGAAACGAATCTTCGCGTAGGACAAATCGCCATCATTGATAAGCAGCAAGTCGGCAACTTTTTGGCCGGCCAATTCATTGACATTGGTCAACGCCCC
>JBAXAO010000039.1:0-12427 GCA_037142435.1 Actinomycetes bacterium | reverse complement strand
CTCCAGCGCGTAGTTCTAGGCTGGAGGTCGCAATCACTGGCTGAGTCTCCCACGCCAGTGCATGGATACCCAATTGAAGGTATCGAAATGGAAGGAACATTCATCTCAGTTAAAATGTCAGCCGATACGGTGGGATTCGTATTCACGAAGAGTGAGTAACCCCTCTCAGAAATGACCGGAGAATCTGAGAAAAGGATGTGGGGGCTGAACTAAGGTTTGCAGGTGGAAATCATGCACCCCACTAAAAAATTGCTTATTGAGACCACTGCTGGGCTTCTGGCGGAGTTTCCCAGCCGACAGATCACTTCTGAGCAAGTTCTAGATCGTTCGCATGTATCCAAGGGTTCGCTCTACCATCATTTTCGTGATTTGGCTGATCTCGTCGAAGCGGCGCAGGTGGAGCGCTTTTCGCAATATGTGAATCAAACTATTTCCGCCCTAACGGATGTTCTAACCGATTCATCAGACCTGGAAGCCGCGCGCGCGAAATTTCATGCGGTGGTGAACATTCGGCAACCAGACAATGCACAGAGACTTCGAGTGGAACGAATGGAAACTGCGGTTCTCGCAAACTACGATGCGCGAATTCGAACTCGCCTAAATCGGGAACAGGCGAGATTGACCAATGAATGGGCACATCTATTTCAGATCGCAAAGGACCGCGGCTGGGCTAATCCAGATCTCGATCCGATTGCGGTTTCAATAATGATGCAAGCCACTATTGCCGGGCGAATTGTGGACGACATGAGCGATGTTCATATGGACCAGGCTAAATGGGTAGCCCTGATCCAATATCTACTAGATGTTATTTTCTTCGTAAACCGATAGTCATTTGTAGAGAAAATGCGAAACGCCCTCCGATTACTTGAAGGGCGTTTCGCGAGACGGATGATTTAGATATCGAAGTAGAGCTCGAACTCTGCTGGATGTGGACGCAAGCGAACATAATCAACTTCTTGCTCGCGCTTGAAGGAGATCCAGGTTTCGATCAAGTCAGCAGTAAATACTCCACCCTTAAGAAGGAAGTCATGATCCTTCTCGAGGTTGTCGAGTACTGCATCCAATGAACCAGGAACTTGCTGGATCTTGGCAGCATCTTCTGCATTCAACTCGTAGAGATCCTTATCTACAGGTAGAGGTGGCTCAATCTTGTTTTGGATGCCATCAAGTCCGGCCATCAGCATGGCAGCAAATGCCAAGTAAGGGTTTGAAGATGGATCAGGGCAACGGAACTCAATGCGCTTTGCCTTTGGATTGGATCCGGTAATTGGAATACGGATACAAGCTGAACGGTTACGAGCCGAGTAAACGAGGTTTACTGGGGCTTCGTAGCCAGGCACTAAACGACGGTAAGAGTTCACTGTTGGGTTAGTGAATGCAAGAAGTGATGGTGCGTGCTTCAAGAGTCCACCGATATACCAACGAGCCATGTCAGAAAGATCGCCATAGCCTTCACCGAAGAACAACGGGACGCCGTCTTTCCAAAGAGATTGGTGAACGTGCATACCGGAACCGTTATCACCAAAGAGCGGCTTTGGCATAAAGGTTGCAGTCTTGCCACCCTCCCAAGCAGTGTTGCGAATGATGTACTTGAACTTCATGACATCATCGCCGGCTTGAAGAATGTCGGAGAAGCGGTAGTTAATTTCCATCTGACCAGCGGTTCCAACTTCGTGGTGAGCGCGCTCAACAAGAAGTCCGACTTTGCCTAGGTTCATAACCATTTCATCGCGGAGGTCTGCGAATTGATCGGTTGGCGATACTGGGAAATATCCGCCCTTGATACGTGTGCGGTAACCGCGGTTTGGAGTTCCATCAGCATCGAATTCAGCGCCAGTATTCCAAGCACCTTCATATGAATCGATGTGGTGGTAAGACTCATTCATGTCGGTCGAGAAGCGAACGGCGTCGAAGACGTAGAACTCGGCTTCTGGAGCGAAGAATGCGGTGTCTGCGATACCGGTGCTCTTCAAATATTCAACGGCCTTGGCGACTACGCCACGAGGATCGCGGCTGTACGGCGAGCCATCGATTGGGTTGTGAACGGAAAAGTTAATGATCAATGTCTTCACGGTGCGGAATGGATCGATGTATGCAGAACTTGGCACCGGAAGCAGTTTCATATCTGATTCGTGAATGGCTTGGAAGCCACGAATCGATGAACCATCGAACATAAGGCCATCTGTAAAGACGGCTTCATCAAAGGATTCAACAGGCACATTGAAGTGGTGTTGAATGCCGGGTAGGTCAATGAAACGTACGTCAATTAATTTGACGTCGTTCTTCTTGATGAAGTCAAAGATTTCGGTCGAAGTCTTAAACATTGTGCTCCTGTATGAGTTCGCAAATCCGATAAATGCGACATTGCATTCCGGGTTGGTGAGAGTTATTGATAGGGATAAGCCTAAAGAGAGACCGTGAAGGTGGCATAACCCCTTTGTTACGGATATGTTTCCAAACCTCTAGTTGAAATAGAGGTCGCTATAGGAGTGGGCTATTCTTTCGCGCGTGCAGACCTCTGAAAAAGCCAGTTTCGGTCGCCGATTCGTAGCGCTGACCTTAGATTGGTTTATGGCATATGGGGTCGCAATTTTGTTGGTGCCCGCAGCATCACGAACTGTCCACAACCTGCGCCTGCCGCAATTGGCCATCTTCTTCGTTGAGATCACGGTTTTGACCATTCTTACCCAGAGCTCGGCCGGGCAGCGCTTGATCAGGTTACGAGTTGTCGATGCCGACACTGGGGGATGGGTCAGCCCACTTCGAATTCTGGTGCGCACGCTGTTGATCTGTCTGGTACTGCCTGCGGTGTTCACCAAAGAGGGTCGGGGCTACCACGAGTGGTTGACCAAGACCACGGTCCTGCGCGTTTAAGTCGTTAGCGACGAGGTGGTTTAGCCCTAGTTGGCATTGGTCCTTTTGGAATCGGCATGCTCATCCCACCGACAGCCTTGAGGCGGGCACGAACTTCGCGCATTTGATTGGGCGATAATTTCTTCGGCATCTTCTTCAATTTCTTTTGAAGTTTGCGCAGTGGCACGCGACCTTCGGAGTCGCCAACGATTAATTCGAAAACAGGCACACCTGGCACAAATCGTTCGGTCTTTTTACGCTCGTCAGCCAAAAGCAGACGAACTCCTTGACCGCCTTCACCGACCAGCACAACTCCAGCACGGCCAACGCTGCGGTGGACCATGTCCTGGTTTTTGGTGGCAGCAACGGCAGGTGTGGTGGTCCAGCCGCGGCGAATACCCATGAGCACAGATGCGCCGGCGCCAATTTCGCCTTCGATGGATGCATAGGCAGCAACATTGGCCTGGCGGGTAAAGAAGAAGAAGGAAGCAAGAGTTGCAAGCGGCACCGAAAGAATTCCGAAATAGACCGGGTGGTGTGCGCTATTTCCAAAAATGATTCCAAGCACCATCACAACTACAAAGATCAAGATCATCCAGAGGACCGTCATGGGGCGCTGCTCGCGGGTCACTCGAAAAGCATCTTTGAGAACTTTGAGTTGAGATTCTTTCGCAACTTCACCTTTTGCTAGCGGCGCTGCGTTCTTCTTCTTACGGCTAAAAAGTGCCATGACTTATTCATCCTCATTTTTCTCGGGGTTCTGCTTTAACTTTGCTTCTTGCTCGGCGCGCTTTCTAGCAACGAATTCTGCATGCTCCTGGGCAGCTTCTTCAAGAGTTGGTGCAGTGCCGCCAAGGCGAGCTGGTGCCCAACGTTGGCCGACATGCGAATCTGGGTAACGATCTTGCACAAAATGGAGCAGATCTACCAGACGATTCTTTAATTCGGCCTCTGCGGCATCGACATCACTGCCACGCTCTACAAAGAATGGATCGCCGAAAGCCACCGTTATGGGGAAATTATTTCGCTTGAAATTTCGCTTCATACGTTTGGAGTAAATACGTTGGCTGCCCCAAACAATGGTGGGAATTACCGGAACCGAAGAACCCATGGCCAAACGCACCGCGCCGGTTTTCAATTCTTTTATCTCAAAACTTCGCGAGATAGTGCCTTCGGGAAAGATGCCAACGATTTCGCCAGCGCGCAGGGCGCGCAATGCTGCAACAAAAGAGGCTGATCCGTTGGATCGATCGACGGAAATATGGTGCATACCTCGCATCAACGGACCGGCAATTTTGTTGTCGAAGATTTCTTTCTTCGCCATGAAACGCACATATCTATTAACGGGAAGTGCGGCGGTGCCGGCAATGGCGAAATCGAGGTAGCCCACGTGATTGATGGCCAAGATGGCGCCACCTTCGCGTGGAATATGAGCCTCGCCGTATACCGTGAATTTAAGACCCAGAGCGCGCCATAGTGATTTGATGGCCACGATGACTGGGGGATAGACGAAGTCAGCCATTGCTGGAGCTGGTTCGCAGCGCTTTCTTTTCTTGGGCTTGCTTGTAAAGGCGACCCGCGCGGTAACTGGATCGAACTAGCGGTCCGCTCATAACACCGGCAAAACCAATAGCTTCGGCTTCGCCTGCAAGTTCTACAAATTCGTTGGGCTTGACCCATCGCTCGACGGGGTGATGCTTGAGAGAAGGACGCAAATATTGAGTAATCGTGATGAGGTCGCAGCCGGCGTTGTGTAGATCTTCCAGAGCTTGCGTAACTTCTTCGCGAGTTTCGCCAAGTCCCAGAATTAAGTTGGACTTTGTAATCAAACCGAAATCGCGAGCCTGAGTGATGACATCGAGAGAACGTTCGTATCTAAAGGCTGGACGAATACGTTTGAAAATGCGGGGCACGGTTTCTAAGTTGTGGGCAAAAACTTCTGGTCTGGTTTCAAAGACTTCGTTAAGCAGATGCGCGTGGCCATTGAAGTCAGGTGCCAACATTTCAACACCTGTACCAGGATTGAGTTCGTGGACGGCGCGAATGGTCTCGGCGTAGAGCCATGAGCCACCGTCTTCTAGATCGTCTCTGGCAACGCCGGTAATAGTTGCATAGCGCAATTGCATTGATTTAACGGACTCGGCCACACGACGCGGTTCATCGCGATCCAGCGGACCAGGCTTGCCGGTATCGATATTGCAGAAATCGCAGCGGCGGGTGCACTGCTCGCCGCCAATAAGAAATGTCGCTTCGCGATCTTCCCAGCATTCAAAGATATTGGGACAGGCCGCTTCTTGGCAGACTGTATGTAAACCTTCACTGACCACCAGTGAACGCAACTTGGTGTATTCGGGACCCATATTGGCGCGAGTCTTGATCCACTCGGGTTTGCGTTCGATAGGTGTTTCGGTGTTGCGTGCTTCAATGCGTAGAAGCTTGCGACCTTCAGGTGCCAGAGTCATGGGTTACTCCGCAACCCGAGAGAGGGCTTCGTACATATATTTCTCCACCAACGGCGCGACTTCATCGATCGTTACGGATCGACCCAGCTCTTGCGAGATTGAAGTAACTCCGGAATCGGTGAATCCACACGGAACGATGGCGCCAAAGGAGGCCAAATCCGGATTCACATTGAGGGCAAAACCATGCATGGTTACGCCTTTAGCAACGCGAATACCGATGGCCGCAATTTTGCGATCTCCTTTTTCATCACGCAGCCATACTCCGGATCGCTCACAATATCTTTCGGCATTGATGCCGAGATCTTGGCAGACGGCAATCAGTGCGGTTTCAATTTCACGGACGAACCCAACAACTTCATTGCGCTGACGTAATTTAATAATGGGGTAGCCGACAAGTTGGCCTGGGCCATGCCAGGTGATCTTTCCGCCGCGGTCAACATTGATGACCGGAGTTCCGTCCATGGGACGTTCGTGATCTTCAGTCCGACGGCCTGCGGTATAGACAGATGGGTGCTCCAGCAGAATCAACGTGTTGGGCCGCGTCCCATTGGCCACGCCTTCGTGGATTCGTCTCTGGCTATCCCAAGCAACTTGGTAGTCAATTAACCCTTGGCGTTTCAACGCAATCCCAGAGGTGGCAATGGGCGTCGTCGTTGAACTCATGCAAGCAAGCCTAATTGTGTCGGTGAATTTTCGCTAAACGGGTCAGAGTTCACCCCTTTTGCCCATATTTGAGCGCGAAAGAGGCGTTCGGCGCAGGTAGGGTTGCCTTTCCAAGTTTAAGCAACAAAAGGGGTTCAGATGTCGGCAAGTCTAGAAGTGACGGATTCAGGCAAGACAAAGGTAAAGGGGCGCAAGGCCATTGCGCTGGCCGCAGTCGTCACGATCGTTTGGTTAGGCATCTCAGGAATCACTGGTCCGCTCTTTGGAAATCTCTCCAGCGTCCAGAAGAACGACAATTCCAAGTTTTTGCCAGATAAGGCCGAATCATCCCAAGCCGCCACGCAGATCAGTAAGTTCGCCGAGAGCTCCTCTTTCAATCAGTTTCCAACGTTGGTCCTCTTTGTGGGCAAGGCTGATGCCGCCAAGGTCGCTAGCGCCAATGCTTTTGTGCAATCTCTGGCAGGTAAGACCCTGGTCGACAAGAAGGGTGTTGCTCTAACCGACAAGGCCGGAAATCCGGTCACTCTCAAGATTTCCGATTATCTAGCACCCAATGCGGCTATCGCTGCCTTTCCATCTCAAAATGGTGATGCCATTCTGGCGAACTTACCTTTGAAGGACACCATCGCGGGAGCACTGCTGTCGGATAAGAAGCCGGTACTTCCTGCGGTCATCGCCACTATTCGCTTTTATTCAACGCAATATGCCAGCACTAATGGTTTCATTACGCACACGACCGGACTGGGCGGACTCTTTGCTGACCTCTTTGATGCATTTGGTGGAATTGATACCAGCCTCTTGGCAACGACTGGAATCGTTGTTGCCGTTATTTTGATCTTCGTTTACCGATCACCGCTTCTCTGGATCTTGCCGCTGCTCTCTGCGCTCTTTGCGTTGACTCTTGCAGGTGGCGTTATCTACGAGTTAGCCAAGCACAATGTCATTACTTTGGATGGACAATCTCAAGGAATTCTCTCGGTGCTGGTACTTGGTGCGGCGACTGACTATGCATTGCTTTTAATCGCCCGCTATCGCGAAGAGTTGCACCTGCATGCCTCGCGCGTAGATGCCATGAAGATTGCCTGGCGCAGTGTAGTCGAGCCGATTGTGGCTTCCGGTAGCACTGTGACATTAGGTCTTCTCGTTCTCTTGCTGAGCGAGCTCACCAACAACCGTGGACTTGGACCGGTCGGAGCCATCGGAATTGTCTGCGCGATGGTGACCATTCTGACTTTTCTTCCAGCCCTTCTTCTCCTTTTCGGTCGTTGGATTTTCTGGCCAAAGCGTCCCAAGTTTGATTCTCACGATGAGAAACTCAGTGGCATTTGGGCCAAGGTTGCAGCTGCAACTGCACGTAGCCCGCGCAAATACGCTGCTGTTTCCGCCCTGCTCTTGATTATTTTGGCAGGCTTCTCGCCGACTTTGCACTCCAATGGACTTTCTACCTCCCAGTCGTTCACGGCAAGAACCGATTCGGTTGTGGGACAAGAACAACTGTTGAAGTATTTCCCGGGCGGAGCCGGTCAACCAACTCAGATTGTTGTCGCGGCTGACAGAGCCACAGCAGCCACATCAGCTCTTAAGGCAATCAAAGGCGTCAGCGCTGTTCTCCCTCAAACTGTTTCGCCAATAGTTCCTGGACAGCCAATGCCAGATACCAAAATTGTTGGTGGCAAAGTCTTGCTCAACGTAACGTTGACGAATTCGCCGGATTCAAATCTTGCGGTCAACCTCATTCCGACTATTCGTACTGCGGTTCATAAAGTTGATCCAGCAAGCGTCGTCGGCGGAACATCAGGTGTGTACTACGACATTCACCAAGCAACCCGACATGACCAGCGTTTGATCATTCCGGTGATCCTGCTCTTGATTGCATTGATTCTTGCCTTGTTGCTCCGTTCGATCGCAGCATCTGCTCTCTTGCTGGCCACGGTCGTGCTTTCCTTCCTGGCAACGCTTGGCGCATGCGCTTTGGTATTTCACCACTTGTTCCATTTCGCTGGTGAGGATTCCTCCTTCCCGCTCTTCGCATTCGTGTTCCTGGTAGCTCTTGGAATCGATTACAACATCTTCTTGATGACGCGAGTTCGTGAAGAGACCATCAAGTTCGGTACTCGTAAAGGTATGACTAAAGGCGTCACCGTCACTGGCGGTGTCATCACCTCTGCTGGCATCGTTTTAGCCGCGACCTTTGCAGTGCTCGGAGTTTTGCCTCTGGTTTTCTTGGCCGAATTGGGCTTTGCAGTTGGCTTCGGTGTTTTGCTCGATACCTTGGTTGTTCGATCTATCTTGGTGCCAGCCTTGGTGCACATGATTGGGCCAAAGATTTGGTGGCCCTCTAAATTACAGAACGAGACTGAAACTTCGGATAAGTAGACACTTGCCTTGAAAGATAACTCTTCTCGCCCGCGTGTTGGCTTAGTCGGCTATGGGCTGGCGGGAAGAGTTTTTCATGCTCAGTTATTGCAGGCGGCTGGATTCGACGTGGCTGCCATCGTCACGACAAACGCCGAGCGCATAGCGCAAGCGGTATCGGATTTTCCCGAGGCAAGTATCCGTTCTGCGTTTGCAGAACTTTTAAATGACGATCTGGATTTGATCGTTATTGCGTCTGCAAATTCGGTACATGCCGAACAAGCAATTGGGGCTCTACAAGCCGGAATTCCAGCCGTAGTAGATAAACCCATGGCACTTAACTATGCCGAAACTCAACGCATTGCCCAGGCCGCCGAAACAACCGGCATTCCCGTGTCGGTTTTCTACAATCGCCTCTGGGATAGCGATACGTTAACTATTCGCCAGGCGATTTCGGAAAATGTACTTGGCAATCTCTTTCGGTTGGATTCACGTTTCGAAAGATTCCGACCCACTCCAAACCCATCTTCCTGGCGAGAGCGCGATAACTTCGAGGCAGGCGGTGGCACGCTCTTAGATTTGCAGAGCCACCTCGTTTCGATAGCGCTGCATCTCTTTGGGCCTGCCCAGCTAGTTCATTCGTCGGTGCGTTCGATTCGGGGTTATGCCGATGATGATGTGGTCTTGGTACTCAAGCACGATTCGGGAATGGATTCCTACTTGTCCGCCTCGGCGATAGTCGGCAGTCCCGGCCCTCGAGTTCGACTGATGGGGGATAAGGGCGCACTCGTTATACAAGAACTTGACCCGCAAGAAGCGCTCCTTCGTCAAGGAGTTGTACCCAGTGAAGGTGCTTGGCAGGTGCCTACCGCATCAGAAGCACTTCTCTATCGTGGAGAAGAAGTCGTTGTGTATCCATCGGTTAATGGAAACTATCCGCACTTCTACAACGCGGTTCTTGCTGCGCTGAAGGGTGAAGGCGTCTGGCCCACAACCGTTCATCAAGCGTTGGCAGTTGCCAAGATTTTGGAAGAGGCCAGGAAGGCATCTATTCATCCATGAGCACCCATCACGACACCATTGTTATTGGCGCGGGACTAGCGGGGTTGGCTGTGGCCCGCACATTGCAGAGCGGCGGGCGAGACGTGCTTCTCATTGAAAGTTCTGATCGAGTCGGTGGCCGCGTAACCAGCGATGAGGTGGATGGCTTTATCCTGGATCGCGGGTTTCAAGTAATTAATCCCAGCTATCCCGAGGTAATTGCTCTTCGACTTCTTGAGGATTTAGAGTTTTGCCCAATCACCCCAGCGATTCGCATCAGCCAAGAGAGCGGAGATCTGTTGGTGGGGGATCCGCGCAATTCATTGAAGTTTCTTCCGGGCCTCCTACGTGGCGCAACGGGGTCTATTTCAGAGAAGGTTGCTTTTCTCAATTTTCTGCGGACCAAGCAATCACTACATAAATCTTTCGGCGCTTCATCTTTGAAGTTCCCGGGCTTTGCCGCCGATACTTTGAATCCCTTTCTACAGGGCGTGACGCTGTGCGATCCGGCTGTGGTTTCGGCAGAAGTTATCCGTGAAACTTTGGGCTATTTCATCAAAGCCATCCCTGGCGTACCTAGGTACGGAGTGAAAAAGTTTTCTGAGAAGCTGGCGGCGCCAGTCCAAAATATTCATCTGAACGAAGTCGTTCAAAGAGTTGATGGCACCAAGGTCCAAACTTCAACCAACGAGTATTCGGCTGACCACGTCGTCGTGGCCACCGACCTGACAACGGCAACGCAACTACTGGATCTCACAGATTCACCTCGCGCCTGTGAAAGCACCACTTGGTACCACTCTACAAATACCTCATTGGATCGTGATGACTATTTGGTCGTGGACCGAAAAGCTCCGGTCGCCAACTCCATCGTCATCTCTCGGGTGTCAAGAGCCTATGCTCCCATCGATACCCATTTGATTGCCACGACTACTATTTCGCCGGTCTCTGAAAGCGAAGTCCGAAGGTGGTTGGCAAAATTATGGAGCGCGGACACCCGCAGCTGGAATCTCGTTGCGAGTTATCAGATAAAACAATCGCTTCCATTACATACGGATTATCCACGCGAGGACTTTAAGGTGCGCGAAAATACTTATGTCATTGGTGATCATCGGGCGATGCCTTCGCAGCAAGGTGCATTATCAAGCGGAAGAAAAGTCGCCGAGGCGATTATTCGATCAACTCCGCTAAAGCATTGATCACGTGTGGGTAATCAAAGGTAAAGCCATCCTCTTGTAATTGTTGAGGGATAACCTTCTTTGAACCCAAGACTTCACTAGAGAACCCGCCCATGGCGATTCGCAGCGCAAAGGCCGGAACCGGGAAAACCGCCGGACGATGGAGCGCGCGTGCGAGTGCCGCAGTGAACTCTTGATTTGTGACCGGGTTTGGAGAAGTCAAATTTACTGGACCTGAGATCTTTGATTCCAAAAGATGGCAGATCGCGCGAATTTCATCGTGCAACGTGATCCACGACCACCATTGCTGGCCAGAACCCAAACGCCCACCAAGACCCAAACGAAATAACGGGATGAGTTTTCCGAGTGCCCCACCGGTGGGATCAAGAACTAATCCGGTACGGATTTTCACTGTTCGCACATCGCCAGCTAAATCGGCGGCACCTTCCCATTCACGGCAAACAGTTGCCAAGAAATCGTCCCCCGCACGATCGCTCTCGACGACAGCGCGATTGCCGGATTCACCATACCAACCGACAGCACTGGCAGAGATAAAGACATCTGGCTTAACGGTTGCGACTGCATGTGCGATTGCAGTGGTACCTAACAAACGTGAATTCAAAATGGTGGCCTTGTATTTAGGCGTCCAACGCTTGTCGCCAACTCCTGCGCCAGCTAAGTGAATAACAGCATTCACGCCTTCAAGAGCGTGTAGGTCCACAGTTCCGGCAATGGGATCCCAAGAGATCTCATCCGGGGATTTCGCATCTCGACGTACAAAGCGTTGGACGGTATGTCCTTCACTTCGAAGGTGACCAACGAGAGCTGTTCCAATGAGACCAGATGCACCAGAAATTGCGATGCGTTGTGGAGGCGTCACCGACTACAACCCAAGGTCGGATTCGAAGCGACCTTCTTCTAGTCGGGTCTTCAAAGTAACCAGGAAACGGGCAGCATCTGCGCCATCAACAATGCGGTGGTCGTAGGAAAGCGCCAAATAAACCATGGAACGAATAGCAATGGTCTCGCCACCGTCTTCGCCCTTCATAACAACGGGACGCTTAACGACCGCACCAAGACCCAAAATGGCCACCTGAGGTTGATTGATGATCGGAGTATCAAAGAGTGCGCCACGGCTGCCAGTGTTGGTAAGCGTGAATGTGCCACCACCGAGTTCGTCGGGGGTGATTTTGTTATCGCGCGTGCGGGCTGCAACGTCAGAGATCTTTCGTGCTACCGCCCCGATATTGAGATCACCAGCATCACGAATGACTGGTACGAGCAATCCGCGTTCAGTATCAACCGCTACGCCTAGATGCTCGGCGCCGTGATAAATCACATTGTCACCATCGATGGAGGAGTTGAGGACTGGGTGCTGCTTGAGCGCTTCGCAAACTGCCACAGAGAAGAATGGAAGGAAGGTGAGTTTGACGCCTTCGCGGGCTTCAAATGCTGCCTTCGCACGATCGCGTAAACGTGAAATTTTCGTGACATCAACCTCAACGACGGTAGTGAGTTGCGCGCTTGTTTGAAGCGACTCCACCATCCGTGCTGCAATAACCTTTCGCAAACGAGTCATCGGTACCGTGGTTCCACGCAATGGTGAAACTGCGACCGGCTTAACAACCGACGGAGCAGAGGCGGCAGGCGCCATTGATGCGACCGGCTTGGCCGCTGCTAGTACGTCTTCCTTGCGGATACGTCCGCCAATGCCACTTCCGACGACAGAGGCGAGATTGACGCCTTGTTCGGAGGCAAGTTTGCGAACAATAGGAGTTACGTAGCTCTCATCTGCGATGACAGGAGCTGCAACAACCGGAGCCACAGGAGCTGCAACAACCGGAGCCACAGGAGCTGCAACAACCGGAGCCACAGGAG
>JBAXAO010000038.1:0-12697 GCA_037142435.1 Actinomycetes bacterium | reverse complement strand
TCAAAATCATCAATCTTTATTTTTATTGTCGTGCATCCAGGAAAGCGCGCCAAAATTTCAGGTACTTGCTCTGCAGAAACTCTTGGCAGTGTGGCATTAATTTTGACTTCGCTACGTAACAAAATAGGCCACTCTTGGAACGCCCCTTCAACCGCGGCTTTTAGCCAGGTTCGGGCTTCATCGTTCTCATATTCTAGAAATGGCGAAAATTCGCTCCAGCCAGCTGGTCCGCGAAATAGCGCCGCTTCCCGAACATTGATTCCGCGGAAATTTGTTCGAGTCGGAATAGCAACTACGACGAAGTCATTAAAGACTTCTTGAAATTGGGCCGCCGAACTCATTGAGATTTAAGGACGCTTTGGAAATTTGTCGAAGTTTGGCAAACGCTTCTCTTTATAAGCATCGCGACCTTCTTGTCCTTCTTCTGATAAATAGAAGAGCAAGGTTGCATCTCCGGCAAGTTGTTGCACACCGGCCAGACCATCATCAGCAGCGTTAAGACCGGCCTTTAGGAGACGAAGTGCCATAGGTGAGTGGCGCAACATTTCACGAGACCATGAAACGGTTTCCGCTTCTAGTTCGGCAACGGGAACAACAATATTTACCAACCCCATATCAAGTGCTTCTTGCGCATCGTATTGACGGCACAAGAACCAAATTTCGCGCGCCTTTTTCTGGCCGATGTGAGCAGCTAATAATCCCGCGCCATATCCACCATCGAAAGATCCGACCATCGGTCCGGTCTGTCCAAACTTTGCGTTATCGGCAGCAATAGTGATGTCGCAGACAACGTGCAGAACATGTCCGCCACCAACTGCCCAACCAGCAACCATTGCAACAACTGGCTTTGGCAGACGACGAATTTGAATTTGTAGATCGAGAACATTTAAACGCCCGATCCCTTTCTTAGCCAGTGCATCGGAACCTAAGTAACCATCATCGCCACGGACATTTATGTCTCCACCCGAGCAGAATGCTTCTGTACCTGCTCCGGTAAAAATAACGACGCCGACGTGCTCGTCATCACGTGCCAAGGAAAAGGCTTCTTGTAATTCAAAGAGTGTTTGAGGTCTAAAAGCGTTATGAACCTCGGGGCGGTTAATTGTTATCTTCGCCATGCCCTCAGCAACCAAATATGTAATGTCGCTAAAAGATTCGCTGCCCTCGCCAACTTGCCAGTCAGGAATCGTCCGTGCACCTGGTTCACGCTTAAACGGCTTGCTCACATTTCCCCCTTGAAAAAGATATGGATAGCCTACGGTGACCATGGATATTTCGTCACAACGACCTTTACTCCACACCCTCGATGAGTGGACCATCCCGCAGAAGAGCGAAGCCCTTTTCCACGCAATTCGGGATTCTGGACCGGCCCTCGCCTTTGGACCGGTTGGCCGTGAATATGTTGATCTCGCCACCGCCCTAGTGCTGACCACTTCCGGAACAACCGGCGTTGCCAAAGAGGTCGCCCTCTCCACTAAAGCTCTTGTTGCATCTGCCAAAGCTGCTCACAAGTACCTAGGCGCAAAGAGTGGCCAGCGTTGGTCGCTACTTCTTCCCACAACGCATATTGCTGGAATCAATGTTCTGATCCGATCGATCGAACTTGGAACCACCCCGATCGACAACCGAAATCGCGACGAATACATCAATGCTGATTTTGTTGCGATCGTCCCTACTCAATTGCACCGGGCACTTCGCGGCGATGAGAAACTTTTGAAGCACCTGCAAAGCGCTCAAGGAGTTCTCGTTGGCGGAGCTGCAGCAAGTGATGAATTAGTTTCAGAAGCAAAAGCGCAAGGCATTCCTGTTGTTACTACCTACGGAATGACTGAAACATCCGGTGGTTGTATTTACGATGGTCAGCCTCTCCCAGGCGTCGAAGTACGAACTAATGCAACTGGAGCGATAGAGATCTCCGGCCCAATGCTGGCTAGTGACTATTTGAATCAGCACGACTTGTGGAGCCAAGTAACCAACGATGGTTGGTTTACAACCAGCGACCTTGGAGTAATCGAAAATGGCAAAGTCCGGGTTCTTGGACGCAACGATGACCAGATTATTTCCGGCGGAATCAAGATCTCTTTGAGCGCCATCGAAACCGAGTTGCTCAAATCATTTCCACAACAAAAATTTATGGCCTTCTCGTTAGAGGATCTGGAATGGGGTGAAATCCTCTGCCTAGCTTCAGATGAAGCTATTAATAAAAAAGAGGTCGGAGATCATCTCGCCAGCGTTTTCGGTAACTATGCAATTCCCAAAGAATTTCATCACATCGCTGAACTGCCGGTAAAGGGAATTGGAAAGCCAGATCGAATTAGACTTGTCGAGTTAGTTTTGTCGAAGAAAGATGCGGAGCGCAATTAATGAAGAAGTGGCTTCAAGGGGCTAGGCCCCGAACCCTGCCCGCTGCAATCGCGCCCGTGCTCGTCGGTACTTCCCTGCACCATTCACATGGTCACTCCATCAATTGGATAAACGCGCTCCTCGCACTTTCAGTGAGTTTGTTGCTGCAGATCGCCGTTAACTTCGCCAACGATTATTCCGACGGTGTACGCGGAACCGATGAAGTTCGAGTCGGTCCGGTTCGTCTTGTTGCCAGCGGATTAGCAACGGCTGCTTCTGTAAAGAAGGCCGCTTATCTAACTTTTACTTTGGCAGCAGTGTTGGGTGTAGCTCTGGCGCTACGAACTTCGCTCTGGTTAATCGCCGTAGGTGCGATCGCTATTTTGGCAGCTTGGACCTATACCGGCGGAAGTAAGCCTTATGGCTATCAAGGCTTTGGCGAAATATCTGTATTCGTCTTCTTCGGCTTGGTCGCCACTATGGGAAGTTATTTCGCACAATCCCAAGAGCTCACGTGGGAAAGTTTCTTAGTTGCCATTCCTGTTGGTGCGCTTTCCTGCGCTCTGCTGGCCATCAATAATTTGCGTGACCTGCCCAAGGACGCTCTCGTTGGAAAGTTAACGCTTGCAGTTCGTCTGGGAGAAGCCAAAGCCCGCTACTTCTTTATCAGCCTGCTGGTCATTGCCCATCTGACCGTTTTGTTGGCAGTCGTCATCTCGCCTTGGGTATTGATCAGCATTTTCCTGATACCCGTAACCATTCAAATTTCACAGCGAATTCTCGCTGGCGCCGAAGGGAAGGCGCTCATTCCGCTGCTGGGTAACACTGCCCGTCTGCAATTATTGCTTTCCACAACCTTGGCAGTCGCGCTCTTCATCTAAGAGGCTAAACTAGAGCCCATGCGCATCCTTCTCTACGTCATCCCACTCGCCATCACTCTTTATGCGCTCTTTGATGTCGCCAGCACTCCGCAAGAGCAGGTACGCAATCTGCCCAAGTGGGCGTGGTTGATTATCGTCATTCTCTTTGAACTTCTTGGCGCCATCGGCTGGTTTATTGCAGGCCGCCCCAAGAAGGTTGCCGGTCCTGGCTTTCGCAAGCCCGGCCGTGTGCTGCCACCAGATGATGATCCGGATTTTTTGAAGAATTTATAGCATTATTTCTTTTTGATAGAACTAAAAGGATAAAGCTCTCAAGAATTCTTGAGAGCTTTTTACCTCTTACTTACGAATAGAAATACTAAGCAACACCACATATTCAAAGTTGATCGTCACTCGAACGGAAGTGTTTGGCAAATAAATTACCCTTTTCTGAGACGTTCGCTTATCTACAAAATTTCTTATATTTGAGGTCCAAGCTTTTCCGTTGGCTTTGAACTGCTTTTTAATTCCACAAAAATAACATGCGTATCTGTCTGCCCAATGTTTTCACCGGCGTGCACTTGGGCGGGTAACCAACCCGTCGTTCCTGCCAAGATTTCAACATCTCGGGTGTCGCCATTTGCATGGAGTCGCCTCGCAAAGGTACTTAAGGTGTACATCACACTATCTGGATGCTCATGTGGCTTAGTCATATGTCCGGGACGATCTAAATATTCCAATACTCTGACTTGATCATTTTCAAAGACGACTTTGTAACTTTCGGGATTTGTCTCAACCGGATCCATACTCACTAGGTAAACTCCGCTCTGATGCTGTGACGGTGAAACTTACCTTCAAACGCCGAGCAGTACCAGTCATCAGCAATTGCAGGCGAAACTTTTGCGCCTACAACCCTGAATACGTATGTCGACCAGTTCCCCAAATATTGACGTAGACGTAGTTAAACAAGAATGTTGAACCAGCGAAGAGACATAGCCAAGCTGCGCGACGTCCGCGCCATCCAATGGTTACGCGGGCATGTAAGTAGGCCGCATATGCCACCCAGGTAATGAATGCCCAAGTTTCTTTGGGATCCCAGCCCCAGTAACGACCCCATGCCGATTCGGCCCAGATGGCACCGGCGATAACGGCGAAGGTCCAGAGTGGAAATACGAAGGCAACAAGGCGATATGAGAGCTGATCCAGCGCTTCCAAAGTTGGTAGGCGAAGTGCCCAAGTAGGGCGCGGGCCTTTCTTTTCGATGTTATCCAAAATCAAATATGTGGCGGCTACTGCGTTAGCCAACAGGAAGACACCACCAGAAATTATTGCGGCAGAAACGTGGATAGCCAACCATGTGGATTTCAGCGCAGGTACAAGTGGCGCACTTGGTCGATACAAAACGGTAACCGCAGTTCCTAAAGTAAGAAGGACTGCGAATGAGATGGGAAGACCCAACCAACGGAGGCGATACCGAATTACTCCGAAGATGTAGGCACCAGTAACAGCAAAGGCCCCGGTTATGGAGAACTCGTACATATTGCCCCATGGCACGCGGTGGGCAGAAAGAGCCCGGAAGAGCACTCCGCCAAAAAGGAAGAAGAGGGCCAAGAGCATCATGATCGATCCGATGCGACCGCTCTTTGTCGTGCGCGTGAAATCAAAATCAGTTTTATCGTTTTCGTCATTGTTCTTCATCGAGAAGGCAACTTCGGTGGCATATGCAAAGAAGGCAATCGTTACCAAAACCATCGCAGAATAAATGGAGTAGTTCGATAGATACGCGTAACTTCTGGAAGACAAAATTAACCCTTCAATTCTTTAGCAAGTTGGTCGATCTCTTCTTTCAAACCGGTCATACCGTTCTTTGCTAGACCGGCAATTTCGACGGTATCGCCAATCTTGATCCAAATTCTGCGTTGACGAGTGAAGAGCGAGATGAGCAGCCCAAGGACTGCCAATATCGCGCCCAGCAATGCGTACATTTTTCCAGGATCATCAACAATTTGCAGGTTGACCCAGGATTTCACGCCTTCAAAGGTGATCGTGCCCTCGCCGAAGTTATAGGTCTGATTTAACCCCAAAGATTTCAACCCGATACGAGTCATCTTGGAGGTATCTATCCGATAAACCGATTGTGGAACTCCGGTATCTAAGCCGAGGTTGCCCGCCCAAACTGAGACCAGCAATCTGGGATCAAGAGCCTCGGGATATGCCGAAAAAGCTCCGCGCTTGGAATCTCGTGCAGCAGTTGGGACAAAGGTGGCCACGAAGCCAATTTGAGGGGACATATCTGGAACCTTGATCGCTCCAAGCGATGTCAGGTTGGCATCCTGTGGCAAGAAGGCAACCGGGCCTTCAAATACCAATTTTCCGCTCTTGTCGTGAATTGCCACCACGGGCGAATAGCCATTGGCCTGAAGGTAAATCTTGGTACTGGCATAAGTGAGAGGTGAATTGACCTTAATGATCTTGGTCTCTTCTTTGGAACCAATGGGGTTTGAAGCGCTGACCGTTAGCTTGTAATCGGTGGGGGCATTGGTCGCAGGATCGTAGGTTGCAACAAAATCTGTGACTTTAAGTGAAAACGGAATGAGCGAGCCTTCGGATTGAAATTTTCCAAAGGAAAGCGTGTCATAGGAAGTTGGCGTGTTAATAAATCTTTCTCCGACGTTGAGGATTGCTTCACCTTTTGAACCAAAGAGAGAACCAACTCCAACGGCAACCAGAATCAATAGCAAAGAGAGATGGAAAAGGAGATTCCCGGTTTCGCGTAGATAGCCCTTCTCGGCCGAGATGGAATTCGCTTCGCGGCGAATTCGAAAGTGATTTTTCTTCAACCACTTCTCGGATTTGTCCAATGCAGCTGCAGGATTTCCTTTGACCGACGTATAAAACTCCATGCGATCTAGGAACTTTGGAGTCAGCGGCGGTTTCGCACCGACCGCTTTGATATGAGAAAAAGTCCGAGGTAGCACACATCCGACAAGTGAGATGAAGAGCAAGAGATAAATGGCGCTAAACCATGGAGAACTGTAAACATCAAAAAGTTTGATGGCATCCATCCACTTTGCTAAGCCGGGATTTTGAGTAAAGAACTCTTGCACCTTCATCGGGTTTTGTGTTCGTTGCGGGAAGATGGATCCTGGAATTGCCGCGACACCAAGAAGTAAAAGCAAGATGAGGGCGACGCGCATGCTGGTCAGTTGGCGCCAGATCCAACGCAATGCGCCGACTGAACTTAACTCGGGTAGGGAAACATCTATCATTTAAATCACCGGGATAAAGCCAGAGATGACATCGCGTACCGAATTCATTACATGATTCCACATTCCAGTCACTTGCAAGATACCGATAATGATAAGGAAGATGCCGCCGAATCTAGTAAGCAGATTCCCGTGTTTGGAAATAGCACGACGAAGTTTTTGGGATTGATCAAAGAAGATTCCAACTAAGACAAAGGGGATACCCAAACCCAGGCAATAGGCGACGCTGAGGATGGCACCGCGAACTGCGCTGGAACTTTCAAATGAAAGTGCCTGAACGGCGCCAAGTGTTGGCCCGATGCAAGGGGTCCAGCCGATGCCAAAGAGGAAGCCTAAAATTGGGGCGCCGACCAAACCAGCCTTTATCTTCCAGGTGGGTTTAAAAGAGCGATAAAAGCGCTGGTTAAAGAGAAAAACGATACCCATACCAATAGTTAATAGGCCAAGAATGACCGAAATCCAGGTCGAGTGATTGGAGATGGTTGAACCCAGACCGCCAAAGAGAGCGCCGTAAGAGACGAACAAAACAGAGAATCCGAAAACAAAAAGTATTGAACCTAGCGCTACTCGACCACGTGTTCTGGTTTCAGTCATGCCTGCGGCATAAGAAAGATAACCCGGAACTAAGGGGATAACACAAGGTGAAAAAAAGGAGATCAATCCAGCAAGTGCCGCAACCAGAATCGCTGCGAGTACGTTGCCATCAAAAATTTGATTAACTAAGAAATCATGCATGTCGTGGATCACCGGAAACTTTATTAATTAAGTCAGTCAACAATCCCACAGTCACCGCACCGCTAATTCGCGCTGCAACATATCCAGAAGAATCAATTACGAGTGTGGTCGGAATAGCATTTGGTGGAAGCGAGCCACGAAATGATGCAAGTACTGAATCATCTGTGATTGTCGGGTATGTCAACTTGAATCGTTCAATGAAGGACCGTGCTGCCGTGACGTTGTCACGAGTCAAAACCCCAACAAATTGCACTTTGGGAAATTTTTGAGAAAGAGCTTCAAGGGTTGGTGCCTCCGCTCTACAAGGCGAGCACCACGAAGCCCACACGTTAAGAACAATGACTTGATTCTTTGGTGAAGAAAAAGTTGCGCCGGTGATTGTTGTCCCGACGATGTTCGGCGCGATCTTGCGATCAGATGCTTTGATATAAACCGCTGCACCCGATCCCGATATAAATTTATTTTGGTTGGGCGAGGAGATTCCGCCACCACATCCTGCTAGAAGTAGAACTCCAATGAGCGGAGCTATCAATTTCTTCATTTGGTGGGCAACAAATGCTTTGCAGGTTCCGTGTAATAGAAATCGCTGACCATGCCGTCATCATCCAATACAAAACTGGTAACTGAGGCCAAAGTGCACTCGCGCTTCCTGGGATCGTGCAACATGCTTCGACCTTCGACTTGCGAGCGCAAAATCCAAATCGGCAATTGATGAGAAACGCAAAGGGCGTCTTTGCCGCCGGCGGCATCACGAGCTGCAAAGAGCGCACCGAGCATGCGATTTATTTGCGCGTCATAAGGCTCGCCCCACGAAGGCTTCCACGGGTTGTACAGGTGGCGCCACGAGCGGGGATGGCGAAGGACGCCACTGCCAAATTCGAACTTTTGGCCTTCAAAGATATTGGTCGCCTCGATCAAGCGATCCTCGGTAATGATGGGCAATCCATGGGCAGCAGCCACGGGAGCTGCGGTTTCCTGGGCCCGCTGCAACGGGGAGGCCAAAATGGCACCCAAATCCAGGGAAGTCGACCATTCGGCGACAGTTTTGGCCATTTCCTGGCCCCGATCCGACAGGCGCCAGCCTGGTTGGCGGCCGTAGAGGATCTTCTCGGGGTTTTCGACCTCTCCATGGCGGAGAAAGTGGATAGTGGCGCTCATGGCGGTAACTATAAAGGAGCCCTTCCTCCAGCGCTTCGCTAGGGTTGCGATATGGCACTCACCCCCAAGCGAGCCGCCTTCTTTGATGTCGATAACACGATCCTCCGTGGATCGAGCCTTTTCTTCCTGGGCCGGGGCATGTACCAAAGAGGGTTCTTCACTAAACGCGAAATTTCGGCCTTTGTGCTGGCCAATCTGCGTTATCGCCTAACGGGCAAAGAGAATAAAGAGGAAATTGCGAAGATTCAGAGCGCTGCCTGCGACTTTATTGGTGGCCACGATGTGAAAGAGATCGAAACGATCGGGCTAGAGATTTACGACGAATTCGTCTCCCCCGCGCTGTGGCAAGGCACTATTGAAATTGCCCAAGAGCATCTGGACAAGGGCGAAGAGGTTTGGTTGGTAACCGCGACGCCGATGGATATGGCCAACCTGATCGCCAAGAGATTGGGCTTCACCGGTGCCCTCGGCACCAAAGCTGAAATTATTGATGGCAAGTACACCGGAAAGATGATTGGCGCCCTGCTGCACGGCAAAGAGAAGGCCGTCGCAATTCGGACACTTGCAGAAGCACACGGAATCGATCTGGCACAATCCTTTGCTTATTCCGATAGCCATCACGACATTCCCCTGCTCACTGCGGTTGGGCACCCGCGAGCTATTAATCCAGATGCGCTCTTACAAATTCGCGCCATTAGGGACAACTGGCCGATTCATGAATTTAGACGTGCTCGCGCGCTCTCAAGATTATTAGGCCCAACTATCGGAGTGCTGGGCGCAATTGGAACGCTCTTCTCACCACGCGGGCGAGGCAAGCGCTAGAAAGTTGCTTGTTTTATAGCGAAAGAGGCGCTCTTCACCTTACCTCTGTAATGTAGACCAGTTATGTCTGCCATCTCCTTTGCCGAAGAGCTACGCGCTCGTGATGATGCGGCTATCGCTGACCTCTTTTCCGCACGTCCTGATCTGCTGAGCCCGGTTCCAACAGAACTTTCGGCTCTGGCAGCTCGAGCAAATTCGATTCCAAGTTTGATGCGTGCTCTCGAAGGGCTTAATCGCTGGCAACATGATGTCTTAATTGCTGCCTCTTCTCTGCCGGAACCTTTTACTGTCAAAGAACTTGTTGCGATAACTGATGAATCTGCAACCTTTGCCATAAATGATTTGTGGACCCGGGCTCTTCTTTATAAAGATGGCGAAAAGAAATATCGGCTGCCCGGAAATATGCGAACCATGTTGGGCGATGAACCTGCTGGGCTCGGGCCACACACCATCAGAGTTATTAATCTCGATGATTTGAAGAAAGCGCCTAAAGCATCCCTAGATGTCCTTTCTCGTTTGGTTTGGGGTCCACCTCGTGGACAGATCGGCGCCACCAAAAAACCGGGCGCGGCAATTGGTTGGCTTTTGGAAAATAACTTCTTGCAAGCCGTGGATTCCCACACCGTTGTCCTACCTCGAGAAGTTGGAATGCATCTTCGCGGCGGAAAGATCTTTGCTCAAATTTCTAACACCTCTCCAGAAATATCCGGCGCTACTCGCAAGCAAAAAGAAGTAGACCGCGCCGCGATTGCCAATATTTCAACGCTGCTCCGTTGGGTTGAAGAACTCGCTCACAACTGGTCTGATGAGCCTCCAGTCGCACTTCGCTCTGGCGGACTTGGAGTTCGTGATTTAAAGCGTTCGGCCGAGCATCTCGGAGTCGATGAAAATTGCGCCGGATTTGTAGCCGAGATTCTTTACCTAGCCGGCTTGGTTGTTATCGACAGTGACGATCAGATTCTTCCGACTAATGCCTTCGATCTTTGGTTAACCAAAAGCCATGAAGATCGGTGGCAGGGATTGGTTTCCTTATGGCTAGAAACTTCTCGCGTCAGCGGATTAATTGGCAAAGTAGAAAGTAAAAATATTGCTCCGCTTGGGCCCGAGCTGGATAGAACTGGCATCTCGAGCACGCGCAAAACAATTCTCAATATTCTTAATTCACATCGCGAGATTGATGCCAGCCTGGCATCAATAACCAACCTCTCTCAATGGCTCAGTCCACAACGACACAACGCTGAATTTATCGAGTGGTCACTTCGCGAAGCAGAATGGTTGGGCTTAACTGGGCAGGGCGCTATTTCTTCTTTTGCCGTTGCCATACTTGAAGGCAGCGATAAGCTCGGCGTAGAAGATGCGCTGCCCAAACCCATTGATCACATTTTGATTCAGGCCGACAACAGCGCAATTGCACCTGGCCCGCTCACTTTGGAACTCGCAAACATGATTGGCACGATTGCCGATATCGAAAGTCGTGGCGGCGCAACTGTTTATAGATTCAGTGAAGGATCCATCAGACGCGGTCTTGATCATGGTCAAACTGGCGATCAGATAAAAGACTTCCTTAAGAAGACATCAAAGACGCCGATGCCGCAGCCGTTGGAGTACCTGATCAACGATGTAGCTAAGAGACATGGACGTCTACGGGTTGGCCACGCAAATTGCTATCTCCGTTGTGAAGACGAAGGCGTTATTCAACAGATCATGCATGACAAGCGATGCGAACCACTGCGTCTGCGTAAATTGGCTCCGCAAGTGATCATCTCTGAACTTGAAATGAATGATGTCTTGATGGGGCTTCGTGAAGCTGGATATTTACCCGCAATAGAAAATGCCACAGGAATATTGGTTATGCAGCCAGCGACCAGACGTGCCAAGTCGCGACCGCGCCCTCCGCGAATTATCAGCGAAATTGGCCGTCCCAGCGAAATCATTATTCAATCAGCCGTGCGCGCGCTTCGGGCCGGAGAAAAAGCCAGCGCTCACAAACCGCGTGATATTCCGCGTACGACTGCCAACGAGACGTTGGACTTACTTAATCAATACATCGAAGAGCAGGCCAGTCTGACTATTGGCTACGCCGATACGAATGGCGGGGTTTCCAATCGTCTGATCGATCCCATCTCGATCTCGCTTGGCACCTTGCTGGCGCGCGATCATGCCACTGGTGAACTACAGCATTTCCGTATCCCTCGGATTACTGGCGTAAGCCCCGCGTGAAGTGACCCTCATGAAAACCTTGAAGTAAGGCAGAATTAGCCCGTGACCTTCTTAGTTGATCTGAAATCTCTGGTCGAGTGCGAATCTCCCAGCGACGATTTGGCCGCCTGTTCAGCAGTTGTTGAACTGGCCGCACAAATCGCCGAACTCCGGTTAGGCGCCCCAGGAAAAATATTTCAAGAAAAAGGTCGACCGGTATTTTGGTGGGGCGCTGAAAACCCAGAGGTAGTTTTGCTTGCCCACTTAGACACGGTCTGGCCCATCGGATCCTTTCAACCAACCTGGAAAATCACCGGCGATGAGTTATCGGGACCTGGCACATTTGATATGAAAGTTGGCTTCTTGCAAGCCCTGTACGCCATCATTGATATTCCAGAGGTTGCCCGCAAAGTCGCCCTGATCGCCACCACAGATGAAGAACTTGGCAGCCAAACCTCTAAAGAATTAATTCAAAAAGTGGCGGCCACTTCCAAAGCAGTTCTTGTCCTGGAAGCTGCAGTCGATGGAAAAGTAAAGACTGGGCGAAAAGGAACTGCCATGTACCGGATCTCGGTCACCGGCAGGGCGGCTCACGCTGGGCTTGAGCCAGAAAAAGGAATTAACGCCACTGCCGAAATTGCCGCGATTGTTATTCAGGTCCTGCAACTGGAAAATCCTGAAACGGGCACCACCGTTGTTCCCACAACAATGTCATCGGGTACAACCAATAATACGGTTCCGGCTTTGGCCACACTGGATGTCGATATCCGCTCATTTTCTAGAGATGAACTCGTTCGAGTAGATCAAGCAATCCATGCGTTGAGCGCCCAGCACCCTGAAGCCTCAATAAATATTGCTGGCGGAATCAATCGCCCACCTCTCGAACTCTCTTCCACTATAGATCTTTACAATCGGCTAGAACTTGTTGCTGCTGCCATCGGTATGGAACCTATTGGTCATGCTGCTGTTGGCGGAGCCAGTGACGGCAACTTTGCTGCTGCTGCCGGTGCCAAAGTTCTTGATGGTCTCGGTGCCGTTGGCGCCGGCGCCCATGCACCACACGAGCATGTTCTTGTATCGTCGATTCCGCATCGAATCACACTCCTCAACGCATTTATTAAGGAACTTATTCGTGACTGATGGCCCGCTGATTGTCCAAAGCGATAAGACTTTACTTCTCGATATTGATCATCCACTTTCCGATGAATGTCGTCGAGCAATTGCATCTTTTGCTGAACTTGAAAAATCTCCCGAGCATATTCACACGTATCGACTGACTCCGCTGGGTCTGTGGAATGCGCGAGCCGCGGGCCA
>JBAXAO010000037.1:0-12826 GCA_037142435.1 Actinomycetes bacterium | reverse complement strand
AAGAGCAGGTAATCACGCACGGCTACCGCCAGGTCTGGGCCGCTATATGCCTAACCTGAAGGATGTTAATAAATTTGCGAAGGGTCAGAGTATCCAACCTCGCCCCAAACTGTCTAATCGTGCTTATACTCCTAAATCGCCCCGATTGTGGTGATTTCCCCAGATTTCTCGTCTAGGCAATAAAAAAAGGACCCCGAAGGGTCCTTTTTCTCAGGTTTTACCCGAATTACTTGACGGTGACAGTTGCGCCAGCGGCTTCTAGAGCTGCCTTTGCCTTTTCTACTGCTTCCTTGGTGCCCTTTTCGATCAAGACAGCTGGGGTGGCATCGACTAGATCCTTGGCTTCTTTCAGACCGAGGCTGGAGTTGATTCCACGAACTTCCTTGATAACTGCAATCTTCTGAGATCCGGCGCTTTCGATGATGAGGGTGAACTCATCTTGTTCAGCAGCGGCTTCGGTAGCAGCGCCACCGGCAGCAGCAGCTGCAACAGGAGCAGCAGCGGTTACATCGAATTCGGTCTCAAATGCCTTGACGAAATCAGAGAGTTCGACGAGGGACATTTCCTTGAATTGCGCTAACAGGTCTTCGCTTGAGAGCTTTGCCATTTTATTTTCCTTTTCTTAGTTCTTTTAAAGTTTATTCAGCTGGGGTTTCTGGAACAGCGTCAGCCTCGGCGACAACAGCCTCGGCAACAGGGGCTTCAGCTTCAACGGCCTCAGCTACAGCAGGAGCTTCTTCAACGACAACGGCCTCAGCAACTGGGGCTTCAGCTGTTACAGCCTCGGCGACAGGAGCAGTGGCAGGAGCGCCAGCTTCCAACTTGATACGAAGTGCATCGAAGGTACGTGCGGCCTTGGCCATGGTGCCCTTCATTGCGCCTGCGAGCTTGGACAAGAGAACCTCACGGGACTCGAGGTCAGCTAGCTTCATGATTTCTTCAGTGGTGACTGACTTTCCTTCGAAGATTCCGCCCTTGATGACCAAGAATGGGTTCTCTTTCTGGAAGTTCTTCAGGCTCTTTGCGGCATCAATGGGGTCACCCTTGATGAAAGCAACGGCGGAAGGACCGGTGAGGAGATCATCTGCGATCTCTACGCCAGCATTCTTTGCTGCGATCTTGGTCAAGGTGTTCTTTACGACCGAGTACTTGGTATCGCTACCAAGAGATCGACGTAGCGCCTTCATTGAGGTCACAGAAAGTCCGCGATACTCAGTCAGCACCGTTGCAGTGGCCGAGCGAAAATCCTCGGTCAGTTCAGCAACTGTTGCTGTTTTATCTGGGCGTGCCATTCGGCATCCTCTCTAGTGTTTTCTGTTCTAGTTTTCTAACTAATGTTTTCTTGCTTCTACTGGGTAAAACTTGCACCAAATAAAAAAACCTCGGGCGCATAAATGCACACGAGGATCTCGGTTGCACCTATGCGGGCTGTCTTTCGACATTTAACTTCGAATTGCTTCGAAGTGACCAGCGGTCTTTGGTGAGGAGACAAAGGTAGGCCTTTCGGCCCACCCTCGTCAAAACGCTATGAAGTTGTGGGTTTAAGACTAGTTGCTGGAAGCCTCGCCAGGCTCGCGTACCAGGTTGGGATCGACTGGAATTCCAGGTCCCATCGTGGTCGAGATGGTGGCTTTGCGGATGTAGCGACCCTTGGAAGAGGATGGCTTAGCGCGGTGAACTTCATCCAAAGCTGCGGCGTAGTTATCAGCCAACTGCTCGGCGGTGAAGGAGACCTTGCCGATGATGAAGTGGAGGTTGGAGTTCTTATCAACGCGGAACTCGATCTTTCCACCCTTGATGTCGTTAACAGCCTTGGCGACGTCAGTGGTCACAGTTCCGGTCTTCGGGTTAGGCATCAAACCGCGAGGTCCGAGAACCTTTCCAAGACGACCGACCTTACCCATTAATTCTGGGGTAGATACAACAGCGTCGTAATCCAAACGACCCTTAGCAACTTCGTCGATCAATTCATCTGCGCCAACGATATCGGCACCGGCTGCGCGTGCTTCTTCAGCGCGCTCGCCGCCTGCGAATACGAGAACGCGGGCAGTCTTACCGGTTCCGTGAGGCAAGATGACAGTTGAACGAATTGCTTGGTCAGCTTTACGAGGATCTACACCGAGGCACAATGCAACTTCAACAGTCGCGTCGTACTTGGTGGTTGAAGTTTCTTTAGCCAGCTTTACAGCTGACAATGGTGTGTAAAGGTTCTTGAGATCAACCTTCTCAGCAACTTCCGTATATTTCTTACTGCGCTTCATTTCTCTCTCTTTTCCGGTGGCGCATCTGCGTTACCGATAGGGCTGTGGTTAACGAACCAGCGCGGTTCTCCCACGTACTTATTTATTTAGTTATGTAAAACAGATTAAGCAGTGACGGTAACGCCCATGGAACGAGCGGTGCCGGCAATGATCAAACTTGCTGCAGCAAGATCGTTGGCATTGAGGTCAGCCATCTTGATCTTTGCAATCTCTTCAACCTGTGATTGTGAGATCGCTGCGACCTTGGTCTTGTGAGGAACTGCAGAACCCTTTTCGATTCCAGCAGCCTTCAAGATAAGGCGTGATGCAGGAGGAGTCTTCGTAACGAAAGTGAAAGAGCGATCTTCATACACGGTGATTTCAACCGGAATGATTTGACCCTTTTGGCTTTCGGTCGCAGCGTTATATGCCTTGACGAAGTCCATGATGTTGACACCATGTTGACCGAGCGCAGGACCCACTGGAGGAGCTGGTGTTGCAGCGCCCGCCTGGATCTGCAACTTAATCATTGCAGTGATCTTCTTCTTTGGTGCCATGATCTTTCCTTTTCTTAGAGCTTCTGTACTTGATGGAATGAAAGTTCGACAGGGGTTTCGCGACCAAAGATAGAAACCAAAACCTTGAGCTTTGCTTGCTCCGGCATGATTTCGTTAATGGTTGCGGGCAGTGTTGCGAACGGACCATCCATAACAGTTACGGACTCTCCGATTTCGAAATCAACTACGCGAATTTCTGGCTTGTCTGACTTCTTGACCGGACGTGGCGCCAAGATGTTTTCGACTTCAGCCAAAGTAAGTGGTGATGGGTGGTGAGCATTGCCCACGAAGCCAGTGACACCAGGGGTGTTACGCACACACGACCAAGATTCGTCGGTGAGGTCCATACGAACGAGTACATAACCAGGGAAGACGTTGCGCTTTACTTGCTTGCGGACGCCATTTTTGATCTCTTGTACTTCTTCTTCAGGAACTTCAATCTGGAAAATAAAATCTTCCATGTTTAGGGTGTGAATACGGTTGGCCAGGTTGCCCTTGACCTTCTTTTCGTATCCAGCGTACGAGTGAACGACATACCAATCGCCAACTGCGTTGCGAAGAGCGCGACGGAATTCAGCATTCTCGTCATCTTCTTCTACAACTTCTTCATCAGTTGCAACGTCAGAAACTTCAGCGACATCTTCTGCCTCTACGGCAACAGCCTCTTCTACAACTTCAGCAACCACAGGAAGTGAGATCTCCTCAGTTGCAGCAGCGGAAGTGGCAGCGAGCGCAGCTTCAAACGCGTCAACTGGTGCTGACTCGTTTGTAACAGTTTCGTCTAATGACATATGACTCTTGCCCCTTACCCAAATACCAAGAAAACAACCTTTGTCAGCACTACATCAAGCAGTGAGACAACGGCGATGATGAAACCTACGAAGACCAATACAACAGCGGTGTATGTCGAAAGTTGTTGGCGGGTTGGCCAGACGACTTTGCGCAGTTCGTTGATGACTTGGCGGTAGAACAGGCTGATGCGACCGAAGAGACCTAATTTCTCTTCTTCCGAGCGCTTCTCTTCACTCATTCGCACTACCTCTCTCTTTTTATGAGGCTCTTTCGAACCTTCTCTTCACTTGCAGGGCAGGAGGGACTTGAACCCCCAACCGCCGGTTTTGGAGACCGGAACTCTGGCCAGTTGAGCTACTGCCCTTCGAGCGTTACTTGGGCACGACTAATCGTGACCTAATGCAAGCGCCAGAAGGAGGAGTCTAGGTGACGAGGGGCTAATCGGTAAAACTGATGGGCGCTCAGGCTCGTCCAGGTGCTTTCCCCGTGTGGCAGACTTGCCCCATTATGAGTACAGAATCAGCAAAACCTCGCGTCTCTGCCCGAATCGCTGCCATTGCCGAATCGGCGACCCTGGCGGTTGATGCCAAAGCCAAAGCCCTGAAGGCCGCCGGTCGTCCGGTCATCGGATTTGGTGCTGGCGAGCCTGACTTCCCTACTCCGGATTACATCGTTGCTGCCGCAATTGAGGCGGCCGGCAAGAGCGCTAATCACAGATACACCCCAACTCCTGGCCTGCCCGAGCTCCGAGACGCAATCGTCGCCAAAACCAAGCGAGATTCTGGCTATGAGATCACTGCCGACCAGGTTCTCGTGACTAATGGCGGCAAGCAAGCGGTTTACCAATCATTCGCCTCGATCTTGGATCCGGGAGATGAAGTAATACTGCCCGCGCCTTACTGGACCACCTATCCCGAGTGCATCAAATTAGCGGGCGGAGTCGCCGTCGAGGTCTTTGCGGACGAGACCCAGAACTATCTCGTCACTGTCGAACAATTAGAAGCCGCACGAACACCAAAGACCAAAGTTCTTCTCTTTTGTTCTCCTTCCAATCCAACCGGGTCGGTTTATAGCGTTGATGAAGTAAAAGCCATCGGTGAATGGGCGCTCGCTAACGACATCTGGGTCATCACTGATGAAATTTACGAACACCTGCTTTATGACGGCGCGCAAGCTACCAGCCTGCCTGTGGCTGTTCCTGCAATGGCAGATCGAACCATCATTCTCAATGGCGTGGCAAAAACATATGCGATGACTGGCTGGCGTGTGGGTTGGATGATCGGCCCAAAAGATGTCATCAAGGCCGCCACTAACCTGCAATCCCATTTATCTTCCAACGTCGCCAACGTTTCGCAACGCGCCGCGATTGCCGCCGTCAGTGGCGACTTGTCTGCAGTTCACAAAATGGGTGAAGCCTTCGATCGTCGTCGCAAATTAATTGTCTCGATGCTTAATGAAATTCCCGGAGTCACCTGCCCGACTCCACAAGGTGCTTTCTATGTCTATCCATCCGTTAAAGGCATCTTGGGCAAAGAAATTCGGGGAAAGCGACCACAAACTTCAGCCGAACTTGCCACTCTCATATTGGAAGAAGTTGAAGTAGCCGCAGTTCCTGGCGAAGCATTTGGGCCTTCTGGATACCTACGCTTTTCTTACGCGCTCAGCGATGATGACATTGTTGAAGGTATTACTCGCGTACAAAAACTCTTGGGTGAAGCAAAAGATTAATCCAGGCTGACGCCTATCAGTTGCACTTCTGCCTCAAGCCGAATTCCAAAGGTGACAAGCACCTTTTCGCGTGCTGATTTTGCCAGTGCGATCAAATCATCTGCGGTTGCGCCTCCGCTATTGGAAAGAGCCAATACATGTCGCTCGGAAAATTGCGCACCCGCTAAGCGATCACCTTTATGAACTCCGGAATTTTCTAGGAGCCAGGCCGCCGAGGTTTTCACGCGACCATTTGGTTGGGGCCAACGCGGAGCCGATTCTGGTAGCAGCGCTGCGTCCTCTGCGCTAATGATGGGATTGATAAAGAAGGAACCAGCAGACCAAATGGGATCTGCTAAGCCAGCCAACATTCCTTTTTTCTCGCGCAACTGAAGAACAGTTTCGCGAAGTTGCTGGATTGGAACACGAGCACCGATTTCGACGCCAAGTGCATTTGCAAGTTCGGCATACTTAATAGGTAGAGACATCTCGCCTCGACGGAGTTGAAAAGTCACATCCAGAATTACCCAACGGTCGCGTTCGGTTTTGAATTTAGATGTGCGATACCCAAACTCGCAATCACTTGCGGCAAAGGTAGTTATCCGATCTTTCTGACGGTCGAAAGCTCGAACTCGAGCTATGACCTCAGAAACTTCATGGCCGTACGCACCTATATTTTGAATTGGTGCACCGCCAACCGTTCCTGGAATTCCACTGAGCGATTCGAGATTCGCTAAACCTTTATCCATCGTAAAGAGAACAAATTCATCCCAATCAACGCCAGCGGCAACCGTCACGGTTCCACCACTACAAGCATCGATTTCATAGGAGTTTCCCGATGTCTCAATGCGAATGACAGTTCCCGGAAATCCTTGATCGCTAACCAACATGTTGGAGCCACCACCTAGAATTAAAACCGGCCTACCACTGGCATCAGCTTCTCGAACAGCCGTTATTAGTTCAATTTCTGTCTTGGCGTGAATGAGGGCAGAGGCCGGTCCACCAACGTGAAGCGTCGTTAAATCGGAGAGGCTGTCCATGGTGAAAGGCTATCGCCGCGGCGACAAGATCTCATTTTTTCCGCGGAAGCGATCCAGGATTCGGTCATAGTTCTTTTTCGATTGCACGTCGCGATACTCAGGATCGGCGTCGTAATAGCCGTGGTGGCGCGCTTGCTCTAACGGTAGATCCATTTGCAAAAGGCGACCTTGAGTTTGACGTAGACGCAACGAAAATTCGATG
Source organism: Actinomycetes bacterium (assembly GCA_037142435.1). Taxonomy (GTDB): domain Bacteria; phylum Actinomycetota; class Actinomycetes; order Nanopelagicales; family Nanopelagicaceae; genus CAIMZW01. The sequence goes on along the minus strand of JBAXAO010000037.1, from coordinate 6,288 downwards.
TCGGCATTGCGATAATAAAGCGCTCGAATATTGAAAGCACCTGCCTGCAGTGCATCGTCGCGTTTCACTGCCAGGAAATAGCTGTACAGGACATCGACTTCGCCTGGACCTTTATCCACCGTTTCCCGCCATTCGGCATCGGTGCTGATGAGGCCTCCCCGCCAACCCACAGCCGAGAACTCCCCTTCCTGAAATTTCTGAATAACTGGAGCAAGTGCATCCCCGGTAAATCGAGTGGAAGGATCCATAACTACTACGAGATCCGATGGTGAATATTTAAGCAGCGCGTTCGCCGCCTCTCCCCAACCGCATCCGGAAAGCACCTGGACGATGAAGGTGCGCTCATCGAGTTGGTTTGGAAGCTCTTTGAGATCGGGAGATCCCACAACTAGTACTGCGATTGCGAAATTGCCCGCCGAATTCGTTTTAATACTTTCGATAGCCAGCACCGCATCTTCACAATAGCCATCGACTATCAACGCCACTGTGATGTCGAATTGCTTATCACTGAAGGCGGCAACATCACCGATGCGCGCAACTACTGGAAAGCGAGCGATGGCTCTGAAATCAAAGCCACCTGGAATATCTAAGATTTCCCAACCAAGAAGGGCGATCTGGTCTCGCAACTGATCAGCGAGGGCAAAATCTTTTGCAGCTCGGGCCGCTTGCCTGGCTGTTCCGAGATCGAATACTTCCTGGGAGACACTCATGAGAGTGAGATTACCGCTTTGGCCATTCCTAAGACTTTTACATCATCACACGTAGCCTGAATATCAATCTTGGCGGTGCCATTTTCAATTGCAGAAATTTTTCCAGAGATGATGAGATTGACGGTACTTCCCGCCGGAACGACAACGGGTTTAATAAATCGCGCAAAAAATTCCTTGACCTTGTCGGGCCCGCCAGCAACATCTGATACATATCTTCCGGCAAGCGCCATCGTCAGCATTCCATGGGCAATGACATCGGGAAGGCCGACCGATTTCGCAAATTCTTCATTTTGATGAATTGGATTTTGATCGCCACTGGCATTGGCATAAGCGACCAGTAAGGATCGATCGATGTGATAAGAGACGGCTACGAGTTCTTGACCAACTTCAAAGTTGTTCACGCGCGCACCACCAAAGTCGACCAACTTGAAATAACCAATTCGGCGCCAGAATGGAGATCGCTCCGTACGGTGACAATTTCGTTACCCGCGACTACTCGAAATGTTTCGATTGTCGAAGAGCAGATGAGGGAATCTCCGGCAACGATGGGGCGAAAAATTTCGAACTTCTGGTCCCCGTGAACAACGCGAGTCCAATCCAATCCGCTCTCTTGAAGCAGCACTTGGGACTCGGCCAACGTGATCGAAATGGAAAAGGTTGGAGCCGCGATTTCGAAATTGGGCTCGCCAATAGCCCGCGAAAATTGGGTGATGGCTTCTTGTGTTACGAGAGTGCTAGTGGCACCGACGAAGGTGCGCCCGACGAGGTCGGGATCGAGCATCTGTTATCGGGTTTCGCGGTGAACGCGAGCGACCTTGCAACGTGGGCAGAACTTCTTGAGCTCAAGACGGTCTGGATCGTTGCGACGGTTCTTCTTGGTGATGTAGTTACGCTCTTTGCACTCGACGCAAGCCATAGTGATCTTTGGGCGGACATCCGCGCTCTTGCTTGCCATCGACGTGCTCCTTTTGAATAACTGAATCTGACGAACCTGAAGAAACGTAAGGGCGCTAGGTTACTTCACCCTGCCCATACTTGAGAAATTAGAGATCTGACTAGTAGCGGAGGCCGGATTTGAACCGGCGACACAGCGATTATGAGCCGCTTGCTCTACCAAGCTGAGCTACCCCGCCGAGCCCCCCAACGGAATCGAACCGTTGACCTTTTCCTTACCATGGAAACGCTCTACCGACTGAGCTAGGGGGGCATTATTTCGAAGGCTGAGCGTACAACGCCTGCCCGTGTGTTGCGAAATCCCGTCAAAATGACCGAATAGCGGCGAGTTAGCGCGCTGGGTCGAGCACAACCTTTCCGGTGGTCTTACGTGCCAACATCTCTTGATGAGCCTGGGTGGCTTGAGAGAGCGGGAAGGTCTGCCCAATGACGGGCTTGATGACCCCAGACTCAATCAAGGTGAAAAGCTCGGCTATGACATCATCCAACAACGCTTTATGGCCAAAGCAGTGAGCCAGCCAGAAGCCCGAGATGGTCTTGCTGCCATGGAGGAGTTCTCCAGATGGGATTGCTCTGGGGGCAACTCTGGAAGCCATACCGAAAGTGACCAATCGGCCAAAAGGAGCCAACACGGCAAAGGAGTCTTCAAAGGTAGCGCCGCCGACCATCTCGAGAATGAGATCGATCGGCTTGCCATTGTTAGCGGCCAATAAATGTGCAGCCAAGTCCGGACCAGCAATAACTATCTCGTCTGCGCCGAGAGATCGAACAAGTTCCATTTTCTCTTGGGAATCAGAAACGACCGCAATAACTTTTGCGCCCCAGTGCTTAGCCAATTGAATGGCGATAACTCCGACTCCCCCAGCCGCAGCATGGACGACAACGCTTTCGCCAGGTTTTACATGACCCATCGTTTTGAGGACATGGTAGGCAGTGCTTCCTTGAACCAACATAGATAGCGCTTGTCCATCAGAGATCGCATCTGGAATTGGAATTAAAGCAGCAGTCTGTGCGAGAGCTTGTTGGGCATATCCACCACCATCAACTGGTGCTAAAACCCGCTGACCAGAAGAAATTCTCCCCACAACCTCTAGCCCGGGAATCATGGGCAGATGTTGAGGGGAGAGATAAGAGTTCTCGGTTTGGTGGGTATCGGCATAATTAATTCCGATGGCGCTCACTTCAATCAAAGATTGATTGGCAGCGGGCACAAGGTCTGGAAGTTCAACATATGTCATAACTTCTGGACCACCGAACGCGGTGATTTGGATTGCTTTCATTACTAAAGGTTAGCCCTTTGTGGAACCGAGTGTGAGCCCAGAGACAAATTGCTTTCGTAGAGTGAAGAAGACAATCAAAGTTGGCAAGAATGCCAAAGTCGCTCCGGCAGCCAACAAGTTGTAATCCGTAAAGAATTCACCTTGCAGGTTAGAGAGCGCAGCTGTGATCGGACGTTTGTCACCGCTCTTGAGCAATGCGACCGACCAGAAAAAGTCGTTGTAAATCCACGTGGTCATCAAAACACCGAGGGAAGCGAGGGCTGGGCGGAGCAACGGCAGAATCACTACGTAGTAGTGCTTCCAGACGCTGGCGCCATCTACCAAAGCTGATTCCGAAATTTCCTTTGGAATTGTCTTGAGATAGTTGCTGAGTACAAATGTTGCAAAACCCATTTGTAGCGCCACATGAATCAAGATCAACCCTAGCTGGGTGTCATATAAGACCCCATCACCATTGATGAAGTTAGGCACCCAAGTATTGATATAGAGACGGAAGATCGGAATAAAGACCAATTGTGGTGGGAGCAAATTGCCAGCTGTGAAGAGCATCAAAAGCGCAATATTGAATTTGAAGCTATAGCGGCTGACCACGAATGCAACCATCGACGCCAAAAAGAGCGTCAAGAGAACGGCCGGAATCGCAACCTCGAATGAGTTTATGAGGTACTTCCACATTTGAGACTGAACTAGAGCAGTCCAATAATTATGCAAGTTGAGATGGTGGGGCCAAGAGACTGAGCCATACTTCAAAACATCGCCGTAGGGACGAAGGGATTGAAGCAGCGTCCAGAAAATCGGAAACATCCAAACAATTGCAAAGATGAAGAGAATAGCAATGGCAATAGAATTGCCGACCTTTGAACTCTTGCCGGTAACCATTACTTTTCCTTCTTAAAGGTTTGATAGAGATACAACATGATGGGCACAATCGAGAGACAGAAGAGGATTGTGGCCAATGCCGCACCCCAACCAATTCGAGTTGCCTCGCCGAAAATATTGTCGTAAACCAAAACACCAAGCAATTGCAATCCATTACGTCCACGGTTGATGATGTACACCAAGTCGAAGGCGCGCAGAGAGTCAATGACCGTCACCACAATGATGATGACGTTTACCGGACGAAGTGATGGGAAAATAACTTTGCGGAAGGTGTACCAAGCGGTTGCACCATCGATCGCGGCCGCTTCATGCAGCGAAGGATCGACCGACTTCATGCCTGCTAAATAAAGCAGCATGACATAACCAATATGTCGCCACGAAGCGATAATAAGAACTATCCAAATATTCTTATGCGGATCTCCAAACCACGAAGTTGCAGTTTGGGGATCGGTGTTGCCCATTACCGAGTTAACAAAGCCATTGGTACGGAAGATGTAATCCCAAACAATTCCAGTTACCGCAAGTGACAGCACCATCGGCAAATAGAAGGCAGTCTGAAAAAACTTTGTACCTTTGAGCTCTTTATCAATGTAATAAGCGAGAATCACTCCAAGTGGAGTGGCGATTAAAGCGAAGAATCCCAACCACAAAACGTTGTTTCGAACGGCTGGTTTAAAATCTTGATAGATCGTGAAAATTTGTTGGTAGTTCTTGAGGCCTGCCCAATGAATCTGGTTTAAGCCGCCGATTCCGTCCCAGAATGTAAATGAGAGTGCGATCGTGCACAGGGCTGGTATCCAAACCAGAATAACGTGAAGAAGAGTGGGGCCTCCTACTAAACCGGTGAGAACTGCTCTGTCGGTTCTAGTGAAGTTATGCCCACGCCGACGGCGACGAGGAGTTGCCTCCGTCGTCGCCGCCTTCGTAGTAGTGCTAGATGTCATTAAATAGGAATCCTATGCCGCAGCTTTAGGCTGGTGGCAATGCATCCCATTGTGCTTGCAGATCTGTAGCAATTGCCTTTGGATCTCCGCCACCCAAGAACTTCTGCAGCGCGCTCTGGAAGATCGAGCCTGCGAAGTCTGGTCGTGAATCACGATCGAAGAACTGAGCAATGTACTTACAGCTGTTAACCAAGTTGACCTGTGAAAGGGCAAATGGGTCGCTTGGCTTTGGCATCTTGTTGTTCGCGAAGAGTGCAGTAGGTGCAACCTTAAGAACTGCCTTGCCGTACTTGTCTGATGAGATGAACTCTGCAAGAGACTTGGCGTTAGCCAAGTTCTTTGAAGCATGCTTAGAAAGCATGTAGCCATCGATTGGCGCTTCTACAGCTTCGCGGCCGTATGCAGCTGTGATCTCTGGGAATGGGAACAAGGCCAAGTCAGCAAGATCTGCTGGATCGGTGTAGATCGATGCGTGGAACGCACCCATGACCTGCATAGCTGCCTTCTTCTGAAGAACGAGCTGTGCTGCGCCATCCCAAGCCAAGTCAAGAACGTTGTTGTTCTGATAAGGGAACATGGTTGCCCAGTTTGCAAATGTCTTCTGAACGCGAGGATCAGTCCACTTTGCGCGACCAGCGGTCAAGTCCATGTGGAACTTGAAGCCGTTGGTACGGAAGTTGATGAAGTCGAAGGTACCCATTGCTTCCCAGCCACCCTTGTCACCAAGTGCTACTGGAATGATTCCCTTTGAATTGAAGGTCTTGCAAGCATTGATGAAGTCGGCCCAAGTAACGATGGTCTTTGGATCGACGCCAGCAGCTGCGAAAACTGACTTGCGGTACATGATTGCCCATGGGTACCAGGTTGTTGGAATGAAGTATTGCTTTCCATCAAGACCGGTTGAGGCATTCTTGTAACCTGCTGAGAAGTTAGGGCTGATCTTCTTCCAGACATCAGAGATGCTGGTTGCAAGGCCCTTCTTGGCGAAGAACTGCATACGGTAGCCAGCGAACCAGGTGAAGATGTCATCTGGAGTGCCTTGTAGGTATGAGTTGATCTGGTTCTGGAATGTGTTGTGGTCAACGGTATTCAACTTAACGTCGAAACCGGCAGCCTTGGCAGCAGCTACCCAAGCAGCATCGTTCTTACGAGCAGCTGGATCGGACTGGTTAGAACCAACGCTGACCTTCTTGGCTGCGGCGGCATCAGCGGATGATGCAGTTCCTGCGCCAACAAGACCACCAACTGCGAGTGCACCAGCACCTGCAACGGTTCCCTTGAGTACGGAGCGACGGGATACGCCCTCCTCGGTAATCATTTCTGACATTTTTTCCCTTTTCTCTTCTTAAGAAGGTTACGAAAAAGCATCCCCAGTAAAGTGCCTAAGGAAGGTTTAACCGTAAGAGCCCCAATTAATAAGAGCAAGCACCTTTTGATAACGAAATCATCACGTTTAGGGCTGGCTAGGATTAGGCAACGATGAGCGCTATTCGTCACCATTTGCTGAGCAAAAAGACAATA
>JBAXAO010000036.1:0-13016 GCA_037142435.1 Actinomycetes bacterium | reverse complement strand
GAGTAATTTCTTAAGTTAGATTTCAGACCATGTTTTCAGGATCAACAGGGTCTGGTTTAAACGATCGATGGTTGATCGTCGGTTTGGGAAACCCCGGCGATCACTATTCACATACGCGTCACAACATTGGCCAGATGGTTCTTCACTATCTGGCCAATGGCGCGAAATTTTCCCCTCATAAATCCAAAATGGAGATTGCCGACATCCGAGTTGCTGGAAGACCAGTCGTCCTGGCCAAATCTCGCGGATACATGAACGAAACCGGTGCCCCTACCAGAGCTTTAGCTGACTTTTACAAAGTCGCCCCCGACCACATCATTGCCATCCATGACGAATTGGATATTGCCTTCAACACCATACGATTGAAAATTGGCGGCGGCGACAATGGCCACAACGGTTTAAAGAGCCTTACTAGTCATCTCACCACTGCAGATTATTTTCGGTTGCGGATGGGTATCGGTAGGCCTCAAGGTCCACAAGATCCAGCAGATTTTGTTCTAAAACCATTTTCTAGTTCAGAGAAGAAAGATCTTCCAGATTTCGTAGCACGTGGTGCTAACGCCGCCGAGTTCCTCATTGAAAAAGGGCTCGAATTAACTCAGCAGGAATTTAACAAGTAACAAATAAGTAACAGATTCAGCATTAACTTTCTCCGCCTCTGCGGGTACCCTTTTGGTCATTGTTCAAGGGAGAAGGAAAAGTAATGACGACCAATCAAGAAGCCCAACAACTTCGCGAGTTTGATGTAACTGCCGATGCGGTGGAACAGACAAAGCATTTAAAGAAATCTTTTGGTCGTAAGGAAATTTTGGCTTTTACCATTTGTACTTTGGTCGGAGTAGATAGTGTCGGGCAAATCGCTAGCCAGGGTCCTCGTGCCATCACCATGCTTTTCTTCTTCGCTCTCTTTTTCTTCATCCCGCAATCGTTGTTATTTGCCGAACTCGGTACCGCTTTTCCGCAAGAAGGTGGACCTTATCTTTGGGCACGCCTCGCTTTCGGCCGGTTGGTAGCCACGATCAACAACATGCTTTATTGGGTGACAAATCCGGTTTGGTTTGGCGGAACATTGTCAGTGGTCGCCGCAGCTACTCTGGAAACCTTCTTTCGCAATGGCAAACCACTCAGCACCTTCTGGTTTTACGTTTTCACCTTGCTCTTCATCTGGGTAGGTACCTTCGCCACCATTTTGTCTTTCAAAGTTGGTAAATACATTCCTATTTCTGGCGCCTATGCGCGCTTTGTGTTGCTGGGAATTTTTACCTTGGCAGTTGTTATGTACGGTGCCAAACACGGTGTTAATGGCGTGCATCTGCATGAGATGACCATTAATTACGCAGGGTTTGTGGGGCTGACTGGCATATTAATTTTTGCACTGTGCGGGTTCGAACTTCCCAACGCCGCAGGCGATGAAATGATCGATCCAAAACGAGACGTCCCTTATTCCCTTATTCGTGCAGCTCTGGCTGGCATTCTTCTTTACGGCGTGCCCATCATCGGCGTGCTGATCGTTTTGCCGATTAGCCAAGTAACGAGCCTGGGCGGTTTCATTGATGCCATCAAAACAGTCTTCACAGTCTTCGGCGGCTCTGTAGATGCTAAGGGCGTGGCAACTCTGACAGGTAGCGGAGCGGTCATGGGCGCTATCGCAGGGTTGCTCTTTATTTTGTGCACGCTCTCATCAGGTGTGGCGTGGATTATGGGTTCAGACCGCGCTCTAGCGGTGTCTGGTTACGACGGTGCAGCCCCACGTTGGCTGGGAGAGATTTCCGAAAAGCACGGAACACCGGTTCGGGTAAACCTCTTATCTGGCGCCGTTGCCAGTGCCACGGTAATTGCCGCTCACCAAATCAGTGGTGGCAATCTCGGTAAATATTTCACCGTCGTTATTGGCATCGCGGTCTCAACGACCGTGCTTTCCTACCTTGCTATCTATCCAGCTCTGTGGCGGCTGCGAGTGACTCACCCAGATCAGCCACGACCATATAAGGCGCCGTTCGGTCGGACCATCTCGCTCTGGCTCACCTTGCTCGTTCTCTTCGCCGGAGTTCAGCTGCTATTTCCTGGATTTGGTAGCGCCTGGTTTGGTGATGTGTATCGTCCTGATGGTTGGGCACAATCTGAAAAGTGGAAATACTTTTTGACCGAAGGTGTTCCTCTTGCAGTATTTGTCATCACTGGATTCTTCTTCTGGATGAGCGGTAAGCGCACGCGAGAAGAGAAGGCTGCGTAACTAGATCAGCCGGTATCTATCAGCCAGTATTGCGAAGGCCGGCTGCGACTCCGTTGATAGTCAGCAATAGCGCTCGGCGCACTAATGGGTCCACCTCGCCTTGCGCGTTACGGACGTGTTCAAGCAAGGTTATTTGGAGTAAATGCAAAGGTGCCAAGTAGGCATCGCGCACTTGCAGCGTTCGCGCCAGGATCGCTTGATCGCCCAGCAATTCACTCTTTCCGGTGAGCAGAAGTAATTCGTGCTTGGTCAATTCAAACTCGGCTTCGATGGTATCTAGGAAATGGTGAAGTGAAGGGTCGACTAACTTCTCTACATATTTACGGGACATTGCTAGATCGGTCTTGCTTAGGGTCATCTCAACGTTGCTAATGAAGGTGCGGAAGAAGTGCCATTCGCCGAGCATGTGTTGCAAAACTTCCTGGTTGCCGGATTCGCGGGCAGCTTTGAGGCCCGAGCCAACACCGAACCAACCGGGAACAATCTGACGGGATTGCGTCCAACCGAATACCCAAGGAATTGCGCGCAGGCTAGATAACCCACCGGCTGCATCGGGGCGACGTGAAGGTCTAGAACCAAGAAAGAGATCACCCAACTGTTCCACGGGGGTTGATGCATAGAAATATGCGGGTAGATCGGGATGATCTACTAAGGAGCGGTACCGCTGGAAAGAATTGTCGCTAATGAGATCCATACACGAGTTCCATTTAAGTAAATCTTCAGCACTTTGGCGAGGTGCGCGATTAAGCACTGTGGCTTCCAATGCAGCAGCCATCATGAGTTCGACGTTCTCACGAGCGAGCGATGGAAGTCCGTATTTATCGCTGATGACTTCGCCTTGTTCGGTCATCTTTACTTGGCCATCGATAGATCCCCACGGTAGAGCAATGAGCGCGTCGTAGGTAGGACCGCCTCCGCGACCGACAGAACCGCCGCGACCGTGGAACAAGCGCAGCTTTACGCCATGCTTAAAGGCAACATCGCGCAGCTTGCGTTGGGCTTTATGAATCTCCCATTGCGAAGTCGCGATACCGGCATCCTTATTAGAGTCGGAATATCCCAGCATGACCTCTTGAATATCACCGCGCAGGGAAACGATGCGGCGATAGTGAGAGTTGCTAAGCAAATTATCGAGAATGGTGTCTGCAGAACGAAGTTCGGCAACGGTCTCTAGCAGCGGAGCAAAACCAATATTGGCAAAAGGCTTGGCGGTCTCCAGATTAATCAATCCGGCAATCTTGGCAAGCACCACTGGAGCCAGCACATCTACGTGACTTTTGGTCATGGAGATGATGTAAGTCTCGATAACTTCGGGGCCAAACTTGTGAATCAGATTACGCACTGCGATGAAAGTGTCTAACGTCTTCTGGGCTTCGGCATCGATATGGCCGATGGCAAAAATCTGGTTTCCGGAAACAAGTTCATCGTTGATCTTTGTTTCGCGATGTGAGTAGCTCTCACCAAAAATCTGAGTTAAGGCGTGGTGGTGTGCGTCGGAATGCTCGCGGACATCCATAGTGGCGTGGGTTAAGCCGAAACTGGCGACGGTACGAATAATTCGCTCGAGTAAGCCGGTGGCAATGAGTTCGCCCTTGTGTGCCAACAGCGAATCCCGCATCAGCATCAAGTCTGCAAGAAGTTCTGCGGTATCCCGATAATCGCGGTGATCGACGTGATCAGTTCCTGCTGCGTGGCGTCGTTGGGTGAGAATCAAACGATGGCGAATAGCCGTGGCTTTAAGGCGGTACGGCTCTTCCACATTTTGGCGACGAAAACGCTCTTCAATTTCTGGCAACTTTGCCAGGTCTGCGGCGACTGAATCTTTCAATTCGTTGGAAGCGCCCGCAATGCGCGTAGAAATAGAAAGGGCTTGGCGTAGTTGGTCTAAAGATTCCAACATGACTCGAATGAAATGGCCGGTTTGAAGAACGATGGCTTCGGTAGTGACGCTTGGCGTGATGTGGGGGTTGCCATCACGGTCGCCACCAATCCATGTTCCGTAACTTAAGGGTCTGGATGTTGGTGACACGGTGACACCGATGCGGTGGAGTTCGCGCGCAAAGTCATCTAGGACTTCTGGAATAGTGGTGCGGAAAAGATCATCCAAGTAGTACAAAGCATTGGTGGCTTCATCCAGTGGCTCAGGGCGACCCAAGCGCAATTCATCGGTCTGCCACAATAAATCAACGGCTTCAGCAAGGCGACGACCGCGGGTAGGAGAGATCGGATCATCCAGAAGTTCGGCAATGCTGGTCATCTTGCTGAGTACTGAACGACGCGCCGCCTCGGTTGGGTGGGCGGTAAATACCGGGCGAACGGAAAAATTATTGATCCAGTGCTGAATATCTTCTTTGGTGAATTCTTTGGTTTGGGTCTGCACATCAATGATGCGATCTACCGCTTGGGAAAGCCATGAGCCACCGGCTGCACGCTGAGCTGCAAGAACTCGGGCACGGTGAACTTGCTCGGCCACATTGGCAAGATGGAAATAAGTACTGAAAGCACGCACGAGTTGGACACTCTGCAGTACCGAAACTTTTTCCAGCACTTCTTCGCCGCCACCGTCGCGAACGGCTTTACGAACCGCTTCCACTAAATCGAGAAGTTCTTGACTCTCTTGTCGAACCAAACTGGCACCCAGGAGATCACCCAAGCGTCGAACATCACTGCGCAGATCAGCATTGTCCTGTGGATCGACATCGGAGGAGAGGTGTGCGGGCACGGGGGGTTTGGTCACTGGGCAATCATTACAGATTCCCCATTAGGCTTAGTCCGCTTGCGACCCCCATATCCATCGGATGTGGGGCTTCTTGGCGTTGAAGTACTGGTTAACGAAGTGAAGGTGAGGAGGCAAAAATGGCAATGCTCGGCGCGTTCTCACACCTTGAGATTTCACCACTGACTGACGGCACGGCTCAAATAGCCGCCTGCGAACCGGCCCAAGGACTGTTATTGGCGCTACACAGCCGCCAACGGCCGTTACTTGTGGTTACCGCATCCTCCCGTCGCAGCGAAGAGTTGGCCGACGAACTTCGCACATATATCGGCGGTGATCACGTTGGTGAATTCCCACCGTGGGAGACCCTGCCTCATGAAAAATTAAGTCCTAAAAGCGACACCATAGCCGCGCGCTTTAAATTATTGCGCCAACTTGGTGGGCTGGAATCCCAATCGGCACCCACTGTCGTGGTGACCTCGATTCGGGCCTTGCTCCAGCCAATCATTCACGATTTATTGCAAGAAGACCTCCTTTCGCTTGAAATTGAAAATGAAATCTCCTTAACTTTTTTGACCCAGCGGCTCAATTACTTTGGCTATACCCGCACCGACCTGGTTGAACGTCGCGGCGATTTTGCCGTACGTGGTGGAATTGTGGATCTCTTTCCGCCTAATCACGAGCACCCGATTCGGGTGGAATTCTTCGGCGATGAAATCGAAGAGTTGCGATACTTCACCGTCGCCGATCAGCGCACCTTTGAACCAGTAACGGGCGCAGTAACCATCTACCCGTGCCGCGAACTTTTACTCTCTGAAGAAGTCAAAACACGTGCCGCCTATATCGCTGCTGAGTTCCCTCAATTGCGCGAGATGTGTGAGAAATTGGCCGAGGGCATCACGGTGGACGGAATGGAGTCACTTTCTGGGCTCTTGAAAAAGGAAACCAAAACTCTGCTGGACTTTCTGCCTGAAGACTTTGAACTCTTTCTCATTGATTCGCCTCGAATCGCATCGCGTGCGATTGATTTGCTCGAGACCAACAAAGAGTTTTTGGAAGCCTCATGGTCCAATGCCGCCTTGGGGGCGGAGGCGCCTCTGAATGTGTCGGATGAATTGCACTCGGGTGGATATTTCACCTTGGAATTTTTACGCTCTCGAGCCGACAACCTCAGCATCCCTTGGCGCTGCTTGGATTTTTATCTTTCTGATGAAGATGAGGGACGAGAAGTCACGACTCTCGAGGCGATTCCGATCTATTCGGGCAAAATAGATAGCGCCATTGTTGATATTCAGACGTGGTTATCTGAAGGCTATCAAGTCATATTTACCGCTTCCGGCCCTGGAATTTTGCAGCGTTATGAAGGTCTCTTCCGCGAAGCCGAAATACCGGCACGATTGATTGCTGCTATTTCCTCCCAGTTAACTCGAGATGCGGTCTATCTCACGACTTCGACTATCGAACATGGATATTTCTCCGCAGAATTTAAAGTTGCCGTAATCACCGAGAAAGATATTTCCGGTCAAAGATCATCCAACAAAGATCAAGCACGCATGCCCTCAAGGCGCAAGAAGGCTATTGATCCCATTGAGCTCAAGCCCGGCGATTATGTAGTGCACGAACAACATGGCGTAGGTCGCTACATCGAATTAGTGCAGCGCACGGTGGCCAATATTTCTCGAGAATACGTCGTCATCGAATACGCGGCCTCAAAACGTGGTCAACCAGCTGATCGCTTATTCGTTCCTACAGATACCTTGGAACAAGTTACTCGCTATGTAGGCGGTGAAGCTCCAGCCGTTCACCGTATCGGTGGTGCAGATTGGCAGAATGCAAAGCGTCGTGCCCGAAAAGCAGTTAAACAAATTGCGGCCGAACTTATTCAACTATATGCAGCTCGCATGGCAGCGCCAGGTTATGCATTCTCACCCGATACTCCGTGGCAGTGCGAGTTGGAAGCCGCCTTTCCTTATGTCGAAACCACCGATCAGCTGGCCACGATCGAAGAGGTCAAACGCGACATGGAACGATCCCACCCCATGGATCGAGTCGTGTGTGGCGACGTAGGTTATGGAAAGACCGAGATTGCTATTCGTGCTGCCTTTAAGGCAGTTCAGGATGGAAAACAAGTGGCAGTTCTGGTGCCAACTACTCTTTTGGTTCAACAGCACTTAACAACCTTTGCAAATCGTTATGCCGGATTCCCGATCACCGTTGCCGGTCTTTCTCGTTTCAACACCCCGAAAGAGGGTCGAGAAATCCTAGAGAAGTTGAAATCTGGGTCCCTGGATGTGGTTATCGGAACCCACCGTCTGCTCTCTAAAGATGTTGATTTCCGTGACTTGGGACTAGTTATCGTTGACGAAGAACAACGCTTTGGCGTTGAACACAAGGAAGAGTTAAAGAAAGCTCGAACCAATATCGATGTACTTTCGATGTCGGCTACCCCGATTCCACGAACGTTAGAGATGGCGATTACCGGCATTCGCGAAATGTCCAACATAACGACGCCTCCCGAAGAGCGCCATCCAGTTCTCACTTATGTTGGTCCGTATGACGACAAACAAGTAACGGCGGCGATTCATCGTGAATTGCTACGGGATGGTCAAATTTTCTACATTCACAATCGAGTCGAATCTATTGATGGTGTGGTCGAACATCTCAAGAAATTAATTCCAGAGGCTCGAATTCGAGTTGCTCATGGTCAGATGAATGAGCGCGAATTAGAGGATGTCATCCTAGGATTTTGGGAGCGCGACTTCGATATTTTGGTATGCACCACAATTATTGAAAGCGGAATCGATATTCCAAATGCTAATACCTTGATTGTGGACCGAGCTGATATTTTCGGTCTTTCGCAGTTGCATCAACTTCGCGGACGTGTCGGCCGTAGCCGTGAACGTGCTTACGCGTATTTTCTTTATCCGGGTGATAAGCCGTTGACAGAGGTCGCTCACGATCGATTGAAGACGATTGCAACCAACACCGACCTGGGTTCGGGAATGCAGGTCGCTTTGAAAGATCTAGAAATCCGTGGCGCCGGCAATCTTTTAGGTGGCGAACAATCAGGACATATCGCTGAAGTTGGGTTCGATCTTTATATGCGCATGGTCGGCGAAGCGGTAGAAGAGTTCAAAACCGGTTATATCGATGAGACCCCGCGCAATAAGGAATGCAAAGTTGAATTGCCGGTCACGGCCCATTTACCTATCGAATACGTTCCATCCGAACGGCTGCGGCTCGATATCTATCGCCGAATGGCCGATGCTCAAGATGATGCGACGCTGGCGGCCATCCGCGAAGAGATGCAGGATCGCTTTGGGCAATTGCCGCCAGAGGCTGAGAATTTGATGACCGTGGCTCACCTGCGCACGATTTCCAAGAATTATGGCTTGACTGAGGTGGTTTTGGCGGGCAAGTTCCTGCGGATTTCACCGCTCGTTCTCGCCGAATCGAGCCAATTGCGATTGCAGCGAATTTACCCAGGGTCTCTGATCAAAGCGGCCGCTTCAACGGTTCTGGTGGCGCGTAACACCACCCCTAATTGGATAGGCGAGGCGGAAATAGGGGATACTTCTGCCTTGTCGTGGGCGATCGAAGTTGTTCATTCGATTGTCTCGCCAAATAAGTAGTCCCCAACGAGATGGAGTCTTGGTGAAGCGCATAGTCGCAGTTGTAACTGCAGGTTTATTAGTTCTGTTGACTGGCTGTTCCCAAATGAACTCAGCAGCATCCGTTGGAGATACCCAAATCTCTGTCGCTACCGTTGAAAAGAGCGTTACTTCGATCCTGGCCGAACGCGCCAAGGTCGATACCTCTCAAATGACCTTGGAAACCGGCGCAGCTCTTGCCACCGGCCAAGTTCGCTTTCATTTGATCTCACTTCTTCTGGCAGATGTTGCCGCCGAAAAGAAGATTGTTAATTCACCTGCAGACGTTGCCGCTCGTAAGGCCCAAATCTTGGGTCAGGTGGGTGGTGCAAAGGCTCTACCTAATGCGCTTGTTGGTGCTGGCATTTCTCCAGAGGATTACACCACCTATATAAATAGCGTTCTTTATTCCGAGAAATTAACTGCTCTTGCTATCAAGGCTGGTGCCACCACTGCCACTGCTGGAAATGCTATTCAAGCTTTGGTCGTTGATTTGGCAAAGCGTAAAAAGGTAACTGTTAACCCACGTTACGGATCATGGGATCCGGTTGCAGCTAACGTAGTTGCTGCTGACACCACAAAGGGTGCAGTCTCAACTGCATCTCCTGCTGCCAAGTAATAATTTTTCGTGGCAGATTCACAATTACTCCGCCTGCGCGAGGTCATGGATCGACTTCGCTCTCCAGGTGGATGCATGTGGGATGCCGAACAAACACACGAGACTCTCCTCAAGTATTTATTAGAAGAGTCCTATGAATATATCGAGGCGGTAGAGGATCAAGACCGTATCGCCATGCAAGAAGAACTTGGCGACCTTTTGCTACAGGTCTATTTTCATTCGCGTATGGCCGAAGAGCATCCCGATCAACCCTTCACCATTGAAGATGTTGCCGAAACCGTGGCTGACAAACTCATCCGCCGCCACCCTCATGTCTTTGGGGATGTAAAGGTCTCCTCCAGCGCCGAAGTTCTGGAGAACTGGGAAGCTTTAAAAGCGGAAGAAAAAGGTCGAACGTCGGCCACAGAAGGCGTCCCATTGGGCCAACCTGCGCTCGCGCTAGCCTCAAAACTGCTTTATCGCGCTGAAAAATTCAATTACGACATACCCGTCCAGCACCCCGTTACAATTGAGCCTGGGATCAATGAAGATCAACTTGGACAACTTTTGTTTGGGATTTTGGATCAGGCGGTAGCACGTGGCCTCGATGCAGAATCGGCGTTGCGAAGCGCAACAAAAGGCTATATCGACCGCATCTACAGCTATGAAGCGGATCAAACCGCCTCAAAGTCCAAACCGTAATAACGCCGACTATTTGTTATAGGAGATTTCAGTGGCCCTAATTGAAGCCGTACACGCAAGAGAGATTCTCGATTCCCGCGGAAACCCAACCGTTGAGGTTGAAGTTGTCCTAGAAGATGGCTCTACCGCCCGTGCTGCCGTCCCCAGCGGAGCATCGACCGGTGCTTTTGAAGCCGTCGAACTTCGCGATGGTGGAACTCGCTATCTCGGCAAAGGTGTCGAAAAGGCCGTTGATTTCGTTAACGATGAAATTGCGCCAGCCGTCTTCGGTTATGACGCCCAGGATCAGCGCCTCGTCGATCAAGAAATGTTAGATCTCGATGGCACCGCAAACAAAGGCCGCCTAGGCGCCAACTCTATTCTTGGAGTTTCCCTAGCCGTCGCACGTGCAGCTGCAGAAAGCGCAGATCTATCCTTCTTCCGTTACATCGGTGGACCAAACGCACACACCTTGCCAGTTCCGATGATGAACATCCTCAACGGTGGCGCACATGCCGACACTAACGTCGATATTCAAGAATTTATGATCGCCCCTATTGGTGCCGAAACTTTCAAAGAATCCGTTCGTTGGGGCGCCGAGATTTATCACAGCCTCAAGTCCGTATTGAAAAAGCGTGGCCTTGCCACCAGCGTCGGCGATGAAGGTGGATTCGCTCCCAACCTAGAAAGTAATCGCGCCGCTCTTGATTTAATTCTCGAAGCCATCACCATTGCGGGATTCAAGCCAGGAACTGATATTGGTTTGGCCATGGACGTTGCCGCAACTGAATTCCACAAAGATGGCAAGTACACCTTCGAAGGTTCACAGCGCACTTCCGAAGAGATGATTGCTTATTACGCCGAACTCGTTAAGGCCTACCCACTCGTTTCCATTGAAGATCCTTTGGATGAAGATGACTGGGCTGGCTGGGCCGCAATGACCGCACAACTGGGTTCATCGGTGCAATTAGTTGGCGACGACCTCTTCGTCACCAACCCAACACGTTTGGCTCGCGGAATCGAATCCAAAACTGCAAATGCACTTTTGGTAAAGGTCAACCAAATCGGAACACTTACCGAAACTTTGGATGCCGTCTCGATGGCACATCGCAATTCCTATCGCACAATGATGAGCCACCGCTCGGGTGAAACCGAGGACACCACCATTGCCGACTTGGCTGTTGCCCTTGAATGCGGACAGATCAAGACCGGCGCACCTGCTCGTTCCGAGCGCGTTGCAAAGTACAACCAATTACTGCGCATCGAAGAAGAGCTCAGCGATTCCGCTTTCTATGCTGGCCGTGGGGCATTCCCACGCTTTAACGGTTAATAGCCGCCTCTAATAATGGCAATGAAGCCGAAGCCCCTTTCGCGCCGACGTGGCGTGGGAGGGGTTTCTGGTCGCTCTTTTGCGTTTGGAACAGTCTTACTAGTACTAGCCATAACCTTGGCACCGCCGTTGCAACGATATTTCGCCCAACGAGCTCAGATCAATGCCTTGCAATCGCAGTTGAACGAAAGCAAGAGCGCTCTAACCCAAGCTACTCGCGATCTGGCAATGTGGAATGACCCAAAGTATGTGGCATCGCAAGCGCGAACACGTCTGCATTTCGTCTTTCCGGGGGAGCATCAATACATAGTTCTTGGAGCACCTGAAAGCCAGACCAAGGCTGCCTCACCCGCTGCGCCAGTTGCAGAACAAATTCCACTTGGACTGCCTTGGTACTCCCGTCTTGTTGCCTCCATAACCAGCACAAACGTAAATCACTAAAGGGTGAGTAAAAAAGATTATGAGTGACAGACCTACCGCAGACGATCTTGCTGCCATCGAAATTCAATTAGGGCGTATGCCTCGCGATGTTCATCGCATTGCTTACCGTTGTCCGTGTGGCAAACCAGGAGTAGTAGAGACTCCTCCCAGGCTTTCTGACGGAACCCCATTCCCAACTTTTTATTACGCAACTTGTCCGCGTCTCACGGGTGCGATCTCAACATTGGAAACCACAGGGATGATGGGTGAGATGTCCGAGCGATTGAAGACCGATGCAGATCTTGCTGGACGTTACTACGCAGCGCACGAGGATTACCAAGCAGCACGTGCTGCTTTAGGAATGGTTGTTCCAGAAGTTGAAGGTATCACCGCTGGTGGTATGCCCGATCGCGTCAAATGTCTGCACTCCTTAATTGCACACTCACTTGCCGCAGGCCCTGATGTAAATCCATTGGGTGATGAAGCGCTTGCTGCTCTTCCTCAGTGGTGGCTGGTTGATCCTTGTTCGGACCAAACAACGCCATGAGTCGCGTCGCTGCCATCGATTGTGGAACCAATTCGCTACGCCTTCTGATTGCCGATATTTCTGATGGCAATTTTCGCGAAGTCACTCGCCGCATGGAAGTTGTCCGCCTTGGCCAAGGAGTAGATCGCACAAAGGCTTTTGATCCAGAGGCGATCGAGCGCACTCTCAAAGTCACCGCCGAATATGCCGAAATCATTCATTCCAAAGGAGTGGAGAAGATTCGCTTCTGCGCCACCAGCGCCACTCGTGATGCCACTAATCGTGACCTTTTTATCGATGGCGTTCGGGAAATACTGGGTATAGAGCCCGAGGTAATTCCAGGGACGGAAGAAGCCGCGCTCTCTTTTAATGGTGCCACTAAAGAACTTTCATCTTTAGATGCCCCTTTCCTGGTTGTGGACATTGGGGGAGGTTCAACTGAATTTGTCTTCGGTTCATCTCAGGTTGAATTTGCCCGCAGCGTCAATATTGGTTGTGTTCGAATGAAGGAAAGGCACCTACAAAGCCAGCCGCCAACTTCTGCACAGCTAGCGGCCGCACGACATGACATCCAGGAAGCAATTGCACTTGCCACCGAGGTTGTCCCGATTACTCAATCCGCGACTTTGGTAGCTGTTGCCGGAACCGCCACTACCGTTGCTGCTGCAGCCTTGGGTCTTGATGTCTACGATCGCTATGCAATTCACCTATCTCGAATTCCTGCCAGCAAAGTCCATGAAGTCGCTGCAATGTTTCAATCGATGGATCGCGATCAGATCGCCTCCCTTGGCTATATGCACTCGGGACGGGTTGATGTCATCACTGCGGGGTCCTTGGTGCTTTCAGAAGTTCTGATTGCGAC
>JBAXAO010000035.1:0-13168 GCA_037142435.1 Actinomycetes bacterium | reverse complement strand
CGTAAGGTGGATTTACCCAGACCCGCGCCCTTGATGGCTCCGGTAATCATTAACATTTCGCGCATTCCGGGACCACCCTTAGGTCCTTCGTAGCGAATCACAACGACATCTCCGGCAACGATCGTTCCGTTCTCCAATGCATCCATTGCGCCTTGCTCGCGATCGAATACGCGCGCTGGACCCTCGAAGAGATCGATGCCCACACCTGCGGTTTTGCAGACTGCGCCTTCAGGGGCGAGTGAACCTTTAAGAATGGTGATTCCACCACCGGCAGAAAGTGGATTCTTTACGGCATGAAGCACATCACCATCGGGATCTAATGGAGTGATGTGTGCCAAGTTTTCGGCCATCGTCTTGCCGGTGACGGTCATGCAATCGCCGTGCAGTAATCCAGCATCGAGTAGTGCGCGAAGCACGACCGGAATTCCGCCAACGCGATCGATATCGGTCATCACATATTTGCCAAAGGGTTTGAGATCGCCGAGCAGCGGAGTCTTCTCGCTGATGCGTTGGAAATCTTCCAAAGTCAGATCAACTTCAGCCTCATTAGCAATCGCTAAAAGATGAAGTACTGCATTGGTAGATCCACCCAGTGCCATGACGACTGTAATTGCATTTTCAAATGCCTTCTTGGTCAAGATGGTGCGGGCGGTAATTCCTTGACGAATTAATTCAACAACAGCAGCACCTGCCTTAACTGCGTAATCATCGCGACGACGATCGACAGCAGGAGGGGATGCCGAACCCGGAAGGGAGAGACCAATTGCTTCTCCAACTGCAGCCATGGTGTTGGCGGTGTACATGCCACCACAAGCACCTTCGCCAGGACAAATGGCGCGTTCGATCTTGTCTACTTGCTCTTGCGAAATAAGACCGCGGGCGCAGGCCCCTACAGCTTCAAACGCATCGATGATGGTGACATCCTTGCCATCAACGCTTCCGGCCAAAGTTGAACCGGCATAAACAAAAACGCTCGCGACATCGATACGAGCCGCAGCCATCATCATGCCGGGCAAAGATTTATCGCAACCTGCAAACGTGACCATGCCATCGAGGCGTTCGGCCTGCATCACCGTCTCGACGGAATCGGCGATGACCTCACGCGAAACCAAAGAGAAGTGCATTCCTTCGTGTCCCATGGAAATACCATCGGATACCGAGATCGTGCCAAATTGCATGGGGAAACCACCGGCATCAATGACACCTTGGCGTGAAGCCTTTGCCAAGCGGTCTAATGAGAGATTGCATGGAGTGATTTCATTCCACGAAGAAGCAATGCCGATCTGTGGTTTAGCAAAGTCATCATCTTGCATTCCAACCGCACGCAACATTCCACGCGCTGGCGCACGTTCCATTCCGTCAGTAACCAGCCCTGAACGTGGCTTCATGGAATTACTCATGTGCGCTCCCCTATTTGTAACTGGTGTTTAACTCTGACCTAAATGCTTTAACAATAATTCGCGAACCTTGGCAGCATCTGCTTGACCGCCGGTTGCCTTCATGACCGCACCAATCAAGGCACCAGCCGCTGGAATATTTCCACCGCGAATTCTTTCTGCTGTATCAGGTTGCGCAGCAATGGCCGCTTCGATAGCAACCATAAGTGCTGAGTCATCGGAGACGACTTTGAGGCCGCGCTTTTCAATTACTTCAGCCGGGGTACCTTCGCCAGAAATAACTCCTTCGACAACTTGGCGAGCCAATTTGTCGGTGAGATCACCAGAGGCAATAAGTGCAATTACTTCGGCAACTTGCGCGGGAGTAATCAATGAAGTTGGAGCAACTTCCTTTTCATTGGCCAAGCGAGAAATTTCGCCCAACCACCAACTGCGGGCTTTCGTTGGATCTGCGCCTAAAAGAACGGTTTCTTCGACCGTGTCGAGAAGTTCGGCATTGACCATGGAGGTCATCTCTTTATCAGGGACGTTCCACTCGGTCTTCAGTCGCTTGCGACGAAGTGATGGCTTCTCGGGCAGCGTTGCCCGAAGGGTTTCAATCCAGTCGGCATCGGGAGTAACCGGAACCAAATCTGGTTCTGGGAAATAACGATAATCCTCGGCTTGTTCTTTCGAACGACCAGGGCGGGTTTCACCGCTCTCTTCGAGGAAATGGCGAGTCTCTTGAACAATACGTTCGCCCTTTTCCAGACGATTAGCTTGACGGACCATCTCACCGGAAACCGCACGCTCGACCGAGCGAAGTGAGTTAACGTTCTTGGTTTCACTTCGAGTTCCCAATTTTCCGGAACCAATTGCGGCCAGCGAAACGTTGGCGTCACAGCGAAGTGAGCCTTGCTCCATCTTCACATCAGAAACACCGAGCGATCGCAGAATGTCGCGGAGTTCGGTGACATAGGCGCGAGCAACTTGCGGAGCATATTTACCAGTACCAGGAATTATCTTGGTGACGATTTCAACCAACGGGATACCCGCGCGGTTGTAATCCAATAATGAATATTCGGCGCCGTGAATTCGACCGGTGGCACCACCCACGTGCAATGACTTGCCGGTGTCTTCCTCCATGTGGACGCGCTCAATTTCGACGCGGAAAACCTTCATACCTTCGTCAGTTTCAATTTCGACATCAAGGTATCCGTTGACGCAGATGGGCTCGTCGAACTGTGAGGTTTGAAAGTTCTTAGGCATATCTGGGTAGAAATAGTTTTTGCGGGCAAAGCGACTAAAAGGTGCGATGGAGCAATTGAGGGCCAGGCCAATGAGAATCGAACTTTCGATGGCTTTGCCGTTGACCGCGGGCAGTGATCCAGGAAGTCCTAAACATACTGGGCAGGTTTGAGTATTGGGCTCGGCTCCAAATTCGGTGGCGCAGCCGCAGAACATTTTGGAAAGCGTGTTGAGTTCGACGTGAACTTCCAAGCCTAGTGTCGGCTCGTACTTAGCGATTGCGTCGTTAAATGTCAGTGCCATTATTTGGTCGCCAATGCTGGTGCTTGAGAAAGGATGGGAGCGCCCCATTTGGAAAGAAGAGCCGCTTCCAATGTGCCACCAACTTGATACATCAAGTCATCTTTCATCGCGGCAGACATAATTTGGAAACCAACAGGAAGACCATCATCAGGCGAAAGACCGGCTGGCAAACTCATGCCACCGACGCCAGCCATGTTGACCGGAATTGTTGCGATGTCATTGAGATACATAGCCAAAGGATCATCGCTCTTCTCACCAATTTTAAATGCAGTGGTTGGGCAGGTGGGTGAAACCAGAACATCTGCCTGGGCAAATGCTTTTGCGAAATCTTGGACGATCAGAGTGCGAACTTTTTGAGCGCTGCCGTAATAAGCATCGTAGTAACCAGATGAGAGTGCGTAAGTTCCCAAGATAATGCGACGCTTTACTTCTTTGCCGAAGCCGACTTCGCGCGTCATTTTCATAACTTCCTCGGCACCGGCATTGCCATCATCGCCTACGCGGATGCCATAACGCATCGAATCAAAACGAGCTAAGTTGGAAGAAGCTTCGCTTGGTGCGATTAAGTAATAAGCGGCAAGTGCGTATTCAAAATTGGGGCAGGAGACTTCAACAATTTCGGCGCCAGCAGCCACTAATTCTTGTAGCGC
Organism: Actinomycetes bacterium; assembly: GCA_037142435.1. Taxonomy (GTDB): domain Bacteria; phylum Actinomycetota; class Actinomycetes; order Nanopelagicales; family Nanopelagicaceae; genus CAIMZW01. The sequence goes on along the minus strand of JBAXAO010000035.1, from coordinate 9,591 downwards.
TTCATCAAAACGTGATCGGACTCCGGCTTGATAGCCATCACCAGAAAGTTCTTTTACAACGCCAATTTTCAAGCCTTTGACATCAAGCTTTTTTGCCGCGGCCACAACTGCAGGAACAGGCGCGTTGATGCTGGTGGAATCCTTTTTGTCGTATCCAGCAATAGCTTCATGAAGCAAGGCAGCATCCAAGACTGTGCGAGCGCAGGGACCGGCTTGATCCAAACTTGAGGAGAAGGCGATCAGCCCATACCGAGAGACTCCGCCATAAGTCGGCTTTACTCCGACTGTTCCGGTGACAGCGGCTGGTTGGCGGATAGATCCACCAGTGTCAGTTCCGATGGCAAGAGGCGCTTCAAATGCGGCTAAAGAGGCAGCAGATCCACCACCTGAACCGCCAGGAATGCGATCGAGATCCCAGGGATTGTGGGTAGTGCCATAAGCAGAATTCTCGGTCGATGATCCCATGGCGAATTCGTCCATGTTGGTTTTGCCTAAAATGACAATGCCATTGGCTTTGAGGCGGGAAACTACGGTCGAGTCGTAAGGTGGGCGCCAGCCTTCCAAGATTTTGGAACCTGCTGTTGTGGGAATGCCCTTTTGGGTCATGACATCTTTTAGGGCTAAGGGAACTCCGGCAAGGGGGCTGAGTTTTTCACCGGCAGCGCGCTTGGCATCAACTGCAGCAGCTTGAGATAACGCGCCTTCGCGGTCCACATGCAAGAAGGCATGAACGTGCGAATCGACCGCATCGATTCGATCCAAATGAAGTTGAGTGAGTTCGACCGAGGTGATCTCTTTTTTAGCCAGAGCCTCTGCCATAACCGACGCAGAATTGCGAATCATTCGGCATCTCCCAAAATTTGTGGCACCTTGAAACGCTGATCTGCTTTGGCCGGGGCGCCAGAAAGGGCCTCTTCTGGAGTGAGGCTGGGGATGACCACGTCGTCACGGAAAACATTCGAGAGCGCCAACGGGTGCGAGGTCGGTGGCACGTCTTGGCCGGCGACTTCTTGAACTCGGGCGACTGCGCCCAAGATGACATCCATCTCGGAGGCGAGGTGATCTAGTTCAGAATCGGTCATTTCGATACGGGCCAGCATGGCCAAATGCGCGACTTCATCGCGTGAAATAGCGGTCATAGGCTCACCTTATCGCCCTTTAAATCAGGAGCGAATTTGGCCATTTCCGGAGACGATCCAGGTGGTCGTGGTCATCTGCTCGAGTCCCATCGGGCCGCGGGCGTGCAATTTCTGATTGGAGATGCCGATTTCGGCGCCAAAACCCATTTGTTCGCCATCGGTAAAACGAGTCGAAGCGTTAATCATCACCGCGGCACAGTCGGAAAGTGCCACAAATTTGGCGGCGCTTTCCTGAGACTCGGTAACGATGGCTTCGGTGTGATTGGTTCCATATTTGTGAATATGGTCTGAAGCCGCCAAGAGCGATGGCACTACCGCCACATTCATCTCTAGGGAGTTGTATTCAGTGGACCAATCTTCTTCGGTCGCCAATTGGGCCTTGAGATTTTCCTGCTGCGCGGAAGCCAGAGATCGCTCGTCACAGTGGAGAACTACTCCAGCATCTGAAAGTGCTCGTAGGGCAATGGGCAGAAATGAATCCGCCACTGATTCATGGACTAAGAGCGTTTCCGCTGCGTTGCAAACACTTGGACGATGTGTTTTTGAGTTAATGAGAATTGGCAAAGCCTTAGCTAAATCGGCATTGGCATCGACATAAACATGGCAGACACCGGCACCGGTTTCAATCGTTGGCACGGTGGAGTCGTCCACCACTGTCCGAATCAAAGCTGCGCTCCCCCGAGGAATAACCAGATCTACCTGGCCACGTGCATGCAATAACGCCTGAACGGTCGATCGATCATGCGAAGGTACAAGTTGAATCACATCGGGAGAAATCTCTGTTGTGGCCAGCGCACGTCGCATTACATTCACCAAGACCTGATTGCTGGCGGCCGCTGTTGAAGATCCACGAAGCAAGGCAGAATTTCCTGACATCAACAAGATAACAGCAGCATCCACGGTTACGTTGGGGCGGGCTTCATAGACCATTCCGACAACACCAAAAGGCACAGTCAGTTGCTGCAGGTGGAGTCCATTAGGCAAGGTGCTTTCCCGAATCGTTTTACCTAGCGGATCGGGCAAACGCGAAACCTGCCTAGCACCATCTGCAATTCCAGAAATGCGGGCTGGGCTAAGGAGAAGTCGATCTCGCATAGAAGCCGCCATACCTTCTGCATCGGCTCGCGCCAAATCTTCGGCATTGGCCGCCAAAATTTCTGGCTGCGACTCTTCGATTTCTGTGGCGATCGCCTCAAGAGCTCGGACTCGTTCTTCTGCGGAAGCTGCGACCAAGGTTCGACCAGCCAGCCGAGCTTTCTCCGCCAGTTCTTTAATTAACGCAACTGAATCCATACGCCAAGCCTAGAGGTGATTAGGCTCGCCTCATGAAACGTTTATTTCGTGCCCTCCGAAATCTGCTGATCGTCGTTGCCGCCTTGGGCTTTCTGCTCACCGCCTTTACCCATTACATCCACTATCCCAACCCCATCGCATCCGTGCGGTTAGCACTGGCTCCGGCTTCTAAGACTCCGACCTTGATGCCCGCTCACATCATCGCGCCAGCGGCGTCACCTATAGCGTGGCCAACGGCCGCCGAATCGATGCCCGCCACTGTTCCGTGGTCCACGGGCACCTTGGCTTGGCAAGAATTCTTAGATAAGACCAACACCAATGCTTTTATTGTTGTGCGTAATGGCGTTATAACTTACGAGTATTACAAGAAGGGGATTCTTCCCAGCACGCAACTTCCTTCTTATTCGGTTGCAAAGACCATGACCTCCATTTTGATCGGGCATCTGATCGAGGCTGGAAAGATTCACGAGAGCGACACTTTCGTTCACTTCTTCCCACAATACAAAACTGGAACTTCCTTCGATCAAGTCACCATTCAATCGTTACTTGATATGGAGAGCGGCATTGGCGTGTCAGACAACTACCCCACCGGTCCATCGGGGTGGGGTGTTGGAATCGCCCAGATGTACGCCACGACTGACCTTAACTTTTTTCTAAAACATAATCGCAAAATGTTTGAAGCCCCGGACACCAAGGCCGAATATCGCAGCGTCAATACTCAGCTTCTCGGCATGATCGTCCACAAGGTAACTGGTATGCGCGTGGCTGATTACTTCAGTCAAAATGTCTGGCAAGCCGTGGGGGCTCAATATCCAGCAACTTGGAATGTGGATCATGTCGGCGGACAAGAAAAGACTTTCTGTTGCTTTAACGCCGCAGCCCGTGACTACGCAAAAGTGGGTCTAGCCATGATCAATGGTGGGTACACCGGATCGCATCAAATTATTAGCACCGCTTGGCTCAATCGCATCAGCACACCAGCCGTGACCTTGGACCACTCGTGGGGCTATAGCGCGCAGGTGTGGCACCCATTCCCTGGAATTAATCTGGCCCTGGGCTTGCACGGTCAATATATTTTCACCGATCCATCAACGCGAACAGTGATTGTAAAACTCAGCGATAACCCAACCGATGGCGATCCTGAAGTTGAAACAGCAAAGGTCTTGCTAAAAATTTCTAGGGGTTAGAGCAAAACCAAATCATCGCGGTGAACGAGTTCGCGTTCGTATTCAGGGCCAAGGGCTGCAGCTAGTTCCTTTGTCGAACGTCCCAGCATCTGCGGGATTTCATCCGAATCAAAAGCGACCAGTCCTCGCGCGATTACTTCTCCTGTTTGAGAGGCAAGTTCGACGGTATCGCCAGCGATGAAGGTTCCTTCGACAGCGGTAACTCCGGCAGGAAGTAAGGAGACGCCTCGTTCGCGAATGGCCAGAACAGCGCCTTTATCTAAAATCAATCTGCCATGTGGGGTTGCGGCATGGGCAAGCCATAACAATCGCGACGGTTTGCGATCGCTACTTGCATGGAAATAAGTACCCAGGTCATCTCCGCGAAGGGCATCCCCCACATCGGTTAACGTAGTGAGCAACATAGGAATGCCGGCGCCGGTGGAAATGCGCGCTGCTTCAATCTTGGTGATCATGCCACCGCTGCCGACACCGGAAGATCCGACACCGCCGATTTCAAGATCGCCGACATCGCGCATCGATTTAATTTCAGAAATGCGTTGTGAACCACCGTGAGAAGGCGGGGCATCGTAAAGACCGTCAATATCGGTTAAGAGCACCAGGAGATCGGCGCCAATGAGATGAGAAACAAGTGCTGCCAGACGATCGTTATCACCAAAGCGAATTTCAGAAGTTCCGACGGAATCATTTTCGTTAATGACTGGAACGACGCCAAGTTGGATCAATCGGAAAAGAGTGCGCTGGGCATTTTGATAATGGGACCGGCGAACTACATCTTCAATCGTAAGTAATACTTGTGATGCAATCACATCATGTCTAGCAAAAGATTCGTTGTAGCTGGCAATCAACAATCCTTGTCCGACAGAAGCGGCAGCTTGTTGAGTAGCAAGGTCTTTAGGACGTGCCGATAATTTCAGCGGTGCCAAACCAGCGGCAATTGCACCCGAGGAGACAACAACGACCTCTTTGCCTTCGGCCTTGAGATGTGAAACGCAATCAACCAATGCGTTAACTGCATTGAGGTCTAGCGCAGAACCGGCTTTGCCAGTCAGGGTGGATGAACCTACTTTGATGACGATGCGCTTAGCAGAGGCAACAAGATCACGGCTCATTTTTCGCCTTCAACCCTCGGATCTTTAGGATCGGCAACGTTGTACTCCCATTGCATGGCGATTTCATCATCGTTGAGAACATCGACTTCATCTTCAACGTATTGACCAGCCCAAGGAGATTCCAAACGGCGATCTGAACCACGGATTCCTGCAAGAAGTTCGGCGCCGGCTTCGATCGTTGGTTCCCAATCGAAGATAACAGCATCATCGCCTTCACCAATACGAACTTCGCTCTTAGCTTTGGCACCCTTCTTGAAGAGTTCTCTTTCGACGCCCAACATGGCGAGTCGATCTGCTAAATAGCCAATGGCTTCGGCATTGCCAAAATCGGTTTGGCGAACCCAGCGAACGGGCTTGATTCCTTGAACAGAGAAAGATCCATCTTCGTTGGCGGTTACTGTAAATCCAGATTCATTGACCGCTACTGGGCGAAGCACAATTCGAGTCTTCTCTTCCTTGGCTTCGTTCTTGCGAACTTCTTCAATGATGCGCGCCATCGCATAGTTCAATTCCTGCAAACCAATGTGGCTGGCTGCAGAAACTTGAAACACGGTGTAACCGCGCTCTTCGAAAATAGGCTGAACCATGTCAGCCATAGCCTTGCCATCTGGAAGGTCAACTTTGTTGAGAGCGATAATTCGAGGACGTTCAGAAAGCCCACCGTAGTGAGAAAGTTCAGCCTCGATAATGTCGAAATCTTTAACAGGATCGCGATCGGTTTCTAGAGTTCCGCAGTCCAACACATGAACTAATGCAGCGCAACGCTCGACGTGACGCAAGAACTCCAGCCCAAGACCCTTACCTTCGCTGGCCCCTGGAATAAGTCCTGGTACATCAGCGACGGTGAAGCGCATGGCGCCGGCTTGGACGACGCCCAAGTTAGGAACCAAAGTGGTGAAGGGATAGTCCGCAATCTTGGGCTTGGCAGCCGAGATTGCAGCGATCAACGATGATTTACCGGCGCTGGGATAGCCGATGAGGCCAATATCAGCCACGCTTTTGAGCTCAAGAGTAAGTGTGCGTTCTTCGCCGGGCTCGCCCTTGAGGGCAAAACCTGGAGCACGACGTTTTGAAGAAGCTAGGCCAGAGTTTCCGAGCCCGCCCTTTCCGCCTTGGGCAGCAACGAATCGAGTTCCGATGCCAATCAGATCGGCAAGAACTGTGCCCTCTCCATCTTTTACAACTGTGCCATTAGGTACAGAGAGAATCAGGTCTTTGCCTTCGGCACCATTGCACCAATCTCCGTAGCCCAATTTTCCATTGGTAGCGCGACGGTGAGGTGAATGGTGAAAATCGAGAAGTGTGGTTACGCCTTGATCGACGACCAGGATGATGTCTCCGCCACGGCCGCCATTACCGCCATCAGGGCCACCAAGTGGCTTGAACTTTTCGCGGTGTACAGAAACGCAACCGTCGCCGCCAGATCCTGCAGAAGCATGGAGCGTTACACGATCAACGAATGTTGCCATGTCATCATCTCCATTCTTGTTAAAATAAAAAAACGGGCCCGCAAACGCGGACCCGTCTAAAAATATCCGCTATTTAGGCAACAGGAACCGGAACGATGTTGACTACCTTGCGACCACGTGCACGACCGAATTCAACTGAACCAGCCGAAAGTGCGAAGAGAGTGTCATCTTTACCGATGCCAACATTGTTACCAGGGTGGAAGACGGTTCCGCGTTGGCGAACCAAAATCTCTCCACTCTTTACTACCTGTCCTGCATAACGCTTGATACCAAGATACTTAGCGTTTGAATCGCGACCGTTGCGCGTAGACGAGACACCCTTTTTACTTGCCATGAGTCTGCACCCCCTACTTGTTGATCGCGGTGATAAGAACCCGCGTTAGTTGTGAACGGAAACCTGAACGACGGCGGTAACCCGTCTTATTCTTGTAGCGAAGGATGTCGATCTTTGGACCCTTTTGCTCGGCAAGAATTTCGCCAGTTACTTTGACGCCGGCAAGAGCCTTGGCATCAGAAGTGACATCGGCACCATCTACAAGAAGTACTGCAGGGAAAGAGACCGATGCACCAATAGCAGCATCGATACGATCGACTACAACTGTGTCGCCAACGGCAACCTTCTCTTGACGGCCGCCAGCTTTTACAATCGCGTACACGGTGACACCTTTCCATTTTTCAAGCACTAGATAAAACAGAGAACAACTAAAAATCCAGCAAAAACTAGCCCCAACTAAATGTGGGCAGAGGGTAAGGGTACGGAAGTCCCTGCTCTCGGGTCAAACTGGGAGCAAAACCGCCTCTTAGGAAGGGGTAATAATCCCGGTACTGACCGCTCGGCGACGCTTGCGCGGCTGGCTGCCACGAGGTTCTGCGGCGGCACCTTCAGCGATGGGCTCAGAAGGGGTTTCAACCACAGTAGCGATTTCTACCTCGACTTCGGCCTCGGGAGCTTCGACTTCTTCATCCTCAACCTGATGGACATAGCGTTGCTCCATATCCTTCTCTAAAGCGACCTTTCGGACCGGCTCGGAGTGAATATGAATTCCGCGACCGCCACAGCTTTCACAGGTGGTCGAGAAGGCTTCGATCAGTCCTTGGCCAACACGCTTGCGCGTCATTTGGACTAGACCCAACGAGGTCACTTCGGCAACCTGATGCTTGGTGCGATCGCGCCCTAGGCATTCGACCAACCGGCGAAGTACCTGGTCGCGGTTTGATTCCAAGGCCATATCGATGAAGTCAATAACGATAATTCCACCCATATCGCGTAGGCGAAGTTGACGGGCAATTTCTTCGGCAGCTTCTAGGTTGTTCTTGGTGACGGTCTCTTCGAGGTTTCCGCCCTTGCCAATGAACTTTCCGGTATTAACGTCGATAACAATCATGGCTTCAGTGCGATCAATAACGAGTGAGCCACCAGAAGGTAAGTACACCTTACGATCAAAAGCCTTGGCCAATTGTTCTTCAATGCGATTTTCGGTGAACATGTCGCGTGCGCCAGTCCAACGTTCAATTTTCGCGGTTAATTCTGGGGCGATGTGACCGAGATAGTTGTTGATATCTTCCCAAGCTTGATCACCTTGAACCACAAGTTTGCGGAAATCTTCATTGAAGATATCGCGAATAACGCGAACTGTGAGATCGGGCTCGCTATAAAGAAGAGATGGCGCAGAAGTACTTGATGATGCCGCCTTCTTCTCGATATCTTCCCATTGCGCCTTCAAGCGAATGACATCGCGCTCGAGTTCTTCTTCAGATGCGCCTTCAGATGCAGTGCGAACAATCACGCCAGCTTCTTCCGGAATTAAATTCTTGAGAACGCTCTTCAAGCGAGAACGCTCTTGCTCTGGCAGACGACGGCTGATACCGCTCATTTCACCACCTGGTACGTAAACCAAGTAGCGTCCAGGAAGAGAGATCTGGCTAGTTAAACGCGCACCTTTTTGACCGATTGGGTCTTTGGTGACCTGAACTAATACTGGCTGGCCAGTTTTGAGAACGTGTTCGATTTTGCGCGGGTGACCATCGGCTAAACCAGCAGCATCCCAGTTAACTTCACCAGCATAGAGAACTGCGTTACGGCCTTTGCCAATGTCAACGAATGCCGCTTCCATAGATGGAAGAACGTTCTGCACTCGACCGAGATAAACGTTACCTACATAAGAAATATTGCTATTTCGGTTGACGTAGTGCTCGACCATAATCTTGTCTTCAAGAACGGCAATCTGCGTGCGATCGCCCATTTGGCGAACCAGCATTTCGCGATCGACGGATTCACGACGTGCAAGAAATTCTGATTCGGTGATGATGGTGCCTCGGCGACGTGTGAAATCACGAGGTTCGCGGTCGCGGCGATTATTGCGACGATCGTATTTGTCACGAGTACCGCGGTCGTTGCGATCTCCGCGATCACTTCGGTCGTTACGACTAGAGCGATCAGTGCGAGTTGGCTGAGATTCGCGCGTACGTGGTTCACGTACTTTGACGACAACTGGAACTCCATCTTCGTCAACGGTTTCACCAGGAGTGATGCCATCACTCTGCGAACGGCGACGGCGACGGCGACGATGAGTAGAAGAATCTCCACCTTCACCATCGGAGGAGCCATCTTCGTTATCTAATGCGCCTGGATCGAGTTCTTCATCGGTATCTGAATCGCGCGAGTCATCACTGGCTTCACCAGTGGTTTCGCGACCACTTCGGCGTCGACCACGACCACCACGACGGCGTCGGCGACGTTCTTGGGTGGCTTCATCAGTTGCTGGACCTGAGTCAGCTGCCTCAGCTTCTGCTTCCGGGGCTTCAACTCGAGGTTTGCGAGCTGGCGCCTTTTTGGCAACCGGCTCAACCGGAGCGGCTTGAAATAGGGGTACTGGAACCGGGGCGGTGGCCTTAGCAACAGCTACAACGGGAGCTTTTGCCTCTTGGGGAACTGCGACTACGGCCTTTTTGGCGCGCTTGGCAGCGGGCTTGGGCTCTAGAGCCTCTGTAGTGGGGGTTGCGCTCGCTTCGGCCTTGACCTTAGGCGCAACTTTCTTAACTGCCCGCTTACGCGGGGTTTTTGGCTCAATAGCCATAACACCAAATCCTTGTCTTAGGTACTTTGGCTTAGCCTTCTCAGCAGATAGTGCTAAAAACTAAGTCAAGTACTGCTCTGGGCCTCCAGGTGGAGACACTTTTTGCGTTAAATAATGCGCAGAAAAACCGGGGTCTTTCTGAAATTCTTAGCACTCGCTGCGATGACGAGAAATTAAGGTTTTTGGCAACTACTAAAAACCGCTCGACGCGCTGAACGCTGACTCAAAGTATAGCCCCTGTGCGGACCTAAAACGGCTGGCGGGAGCGGACGGGAGCCTTCAGCGGGAGCGGACGGGAGCCTTCAGCGGGAGCG
>JBAXAO010000034.1:0-13584 GCA_037142435.1 Actinomycetes bacterium | reverse complement strand
CCTTAACGACGGGGGATCTGTGAGTAATCCAAGAAAGTTCGATTTAAGCGAGTTTTGCTCGCTGCGTGCCAAGTATGGGTTTGGCGAGGCATGCGATATCACGCGCGCTCGCATTCACCGCCGGACTGATGCGGCAAATAGTTCTCACCTCTTTTATCCACTCGATTCCTTCACACCATGGGATACGCCTCAAGACAAAGCGACGAGGAAGCGTTGTGCAAAGTGCGATGTAAAGGTTGCTTGCCTTCATTTTGCAGTTGAAGAAGGTTTGCCCAACAATATTTACGGCGGGCTCAATCACGCCGAACGCGCTCCCTTAGAAGAGCGATTCCAGGAGTTGTTTGGACCAGATGCTCCTGCCATCGTTGACGATTTAGATCTAGCAGAGCGTGAAAGCCAATTCTGGAGTTTGCTCCAAGCCCAAGTCAGTGATGAGAGCCTAGCTAAATAGAGAACGCACCAAGTTCCTAGCCGACTAGGATTATGGCGAAAGCGAGGTCGCCTGGGTGCTAGTTCGGATATTGCGAGATTTCTTACGCCCCTACAAGCGGATTATTTATTTAGTTCTCCTCTTGTTGCTGATTCAGGCCATCGCCAACCTTTACCTTCCCCGCCTCAACGCTGACCTGATTAATAATGGTGTAGCAAAAGGGGATCTTGGATATATCTGGCGTATCGGTGCCATCATGTTAGGCGCCTCCGCACTGATTATGGCCGCATCCATTTGGATCGCTTATTTGGCTTCCAAGATATCTATGGCTTTTGGACGTGATCTGCGCAGCGGTGTCTTTGCTGCTGTTGAACGCTTTTCAGCGCGCGAGCTCAACAAGTTCGGTGCGCCTTCATTAATCACTCGAAATACGAACGACGTCCAACAAGTTCAGATGGTCTTGTTTATGGGGTTGACCATGATGGTCGCCGCCCCGATTACTGGAATCGGCGCCGTTGTCATGGCGCTGCGCACCAATGTAAAACTTTCTGGACTCTTGCTCTTCGTCGTACCAGTTATGGGCGTCATGATTTTCTTATTGTTGCGCCGTATCGTTCCGCTCTTTCGTGTTCTACAGGTCAAGATTGATCGCATCAACTTAGTTCTTCGCGAACAAATCAGCGGTATTCGTGTCATTCGCGCATTTGTAAAAACAAAATTCGAAGAAGAGCGTTTCGCCGAAACAAATACCGATCTCATGAACACATCGCTCAGTGTTACGCGCACCTTCGCGATTATGTTTCCGTCGTTGATGTTGATCATGAACTTATCCAGCGTGGCCGTCATCTACTTTGGCGGAAAGCTAGTTGACACCGGATCAATGCCCATCGGCAATCTGACCGCGTTCTTGGCATACATCATGCAGATCCTCGGCAGCGTCATGATGGCAATCATGATGTCTTTGATGATTCCCAGAGCCGCAGCCAGCGCCGAGCGCATTGAAGAAGTTTTGGATACCGAATCCTCAGTCGTGGACACCTTGACCCCAAAGGTGCCCGAAAAACGCTTAGGTTTAGTCGAATTTAAAGGCGTTGAATTTCGCTACCCCGGAGCCGAGCAACCAGTTCTGACCGACATTTCCTTCACCGCAAAGCCCGGGCAAGTTACTGCGATTGTGGGCAGTACCGGCAGCGGAAAGTCCACGCTTCTTAATTTAATTCCGCGATTCATTGATGTGACCGAAGGTTGCATCTTGATGGATGGCATCGATGTCCGCGATCAATCTTTGGAAGGCATCTGGTCCGAGATCGGTCTGGTTCCCCAACGCGCTTTCCTCTTTGGTGGCACCGTTGCCGACAACCTGCGTTACGGCGATAAGAACGCCACTGATGAAGAATTATGGGCGGCGCTAGAGACTGCGCAAGCAAATGATTTCATCGACGAACTTCCGGAGAAACTAGAAGCACGTGTGGCTCAAGGTGGCACCAACTTCTCAGGTGGCCAGCGCCAACGCCTTTCGATTGCGCGCGCGATCATTCGCAAGCCCAAGATCTTTCTACTAGATGACAGCTTCTCGGCTTTGGATTACACCACCGATGCCAAATTGCGGGCGGCTCTGGAAGAGCAGAACAAAACCACCACCACGATTGTCGTCGCCCAACGAGTCAGTACTATTTTGCAGGCCGATCAAATTATCGTTTTGGATTACGGCAAGATCGTCGGCGTCGGCACTCATCACGAATTAATGAAGAGCTGCGACATCTATAAAGAGATTGTCTTCTCGCAATTAAGTCCGGATGAGGCAGCATGAGCAACCGACGTCCTGACACCACTCGACCACCTGGTCCCATGCGCGGACCCATGGCGGGAATGATGGGTGGCCCACCTGCCAAATCTAAAGATTTCAAAGGTTCTCTCAAGCGCCTTCTTGCCGAGTTAAAGCCCGAACGCACCATCTTGATCACCGTCTTGTCGTTGATCACGACTGCGGTCGTTATTGGTTCCTTCGGTCCCAAGATTCTGGGCCGAGCCACTAACTACGTCTTTTATGGCTTTTTGGGGCGCAAATTGCCATCCGGGATCTCTAAATCCCAAGCTGTCGCCCAATTGCGCGCCACCCATCAAGATCGCTTGGCCGACATGTTGGCCAAGAGTTCGGTTGTGCCGGGCAAAGGCATCGACTTCAACGCCATCTCACGTTTACTCATTTTGGCGATAGTTCTTTATGTCGTCGCTTCCTTGTTTATGTGGATTCAGGCTTATTTGATGGCCGGCGTCACCCAGCGCACCGTCTTCCGTTTGCGCCGAAAGTCTGAAGAGAAGATCGGCCGCCTGCCACTGAAATACTTTGATGGTCAATCTCGAGGTGACTTACTCAGTCGAATTTCTAATGACGTCGACAATATCTCTAACTCTTTGCAACAAGGTTTGTCGCAGATTCTTAACTCGATTCTGACCGTCCTTTCAGTTCTGGCCATGATGCTCTGGATCAGCCCGATTTTGGCTCTCGTATCACTAATAGCCATTCCGCTTTCGATGTTCTTCTCGATCAAAATTGCCAAGAAATCTCAAAGCCAATTTATTGCGCAATGGGATTGGACTGGCAAGTTGAATGGCCACGTTGAAGAGATGCACACCGGCCATTCGCTGGTAAAAGTGTTCGGCCACCGCGAAAAGGCGATTGAGCAATTCTCAGAACTCAACGAAAAACTTTATGAATCCAGCTTCCGTGCTCAATTTATTTCCGGCCTTATTCAACCCGTTACCGCCTTGGTCTCTAACCTCATTTATGTTGCGATCACCGTCATAGGTGGTTACATGGTTGCCACGGGCTCGATGTCCTTGGGCGATGTTCAGGCATTCATTCAATACTCGCGCCAATTCGGAATGCCGCTAGCCCAAATTGCGGGATTGATGAATATGGTCCAATCCGGTGTTGCATCCGCCGAACGCCTCTTCGAACTTTTGGATGCCGAAGAAGAAACTCCCGATGCTGCTGACCTTGCACCTATGGGTCGCGCAACAGGCGCCATTAACTTCGACAATGTGGCGTTCCGCTATGTAAACGATCAACCACTTATTGAAAATTTCACACTGCATGTAACGCCTGGCCAAACCATCGCCATCGTTGGTCCTACCGGCGCGGGCAAGACCACCTTGGTTAATCTCTTGATGCGTTTTTATGACATTTTGGATGGCACCATCACTTTGGATGGTCGCGATATCCGCGATATGACTCGCGATGATCTGCGCCGCCAATTCGGCATGGTCTTGCAGGACACCTGGCTATTTACGGGATCGATGCGCGAAAACATTGCTTTTGGCTCGTTAGACCCCAGCCACGAAGCCGTGGTTGCCGCAGCCACAGCAGCCAACATCGACCACTTGCTGCGCGCATTGCCGCAGGGTTATGACTCGATGCTGACCGATGACAATGCCACCGTCTCTAACGGCGAACGTCAATTGATCACCATTGCTCGCGCCTTTATGGCCGATCCTGCCATCTTGATTTTGGATGAAGCTACTTCTTCGGTAGATACGCGCACCGAGGTCTTGGTCCAACAAGCAATGACTCGTCTGCGCAAAGGGCGCACCAGTTTTGTTATCGCCCACCGCCTGTCCACTATTCGCGATGCCGACATGATCTTGGTCTTAGATAAGGGTCAATTGATTGAACAAGGCACCCACGAATCTTTGATGGCGCAAAAAGGTTTCTATTTCGACCTTTATGCCAGCCAATTCGCGTCTGCGATTTCGGAGTAAACAATGAATCAAAAGAACGTTTTAATTGGTGTCGGTTTACTCATTGTCTTGATCTACGCCTTGGGTTCGGGGCATTATGTCTCGCAAGGCACATCTTGGTACAACGCACTTAACAAGCCTGCATGGCAACCACCTGATTGGTTATTTGGTGTTGCTTGGTCTTACAACTTTATTGTCTTGGCTGTTGCAGCAGTTATCTTGCCAGGCAAGCTAACCAAGGTTCACACCATTATTTACTTAAGCTTCTTGGCCGCCAGCATTGCCTTTGCTTTGTTCTGGTCGTACACCTTCTACGTTCCTCACGAGCTTTCATTGTCAGCCATTGTCTTGGCGATTGCTGCCTTCACCAATGTGCCGGCATATTTGATTGCCAAGGGCGCTACACGATCACTAGGTTATTTGTTGTTGCCTTATCAATTGTGGCTATTCGTCGCCACTTCCTTAGCAATCGGTTACGCCATCCAAAATTAGACGAGTCGTCGACAGGAATCGAACCCGCTCCTTCAACTTGGTGAAAGTTGTCATGCAACCAATACACCACGACGACTCGCGAGCAAAGTTTGGATTCGTTGAATCGCAAAAAGAGTACGGGCTAGGAAAAATGTGAATTTCTATTTTCTGTGGAAATGAAAAACGGCCCTGAAAATTCAGGACCGTTTTTCGTCGACGACTCCAACGCAGAAGGATTTTTTAGGGAGGTTACCGGCCTCGCCTTCCACGATTTCCTTGTATTTCAAAGGCGAAATTATTCTGGCACTAAATCCAATTACTCGGAGTTACTATTTAGATGGTCGTGAACGAAACTCGACGATGTGGTGCACGGTGAAACCGGCAACCAGCCCCCAGAATGGAGATCCCAATTTCAAAGGGTGAATGTTGGAAATCGTTACTAGGAAAGTAATCAACGCGGCTTCGCGATATGCCGGATCAGCCAGCGCTTCATGGGTGGAATTCGCAATTGCTGGCAATAGCCCCAACCCTGCCAGGGCGGCCAACATCGCAGCCGGCAGGACGCTGAAGAGCCCCAACATGGTTGATCCCAGCAGACCGACGATGATGTAAGCGACGCCGCAAACTACTCCCGCGCTGTACCGCCTGGTCTTATCAGGTTCTGCTTGCTCTCCCGAACCAATTGCAGCGGTGATTGCCGCAGAATTCACGCCACTGCCCAGAAAGCCAGCGGTGACGAAAGAAAGCAAGCCACCAGTAACCAAAGATTTATTGACTGGCGCCTCATAGCCAGCGCTGGTGAGTACTGCCATTCCCGGCGCGAATTGAGTGGTCAAAGTTAATAGCGCTAACGGAAGTGCCAATGTAATTAGCCCAGTAACTGAAAAAGTTGGATTTACCCAAACAGGATGAACGATGCCAACTTTGAAATGCGGTCGATTCACTGCGCCGACGAATAATGCCAATATCAATCCAACGCCCATGCTGGTTACAACTGGTGCGCGCCATCCGAATCTGCGAGCAACAAAATAACCCAAAACCATTCCAATGACGATGAGAGGTTCTTCCGGAAGTGTGCGAAAAATGTTGACGCCAAAATCAAAGAGCACTCCACCTAACATCGCCATAATTACTGGGCGAGGAATGACTGAAAGGATTTTTTCAAGCACGCCGGTAATTCCAATTACCGTGATCAAGACTGCAGAAATGAAATACGCGCCTACAGCGTCGCTAAGGCTATGAGTCGCAAGCCCTGTTACTAAAAGTGCGACCGATGGCGTTGACCAAGCACCGATTACTGGGATTCGAAGTCGCAAAGATAGATATAAACCAAATAGCCCAGGACCTGCCCAACATGCAAATAGCCAAGAAGCAGTTTGGCGATCCGTGAAGTGACCTGCATTTGCAGCCTGCAAAAGAATGGCAACTGGACCAGTCGAGGAGATTAAAACAATGAGAATGCCGGACATGAAGGCGCTGAACGAGAGTGCTTTAGGAAAAGTCTTGAGATTATGAACAATCGCGCGAAATATCGGAGTTTCTACCGTGCCACGATATTCGCCCGAATTCATTTCCAAACCCTATCGGCTGGAACTTAGACTCAGCACTAATATCGCTAAAACCCGCTAAAAACGTAGGTTTTAGATGCTTTTCAAAGTGTGCTGTGTAAAGCTTTCGGTGGTTTCAGTTCCACCGAGGTCTTTGGTGGATATTCCATTCTTGAGCAACTTTGTTACAACTTCGATGAGTTCTGCGCTGGCTGCAGATTCACCCAAGTGATCCAACATCATCCCGGCTGCAAGAAATGCTCCGACAGGATTTGCAATTCCCTTACCCGCAATATCTGGTGCTGATCCGTGCACTGGCTCGAACATGGAAGGAAAGCGACGTTCTGGATTTATATTTCCACTTGGTGCAATTCCAATTGATCCAACGATTGCCGCAGCAAGGTCGGACAGAATGTCTCCAAAGAGATTTGAAGCAACAATGACATCGAACTTTTCCGGAGCCAGAACAATTGTAGCTGCCAGAGCATCAATCAATATGTTGCGGTAGGTCACATCTGGATTTTCAGCTAATACATCAGCTACAACTTCATCCCAAAAAGGCATTGAGTGAATAATTCCATTGGACTTGGTTGCCGAGACGATTTCCTTTTTACGCTTTTGAGCTTGGGCAACCGCATAACGGGTAACACGATCGATTCCGTGGCGACTAAAAACTGCAACCTGAAGCGCAGTCTCGAATGGAGATTGGCGGGCAAAACGCCCACCGACTTCGGAGTATTCGCCTTCGGTATTTTCGCGGACGATGACCAAGTCGATCTTCTTATTTCCCGAAAGCGGTCCAGGAACACCTTCAAAGCTTTTTACTGGACGCAGGTTGATGTATTGATCAAATTCTCGGCGAATCGGAATGAGCAAGCCCCAGAGAGTTTCGGTATCGGCAACATCCGGAGCGCCGATGGCACCTAGAAAAATAGCGTCAAATAATGATATTTGGGCTATTCCATCGACCGGCATCATGCGCCCGTTCTTGCGGAAATAGTCCGTTCCCCAGTCGACTTCAGCCCATTGAATAGAGAATTCATGTTTTTCGGCAAGCGCATTAACAACGCGAATTGCCGCAGGCGTAACTTCTAGTCCGATTCCATCTCCTGGAATGCTGATGACCTTATGTGTTCGCTTACTCATGTATGTGAATCCTCGATCTCGGAATATGGTGAGAAATCTACTGGGAAGTTACGGACTGAATTACCAATTAATCCATATGCCAAATTTCTTTAAGTTCCAAAAGATTTCCATAGCCATCGGTGAGATTGACGATAATTTCTTCAAACCATTTGGCCCATTTTGCATTCACTTCTGAATTTGCCATCTTGCCGAACGCTGTTGCCTTATCTGGAACACATTCCAAGTATCCAACCATTGTTAGTCCACGTTGAAAGATTGTGTAATTGGTGTAACCGGCGGCTTCAAGTTCGGCGACAAGTTCTGGCCAGATTTCATCATGACGCTTTTTGTACTCAGCTTCTTTGCCAGCGTAGATGTCGAATGTGAAACAAACTCTCTCCATGAGGACCTCCGAGATCGATGGTTGCGTTATTAGATTTGAGAAATGCTTGACAACTTACCTAGTCGTCTTTACGTTGTGCCGAGGATAGAACGAAACTTCACGTTAGGGGTAGGGTTTTGGGAAAAATTCGCGTTGGAGTAATCGGTGCCGGTAGTTGGGTTGTGTCATCACACCTTCCCAGTTTGATGCGCCATTCAGATATCGAATTAGTAGCCGTATCTCGCAAAGGCCCCGAATTATTGGCAAAAATCAAAGATACATATGGGTTTCAGCACGCTTCCGAGGATTATCGTGACGTGCTTGATGCTGGTGTCGATGTAGTAATTGTGGGCAGCCCATCAGGTTTGCATCATGAACATGCCAAAGCAGCACTCGAAGCCGGAGCACACGTCATGTGCGAAAAACCAGTAACGATCGATCCAGGTCAAGCGTGGGATCTCACCGAAACGGCAGATCGCGTGAAGAAGAACCTGATTATTTCCTTTGGCTGGAATTACATGCCCATCATGGAAAAGGCCAAGAAGTTGATGGATGAAGAAGGCATTGGCAATCTCGAACAAATGACAATCCACATGTCTTCTCAGACTCGCGAATTACTTTCCAACACCGGCGCATATCCAGAAGCCGCGCCAGAATCACTTCCAGAACAAGGCACTTGGACCAATCCCGCTCTATCCGGTGGTGGCTACGGACAAGCACAACTTTCGCATGCGCTCGGCGCTGCGCTCTGGTTGACGGGTGCTCGTATTAAATCGGCATTTGCTTTGATGTCTTATCCAATGAACGCTCCGGTTGAACTTCACGACGCCATCACCTACCGATGTGACAACGGAGCAATCGGAGTTCTCTCTGGCGGTTCGGCACATACCGAAGCTCATAAGAAAATTCACGCAGTTGAAGTTCGAGCTATTGGCGACAAAGGCCAGATTCTCCTCGATCTAGAACGCGCCGCAGTCTGGATGTACAGCAATGGTAAGAACCAGATGCTAGATCTCGATGACGATGCTGGCGTCTATCACTGCCGTGGTCCGATTGATGCCGTGCTCTCTGCCGCACGTGGCGAGGAATTCATCAACCAATCACCCGGCGAACTCGGAGCCCGAACTGTCGAGGCTTTGGAAGTTGCATATCGCAGCGCCCAGACTGGCAAATTGGAAGATCGCCTCTAAAGCAAAAAGCTTTTTGCCTCTTCCACCGCTTTTGCGGTTGGCGCGGAGCCAAGCAGAAGTTCGGTCAGCTCTTTTGCTTGCGCGGTTTTGGAACCGATTAGGGATTCCCACTTCTGCTCTTGCCATGCAAGATGCGCTGGATCGCTGAAAGCAGTACCAGGAGCCGTTCTTATCTCCCGTGATTGCTGTCCAGTATCGGTGGTTGCCTCGATGACGGCACCGCCGAAGGGGATATCGGTTCCGTAAATTTCAACCTTCGCCAGAATTTCAGGTCGAACCTCAGCGCGCACGAATTCATCGGCGCCTTGCCAAGCGCTGGCTACCGAATGGGCGGCGTTCCAATAATCGCCACCAACGCTGCCGTCCAGAATTCCGATCGCAGATTTCGTTAAGCCAACTTTGAGGCTGATTAAGTCGCCACTCAATTGGCGCCGAAGGTTGCACACCCCATGAACTGCGCCATGAACAAATCCGTTATACGGAAAGAGGCGAAGGCCGGAGGTATCGGTTCCTAATCGTATTTCGTGTTTATTGTCGCTGGTTGAGAGCGCGAAGATTTCAATAAGGCTGCGACTTCCAGTCCAGATATCGGTCGCACTCGGAATATTGGATGCCGCACTTTCAGTAGCAAGAATTCCAAGGGAAGCAGCCGCCGCGCGATTGAACATGGCGGCCCCGGTACGACGATCAGCGCGCGCAATTCCACCCATATTCGATGCCGCAGAAAGCAATGCAGTTACATGTTGATCACTCGATAAACCCAGATAAACACTGGAAGCACTTGCTGCTGCCAATGTGCCCGCGGTTGTAGATACGTGCCAATTGACGCGGTGAGTTGCACCGAAGGCGGCGGCGATTGATGCGCTGGTGCGATATCCACTTAGGGCCGCATCCGTGAATTTCGAAATTCGATCTGGGTACGTAAATGCCACCTCGAAAAGTGCGGGCCAGATAATCGAACCCGGATGAGTCATTACCGACCAATCGATGTCATCTCGATCTTGAAAGCTGCTGTTGATTGCTAGTTGTCCAGCAATACTGGATCGCATCCGATTTTCGGTTTGATGCGCCAATTTTCCAGCGCGGGCTGCGACTATAAAATCGCAGAGCAGAGTTGATAGTCGATCGCTGGGAACAAGAGTCGAAACATCTGCAAGGTCGTGCATGAGGGCTTCATAAACATTCACGAACTTATCCTCGCTTCTTTGCTAAGCCTCCGGAGCTGGTACCACGGGCGATGTACTTAGTATCTACTACTACTTTCCGGGCTTTGCCACCGGCAAGGGTTTCCAAAAGTACTTTGGCAGCTTCCCGGCCGATGACTTCTGGATTTCTGTAAACCGATGAAAGATCTCCACCGTAAACATCAAACATCGGCCATTCGTCGATTGCAACTAATGCGATGTTCTTTCCCGGAGTTAACTTCAATGATTTCAAGGCACGCAGAGCACCCGAAGTACTTCCTACCGAACCAGTTATCAATGCGGTCGGAGGGGATGCCAATGAAAACATCCGAAGTGTCTCCCACTGTCCGTAGTCAGCATCGAACTTATTCAGAGCGATCAAGTCGTTAGGTACTGGCAAGTTTGCAGCTTTGAATGCCGCTTTGAATCCCTTGAGACGATCGCGAGTTGTATAAACCTTGGTGCTACCGGAGATGAAAGCGATACGGGTATGTCCGCGCTTGATTAAATCCGCGACCGCATCCTGCACACCTTGATGGTGGTTACCGATTACGGCACTAGCAGCAAACCCTGGAAGTTCACGGTCTAAGAGAACAACGGGGCATTTAAGCTTTTCCAAAGATTCTTTTAAGTGCGGAGCATCTTCCGAGACCAGTGACGCGATAAGGCCATCGACTCGCCTTCTGCGAAGTTGGGTGATGTTCTCGGCTTCGGTCTGGGTATCTTCATCAGAAATCATCAAGAACATCGAATAACCGAATTTCCGTAGTTCCTTTTCGCAGTATTGGGCGATGACCCCGAAGAACGGGTTGGAAATATCGCGAATAATGAATCCGACGGTCTTGGTCGCACCTCGCCGAAGTGATTGGGCTAGAAAATCTGGTTCGTATCCAAGTTCAGCCGCCGCTTTTTCAACTTTCAGGCGCATGCTTTCGGAAACATCGGGGTGACCAGAGAGAACGCGAGAGATACTGGAGATCGCAACACCGGCACGGGCGGCAACATCGTGAATATTCGATGGTTGATTTGGACCTTGAACTCGCTTCTTAGCCATCAACCGCGCCTTCCTTGAAAAATGGCTATCAAACAAATTTCTGCTTTATAAGCCGTAACCGCTTGACACCACGATACCTTAACGACTTAAATTAGAAACGTTTCCAGTAAAGGGCCCTAAAACCCTTAACTGGCTTATTTATCGGAAGAAGAGGGGTTGCAGGCGATGAATGACTTAACGATCACCCGCATTGAAACCGAAGCAATTCGCGTACCTCTCGAGCGGGTTTATCGTGGCAGTCACTACAAAATGACCCATCGCTCCACCGTCATTACTCGTATTTTCACCTCTAGTGGCTTGGTCGGCGAGGCTTATGCTGGCGATGAAGACGCGGCCCTTTTGGAAATTCAAGACATCATTCACGACGAAATCGCACCCAAGCTCATCGGCGAAGATGGCGCGGCCATAGAGCGTTGTTGGGAAATTGCCCGACCTGCCACTTGGGACATTCTGCGCGATCGTCGATTGGGATTGGTCGCTAGCTCATCTATCGATGTCACGCTATGGGATCTCATTGGTCGCTCTTTGCAAACTCCACTTTGGAAACTTTGGGGCGGATACCGCAACTCAGTTCCGGTCATCACCATCGGTGGTTACTACGGATCAGATTTAACAATCCGCGAAGAAGTTGAGTATTTGCTCAAAGAAGAATTTGCTGGCATGAAATTCAAAATTGGTGGCATGTCACCTGAAGATGATGCCAAGCGTTTTAAAGAAGCTCGTTCCGTAGGTGGAGACAATTTCCGCATCGCAGTAGATGCCAATCAGGGCTATACCCCAGAACAAGCAATCAAATTTTCCAAGTTGGTAGAAAACGATAACCTGCTTTGGTTTGAAGAACCTTGCCAATGGCAGAACGATCATCGTGCAATGCGCGACGTTCGTTATGTTGGTGGGGTCGCAGTGTGTGCGGGACAGAGCGAATTCTCCGCAGCCGGCTGCCGTAATCTGATGGAGACCGGAGCTATCGATTTCTGTAACTTTGATTCATCTTGGTCTGGTGGACCAACCGAGTGGCGCCGAGTCGCAGGTATGGCAACCGTGTACGACGTACGCATGGCTCACCACGAGGAACCACAAGTTGCTGCACATTTGCTCGCATCTATTCCTCACGGAACTTATTTGGAATATTTCCACCCTATGCGCGATCCAATCTGGCACAACTTGATTGCCAATCGCCCCAAACTCAAAGATGGTCGCATTACTTTGCTAGACAAGCCTGGACTTGGTTGGGAACTCGATCGCGATTACATCAACAAGTATCGAATTTCAGAACGAGTAACTGAACAAAAATAATTTCACCGGCTCGCCGGTGCTATCCCCAGATTTAATTTAGCGGCTTTGCCACGCCTATTTTTTGGCAAGAGAAAAACGATAACAATCTCGTTATTTTGCCGTGAGGTTATTGACTATTGACCCAGTTCAGGAAACGATTCCTTTCCCAGTCGAATACTGAGTTTAGGTCCTGCCTAAATCGATATTTGATACACGACTAATAATTGAAAGGGTCTGGTCGAGTATGAAGATTGCAACTCGTTCCAAAACTCGCATCGGTGCGATAGCCACTCTTGCGATTGCAACTTTGTTTAGTGTTCAGCTAATGCCAGCTAACGCTGGTCAAGTTCCTTTCCGTCCAGCTGTTGCTAACAGCGGTAAAGGAATAACAATCGGTTTGATTGGTCTCGACGATGCAATTGGATTCGGTAAGGACGTTCACGATTCAATCGCACGTGAAGCCAAGAAGGCCGGAGCAAAGCTCGTCTTCTGCGATTCCAAGTTGAATGCTGCTACAGCACTTAACTGCGCAAAGACCTTCAAGCTTAAGAAAGTACAGGGCTACCTGAACTTCCAACCTGTTGCATCCGCTTCAGCTGCAATCTGCAAGGCCGGTCCTAACGTTCCTGTCATTTCAATCGACATCGAACAAGATCCATGTCAAACAGCATTCATGGGTGCCGACAACCACTATGCAGGTGTAGTAACTGGAACAGCAATCGGTAACTACTTCAAGAAGAATTTTGATTGCAAGTTCGATGCATTCATTTCACTTGAAGATTACGGTGTAGGACTTGTTAACGAAGCTCGTATGAGTGGATATCGCGATGGCTTCCAGGCTGTTTGCGGTGCCGGTTCCATCGGTGACAAATTGATCAAGATCGACGCAGGTCGTCTTGAGCCAGCTCTTGCCAAGATGAAGGACGCACTCACTACCCTTCCAAACGCACACCACATTGTCGTTGTAGCAATCAACGATGAAGGTATCCAAGGCGCATTCGCTGCTGCTAAGGCAATTGGCCGCGATGGCGACATCTACGCTGGTTCACAAGGTGCAGCTGCTTCAGCTCACTGCGATATTGCTAAGAACTCTCACTGGATTGGTGCAACTGCATACTTCCCAGAGCGTTACGGCGAGATCGGTGTTCCTTACCTTCTAGATCTCATCAAGGGAAAGAAAGTTCC
>JBAXAO010000033.1:0-13885 GCA_037142435.1 Actinomycetes bacterium | reverse complement strand
ATTGAAGTATCCGCATTGAACTATCTGGAGGTCTTGCCGTGTTTAAGAAAATCGCAGCCGTTGCTCTCGTTGGAGCGCTCCTTACCTTAGGGATGGCCCCTTCAGAAGGCGCCACCATTAAATCCGGAACCGCGTGCGCAACAGCAGGCGCGAAGACCAAAGTTGGCACCAAGTCGTATGTCTGCGGTGTCAACCCAACCGTGAAGACCGCCAAGTTGACCTGGCTCTTGCCGGAGTGCCTATCTGCCAACAAACTTTATTTAGATGCCGTTTCCCACCAGACCAGCTTTACCGCCCAGGTTGCTAACACCATCGATCAATTAACCAAGAGCATCGCTTCTTGGGAGGCCATCAGCACTCTGTCAGATCAAAAGATCGCAGATTCAAAGGCAACTTTCCCCGCAAAGATAGCCGCAATTCAAGCGAAGATTGATGCCGACACCGTGAAGTTGGCAAATGCTAACGCCAAGAAAGCAACCGCGACTGGTAAAGCTCTTCTCGACTGGACCAAGGCTTCTACCGGTTACGACTCAGCAATCAAGCGCAACCAAGGTTCTATTGATTTATTGAACAAAACCATAGTTCGCTTGCAAGCGACAAAGGATCGCGCTGTATCGCAGATCGCTTCTTTAAATGCTCAACTCGCCAGCACTCAATCTTCACAGCCAGCACTTGCAGCTCAGGTTAAGGTCAACGTCACACAGTCCTTCGCCCAGTTGAAGTTGGTATGTAAGGTTGGTTTGTAAACCGCTTAACCAATAATTACCGCTGCAGAAGTTGCCGATACTGGATACTTCTGCAGCGCACTTCTTGCCGGACCATTTACTAATTTCCCATTGAGCGCAAATTGCGAACCGTGCGCTGGGCAGATCCATTTTGAACCTTGTTCTTGAACGGTAATCCCTTGATGGGTACAACTGAGATCCAGCGCCGTGAAACCTTTTAAGCTGGCTGCGGTGCGAATGAGTGCAATCGTTCTGCCATCGGAGAGCGGAACAGTGACTACGCCGCCAACCTTGGCCAAATTCTTATTGACCTTGAGATCTATGCGAATCTTGCCAGCAGAGGTCTGGGTGATCCCGCCAGCAGCTTGAGCGCTTTCGGGGATGACTCCAAGCGTGGCCGCGGTTAATCCACAGAGCAGCGCCCTTCGCGTCACGGGGTATTTGCCGAGGATAAGTTCGGGCTGTGCGCTCATTTAATCAATTCCAATCACTCATGAGTGAGAGCACACTTCCTATGCGCACTGCCCACATTTACGATTTTTACGTGTCCCTATCGATGAAGCGGCCCCGAACATACCCAACCTTGAGGTTCGGCGCTCTTTTATTCCTGATGATCCATCTGGGAATTCGCTTAGTTTTGCCCGGCCCCGCTCTCTTGCCAGATCTGGTGATCTACAACTCCGTTGCGGTTCTGGCAGCATTTAACGCCTTCACCGCCCCCGGCTTCAACGACCACATAGCCAACCTGTGCATGGGTGTTGCCTGTGGTTTGTGGGCCATAGGTTCGACGATCTCCACCGCTAACTCATTCTTTACCTTCCAGATTTTCTCGAGTCTGGTCGACTTCTGTTACTCGCTCTTCTATCCAGTCTTACTCTTCGCCTTAATCAGAACTTTGACCGCACGCCACAAAATTCACGTCCTAGAAATATTCGACACTTTTATCATGGCGCTCGGTATCACCAGCATTAGCGCAGGCCTTCTCATTAAACCTGCAATGGTGCATTTTTCTGGATCACCTGAATCAGTCTTTCTTTCTATTGTTTATCCCATCGGTGATATCGCAATATTGGCGATCACCCTCACCTTGGTTAGTCTCACCCGCAAATCAGCCAGATCGATCTTGGCCCTGAGCGGGATCTTGATCTTTACCGCCACCGATCTGCTCTTTCTTTATTTATCAGCATCATCGGGTTATTCCTTTGGCTCTCTTACAGATGATGGCTGGCTGCTCGGATTGATATTGATTGTCGAATCTCTGTATCACCACGGGGGCGAATCTGACTTCTCTGAACGTTTTGCCGCCGTGGCTCTTGTTCTGGCAATCTTTGTAAGTTCGGCCGCACTTTTAGTTTCCGCCCTCGCGCCTTTTTACATTCCTCATTTTGTTTTGATCCCGATATTTCTCACGATCTTGCTAGGTTTTCTCCGGATGCAATTTGCGATTCGTCACGCCAAAGCGACGAACGAGGAACGAGAGTTGGCGCGCACTGATGAACTAACCGGACTGCCCAATAGGCGCCGATTTCTGACCGAACTTGAACTCTTGCGTCGCAAGGAAGGCACATTGCTCTTACTTGACCTCGATGGTTTCAAAGGGGTCAACGACACCTACGGCCATGGCGCCGGCGATCAATTGCTAAAACAAATTTCAATACGTTTTAGCCGAGTACTCCCCCACAATTGTCTGATCGCGCGCTTGGGCGGAGACGAATTCGGCGTAATTGTTTTTGGTCCGAGTGAAGCTGGTCTAGAGGTCGCCCAATCCCTACGTTCTACGCTCTCTTATCCCTTTGTTTTGCCCCAAGCCACCGTCGAAGTTGATGCCAGTATTGGTCGGGTAGTGAATAGCGAATCTGAAACGACCTCTCAAGATCTCTTACGGCGTGCAGATATCGCCATGTATCAGGCAAAGCGGCAAGGGTTAGGCATCCAACTCTGGGGCGCCGAAACTAAGGAGCTCGCTGAATAGTGTCATCCTTCAGGTCAGCCAATCGTGCCAATGACTCTAACCGCTCGACAGCATGGTCGACGATGCGTTCCACATAACCTTGAGAATAGCCATCTAAGAAATCCCAAGGTTCATGAATTTCTTTTTCGGAGAGATGAGCTAATTCCGGAACAAATTTCTTGATGTAAATACCTTCGGGGTCGAAACGTCTGCCTTGTTCGATGGGATTGAAGATTCGATAGTAAGGGGATGCATCAGTTCCACACCCTGCGGTCCATTGCCACCCGTGTGAATTCGATGCCACATCGTTATCGATCAAGTACTTCATAAAGAAATTGGCGCCGTGCTGCCATTCGATATGCAAATCCTTAACGAGGAATGATGCCACAATCATGCGAACTCGATTGTGCATCCAACCTTCGGTCACTAACTGACGCATACCCGCATCGACTACGGGGTAACCGGTTCGACCTTCACACCAAGCTTGGAATTTCTTATCTGGTTCGTCATAACGCATTCGAGCGAAAGTAGCCGTGTAGTAATCGCGGGAAGTGTGTGGATAGTGGTGAAGAACATCGGCATAAAATTCACGCCAAGCAATCTCTTTGCGATAGACCTCATGGGCGTCAGACTGATCTAACCCAGACAGGATCGTTCGAGGATGAATTTCTCCCCAACGTAAGTGTGGGCTGAGGCGACTGGTGCCGGCGATGCCAGGGATGTTGCGGGCGGTGTCGTATTCCGAAATTGCACTTTTCTGAAAGGCTTTCCACCTAGCTAGCGCCGCTTTCTCACCCGCCTCTTGCAATATCAATCCAGCAGGTGGCTGCCAATCGGGGAATTGGCGATCCCCTTCTGAAGGTGCAACAAACACCGGATTCTTGGGTGCAGATACCGGAGCACGCCAGCCATGGGTTTTCCACGCCCGAAAGAATGGGGTGTAGACGCGGTAGTTGCCACCATCGGGTTTGCGCACTCTCCCAGGCGAGACCGCATAAATGCTGCCGGTCTTCTGTAATTCGATACCGCTAGCTTCGACATTGGCATCACGCTCTACGCCATAGGGGGCGAATTCTTCGGCAACGTGAACCGATGAAATTCCATATCTCTGGATAACGTCTGCCAGGACGACACTGGGGTCACCTGCGATCACAGCAAGCCGACCGCCCAGAGATTCATCTAGCTTGCGCAGCGAATCGGCGAGATAGGAATTACGGTATTGGCCAGCTCGCGCGGCAATTTCTAGATCAAGAATAAAGAGAGCCAGAACTTCCTCGCCTTCAGCCAGGGCGGCAAGAAGTGCTGGATTATCTGCCAAACGTAGATCCCGTCGGAACCAGAAGAGGGTGCGCTTGGACGTTTTGGACATTCCCCTATCCTTTCATCATGGAGATGGTGAAGCAGTACGAAATTCGCGGTCTCGAAGGGCAGGTAACCCGGCTCAATTTTGCGGGACGGCAAGTTGATTATTGGGCGCCGAAAGAAGTTCCTACTCATCTCATAGTGACCCACGATGGCCAGAATATTTTCGATCGAAAAAGTGCCACACGTGGTCGTACCTGGAAATTGGCCCAGACCGCAGATCGTCTTAGTAAAGAATTAGGCGTTACAGCCCCTGCCATCATTGCGGTTTTCCATTCGGGTTCAAAAGAGAATACTTGGGGACGTGCCCATGACCTGGCGCCACAAGAGCCGTTTCAAAATGGCTTGCTCGTCGCTCAAGAAAAGTATCGAACCGTGCGGCTGGAAGACCTTGCCGGTAACCAATATCTAGAAACCATCGTTTCCGAGATCATTCCCACCATAACGCAGAAGATTGGCTTTACTCCGATTCAACCAAATACTGCCCTCTTGGGGTCGAGCATGGGCGGCTTGGCAACGCTCTACGGGATAGGCCGTCACCCAGAAATCTTTGCAACGGGCTTGGCTTTTTCTCCTCATTGGATCATCGGCGAGGAGCCGCTCGTAGATGCGCTGCTAGATGCACTTCCAAAGCCAGGACATCACAAAATTTGGATGAGTCGCGGAACCAAGGCGTTAGATGGCCAATATCAACGTTCGCAGGAGTATGCCGATACGAAGATGAACAGCCTCGGGTGGAGAGCCGACCACGATTACCTATCTAAGGTATATCAAGGTGCCTGGCACAACGAACCATCCTGGCGAAAGCAGTCAGAAGATGCGTTGCGGTTCTGGTTAGCTGGTTAACTGATTTTGTAGGAAATGGTTTTCGATTGTGCAGTTGCTCCGGAGGCGCTTTTGACAATCGCCGCAAGGGACAAAGTGGTTCCTTTTTTATAAAGGTTAGGATGTAAATAGATCCGGAATTTTCCGCCAGCCACTTGAAGCGTTTGGATCGTCCGCTTATCCGTCGACCCTAACGAAACCCAAGAACCCGAACCGATTCGAGATACAAAGGTAACTGTCACAAAATCATTTCCCGGAACAGAAGCAGAGACAGGCACCCAGCCTTGCGAGTTTCCATCCTTCTTGGGATTTGCAATTGCAATCGAAAGTACAGAAATGGGGACAAATGGCGATTCTGCCTTGAGGGCCACATATCCGTGCGGGGCGAGAGTCAGGGAAACCGAAGTATCGCCAGCCGTTACCGAAGTCGCAGCACCGGCGATCGGCGACCAAGACGATTTTGCGGTGGATACCTGAACGGTCTTTGTGACTTCCTTGTCGTCAGAGTTAAAGGCGACCAAATACTCCTGGCCATCGGCATATCGACTGACTGCGAAAAAATTAGTATCTGCAATACGGACTTGTTGAGTACCTGACCGCAAGGCCGGGTTTGCTTTCGTAACAGTTTCCAAATTACTGATTTGATCCTCAAGCCGGTTGTGGACATCAAAGGCGCTGGAATTTCCTATGGGGGATCCGCCAATACGAACTTCGGTTTGCCATTCAGGTACTTGTGTCGCAAACATGTCTTGGCGTGAAAGTTGATCGCCACCGCTGCCAGTCATCCCCTTTTCGTCGCCGTAGTAAACGATCGGACCGCCACGAAGAAGGAATAAAAGAGCATTAGCCAGCTTTTCGCGATCCAAGACAACTTGAGGGCCATCCCAACTGGCGGCTTTCTCAATCATCATGCCGATTCGACCCATGTCATGATTGCCCAGAAATGTTGCTAGGCCATAAGCGCTCGTATTGGCGGTTGTGTATAAATCATCTGCGTTAAATAAATCAGCGAGTTCGCCGGCATGACCAAATGACTTTGCGAAATTGCTAACGGTGGCCTGGAACGGGAAATCGAGGGCACTAGGGAATTTTTGTTCGGTGACAAATGGCGCAACGTCTTCGGCATTGGAATCTGCAATTTCACCAAAAATGGGGAAACTCTTCTTGCCAGCTGCTTTCGCCGTCGCCAGAATCTTGGGCAAAAATGCCTTCCAAAAGCCAGCATCTACGTGGCGGGCAGTATCGATGCGGTAGCCATCGATTCCATATTTGGTAATCCAACTCGACCAGAGATCCGTCCAACCTTTCACCACCGTTGGTTTTTCAGTAAAGAGGTCATCAAGACCATAGAAATCACCATTGAGAAGCGAATCTCCAGTAAAAGAAGATGCCCCTTGATTGTGATAGTTGGAGATGGTGTTGAGCCAACTCGGTTTCTTAATCTTTTCTTGGCCAAGAGGAATGTACGGTTTGCCATTGTCTCTGTATTTGATTACATCTGCCGTGTGATTCACGACGATGTCCACGATGACAGTAAGACCTTTTGAATGAGCTGTATCGACTAATTTCTTGAAGTCTGCTTCAGTTCCAAGATGGGGGTCAATCGTGGTGAAATCAATTCCCCAGTATCCGTGATAAGCGGCGGATGAGCCTGATACATACTGTTGTTTTACAGGTGGGGTGATCCAAATAGAGGTGAAGCCCATATTTTTTATGTAATCCAAGTGGGAAGTTAACCCCTTCAGGTCTCCCCCGTGATACCAACCAGTCTCAGTCGGATCATAACCACTGGTTAATCGAAAATCTGCCAGCCCTGCAAGATCGTTGGTGGGATCACCATTGAAAAAACGGTCTGTCATCACGAAATAAATAGATTGCGTGCTGAGCGCTCCCCTAACCACGGGCTTAGCCAATGAAGAAAGTGGATCGGCGGCAAAGGTACTACTGCTGAAGCCCGCCGCGCCGGAGAGGATTATTGCCGCAACTGCAATCCTGGCAATTGTTCTGGTTCTTATTTGAGTTTCCATATGCCCACATCTGCAGAGGTTGTGACGAAGTGAATTGAACTTCCGCGGGCGCTTGGTCCGTATAAATTCTTCTCAACTTCGTAGCCTAAAGGCGCAAGATCTATTCCGATATCAGCAGGGCTACGAGTAACGACTACCAAAATTGTTTCCTTTTTACTCTCACGTAGGAAAGCTACATAGTCGTTATTGACTTCAACCCATCGAAGTCCACCATAAGCAAGCGCATCTGAGGAACGTCGAACCGCAACAAGCTTTTTCACTCGATCCAGGAATTCGAAATCCCAACCAGATCGATCTTCCCAATTGATAGTTCGGCGGGCATCTTCGCCCCATGCTCCGCGCAACCCGATTTCATCACCAGCAAAAATTGATGGGACCCCTGGATAACTGAGGAGCAACCCCATCCCGGCAAAGTGGCGATCCACATTTCCGCCAACAACATTTCGGAAACGAGCAGTGTCATGGGAATTGAGCAAAAGCATGCTGGCCAGCAGGGCACGCCAAGGAATACCCGCATTAAAATTCTTCATTGCCGCGACCATTTCGCCTCCCGAAAAACGAGGCAGCGAAGTTGGTAGCCCAAAGAAACCGCCTTCTACTTCAGGGTTCTCTTGCAACCAGCCCCAAAGTGGGCGCATGAAACCGTTGTAGTTCATGGTGCCATGCCAGCCAAAACCATCGAGATCCGCGGGAAAATGGTCGGCATTTTCAGCGACTAACCAGGCATCAGGATTTACTTCATCCATTGCTTTTCGAATTCCGCGCATGACTGCCTGATTAAGATCCTGATCGCGAAAGCGCCCAGTCATATTTCCGACATCTATGCGCCAGCCAGCCATAGCAAATGGCGGACGAAGCCACTTGCGAACAATTGATGCTTCGCCTTCGTACATGGCGTTCTGTAACGCCTTGGAGGCGTAATTGAGCTTTGGCAGTGAAGCCAAACCCCACCAACCTTCATACCCATGCTTGATGGATTTATCCCAATAGAAATAGGAGTGCTCTTTTGATGATGGATTGGCCAGCGCTTTCTTTATCCAGGGATGTCCAGCGCCGCAGTGATTTGTCGTGAGGTCGCCCATAATGCGAATGCCTTTTTTGTTGGCTTTGTTGGCCAGCGCTAGCAAAGCCTCGTTACCACCGAGAAGAGGGTCCACATGATCGAAACTGCTGGCATCGTAACGATGGGTTGAATTAGCCGGGAAGAACGGCGTGAAGTAAATCCCAGAAGCCCCTAGCGCCGTGATGTGATCTAAATGTTCCGAAACGCCATCTAGGTCCCCACCAAAGTATTCAATGCCGGTGGTCTTGTCTCGACCTTTGGGAAAATCATTCCAAGCGCGGGGAACGAATTTAGTGGGAACATCTCGCTTCTTCCCCGATGAGGCAAATCGATCCGGAAATATTTGGTAAAAAACTGATTTATTAATCCACTGGGGATATTTTGGTTTTGCAAAAATCTGAAAATCACTAGCGCTGGAAACTTCATAAGAAAAAATGCCACCAGCGTTAAGCCATTCATACTTATTTTTACCCACGAGCAAGAATCGATAGCTTGTGGCGGGATTCATGACCACAACTTTGGCGCTCCACCAGTTCTCGTGCTTGGTAGAAATTTTGATCTTGAGGTCGAAAGTTCGCGGCTCACCATCGTGATAGATGCGAATCATCACACCAGTGATCGGATATGCCTTCGGGATGCGAACCTTGAATTCGACTTTTTCGCCGATCTTCGGTGCGCTATTGCTGACATAAAGATCGCTGCCATCGTGATGTGGCAAAAGTGAATTGGTCACATTTATCCTTTAGTTGCTCCTTGAGTAAGTCCACCGATGATAAACCGTTGCAGCGAAAGAAACACGATAACCAGCGGAATGGCAGCCAAAAGTGAGCCTGCCGCGAACGGCCCCCAGTTCTGACCAAATTGCGCGCCCACAAATTGCTGGAGTCCAACTGCAACCGTACGACGGTTGATATCTTGCAAAAAGAGAGATGCGAGAACGAATTCATTAAATGTGCCAATGAAAGAAAGAAGTGCTGTTACCGCCAATACCGGCGCAGCCAAGGGGAAGAAAATCAACCAATACACCTGAACTGTGCTGGCGCCATCAATTCGGGCGGCCTCATCGAGTTCCATGGGAATGGTGTCGATATATCCCTTGAGCAACCATGCGTTCACGCCCATCGAGCCACCGAGGTAGATCAAAAGCAAACCGCCCAAACTTCCTAATCCAATAGCTGGAAAGACGGTGTAAACGCGTTCCATCATCACGTAAATGGCAGCAAGGGCCAAGAAGGATGGGAAGACTTGAATGAGGAGAAGCGTTTGTAGCCCAGCTTTACGACCTTTGAAGCGCATGCGGCTGAAGGCGAAAGCTGAGGCAGCGCCGATAAAAACCGAGATGATGGCGTTGGCAGTGGCAATAATCAGAGAGTTGCGAATCCAGGTCGTGTAGGGAACAGCTGGATTATTAAAGAGTGCTTTGTAGTTGACCCAACTGAGATTTGACGGAATTAAGGAAGAGGAAGCCAATGAACCAGTCGAGTTAAAGGAACTCTCGATAACTACGTAGATTGGAAAAAGCGTGAAGACAATCAGTACCCAGATATAGACATGGCGCCATAGGTTCTTGGTCTTCATTAGAAACCATCCAATACTTTAGAACGGCGTAGGCTCCATATCGAAAGACTTCCCACGATAAAGAACATGATCATTGAGATGGCACATGCAAGTCCGAGATTTTGTTCGTTGGAACCAAAGGCGGTTTTATAAGTGTAAGTAATCAAAATGTCAGTGGCTCCTGCAGTTTTCCCATGAAGCACATCGGTTGGACCGCCGCCTGTCAAAAGATAAATCAAGTTGAAGTTATTGAAGTTAAAAGCAAAAGAGGAAATAAGAAGCGGTGACAAGATTTGTAGCATCAATGGCAACTTGATGAGCCGCAATATCTGGCGGGGTTTCGCGCCATCAATCGATGCCGCCTCTTCAAGCTCGGCTGGAATTGCTTGCAACGCACCAGTGGAGATCAAATAGAAATATGGAAATCCCAGCCAAAGGTTAACCAGCAAGATGACGCCCTTTGCCAACCACGGGCTGTTAAACCAATCAATATTTGTATGAAAGAGCCCATTTATGGCGCCAAACTGTCTATTGAAAAGCCCGTTCCAGATCAAGATCGACATGAAGCTGGGGATGGCATACGGCAAAATCAAAATAGATCGGTAGAACCGTCGTAGCGCCAATTTCTTGTCCAAGGCCAGGGCCAGTAAAAACCCAACACCGAACATCATCAATACGGTGATGAAAGCGAAGGAAACCGTCCAGATAAAGACTCCAATGAAAGGTCCGCGCACAGTGGAATCGCTAAAGAGATGGATGTAGTTACCAAAATTATTAAACGCGCGCCAACCAGGTAGCAGTTTGTCCGTTTTATCGGCCACGTTGGCGTAATTACCGTCGTGGTTATCTTTGTAAGTCTTACCCAACGCAACGTTCTTAAGGATGTCAGTCTTCTTGTCGTACACAAATGACTGAGTGAGACGAACCGCCACATCCACGGACTGCGGGGCTGCAAAAGAGCCATCACCTAGTGGAAATTTGAGAGTTGAAATCAAGCTGTCAGCACCTGATGTCTCCTCGGGCGTTAATGCACGAAAACCTGGCGATGTGTCGGCGATGCCATAGGTATTCATTTTAAATTGGCCGGCAACCAGCTTGGTAGTGCCTTTTTCGGTGCCAATAAATACATCGTGAGTAACTTGATCGGTTAGTAGCGCGGCGTAGTTACCATCTTTCTTACCCAAAATCATGTCGTAAGTTGTGTTGGCAGCATCAGGCGCCAAACCAGTCTGAAGAAGCTGGGTAATGGCTTGGCCTTTACTGATCTCGTTGCCGGTTTTGTAATTGAAGGCAGACATTGAAATTGTGTAAAGAATAGGCACTACTACGAAAACGACTAGGAGCACCAAACCTGGAAAGAGAAATTTGAATGGAAGAGTAAATTTCGCAAAATAGACAAAGTTGGTGGCGATCAAGACCGCAGCGATGACGGCAGCCAGTGGAGTCGCATGCTTATGAGTCGAGGCAAAAAACATCGAAATCAAAACCGCGTCGACGATCGCAACAAATGAAATTTTAAAAATCTGAGCGGGAAGTCCCGTGAAGCCGGCTAAGCGATTCACTTAAAAGACTCCTCTCTTCGAGCGATAGTAAAACTTATCAAGGATGGACGCGCTGGGAAATAGAAATCCTCTAAGAAAGAAAGCGGCTGGCGCAGATTTTGCGCCAGCCGCTTTGCTGAATTACTAACTAGATCAATCTAATTAGAGGTTTGTTGCAGCGTCTGCGAAGTTCTTTGAAAGAATCGCAGCAGCAGCATCAAGGGTGGTGCTGACATCTTTGCCCTTGGTGAAGATATCGGTGTAAACCGAGCCAAGAACGTCGTACCAGTTAGAACCGCCAGCCTTGTCATCAAGAGCTGGTGATACCTGTGGGGTACCAGTCAATGCAGCGGTTGCAACACCAAGAGTTGAAGCATCGGTGATTGCAGCAGCAGCAATTTTGTTAGCAGCTGGACGACCAGAGAGCTTGCTCATTGCGGTCTGACCTTCTGGGCTAGCGAACCAACCCATAACGAGCTTCTTGGCACCAAGATCGACGCCGTGTGAAGCAGCGAAGGAAGTTACATAAGCGCCCGAGTAGTTAACCCACTGTGCGCCCTTTGTTCCGGCAACAAGTCCTGGGGTTGCACCGATACCGAAGCCGACTCCGGCCTTGGTGATTCCGTCAAAGTTCCATGCTCCGGTGTTACCGAAAGGAATCTTGCCAGCCTTGAATGCATCGCCACAGCCATCCCATTGGAAGAAGCCGTTGCTCTTGCCATCTGCACCCAAGAGAAGGGACTTGATGTTGGTCTTCAAAGCAGCAGAGTTCAACATAACTTTGCTGTAGTCAGCATTGGAACCCTTTGAAGCCCATGCTCCGCCGCCAAGAGCGGTAAGAACAGGCTGTGATCCCCATGTGCCTTCAAATGCACAGAAGCCGCCGGTGAAACCTTTGGCTACCTTGTTGGCGTTGTAGTAATCAACCATTGCCTTGAAGGTGGTTGGAGCAGTTGCACCGAAGAGCGCCTTGTTCCAGATGAAAGCAGTGGTATCAACATCAAGCGGGACACCGTAGATCTTGCGTTGGAACGACACTGCTGCAATTCCGGCAACTGGAATCTGAGACTTCAAGATTCCGCCGTAAGGTAGCGGTACGAGCTTTCCGGACTTGCCACCTTGGGATGCAAACGATGCCGGACCGGTAATAACATCTGGTCCACCAGCTGCAGATGCCTTATCCCAAGCAGCTTGAAGTGCACTCAAAGCCGAAAAATACTTAACTTGAATAACATAACCGGGGGCGATTGTGGTGTTGCCATCAATCAACTTCGCAAGTTGTGGTCCGCGTGTTTCGTCGGCCCAAACAAGGATTGTCTTCTTTGTTGCGGCGTGTGCACTTGGAACTAAAAGTGCAGAGGCTGCAAGAGCCACAGCAGCGATAACGCTGACTGAGCCGAAGCGCTTCTTCATCATTAATTTTCCTCCTGGATTTGTGCTGCCCGAGGGAGGCAACGGGCTAATTACACTTTACTAATTAGGCGTAGGCAAGCCTGAGACGCGAGGAACCCCTCATAGAATCAAGGTGTTACCAGATCGTTATACAAAAAGGCCCAAAAAGCCCCGATTTTTAATGGAAATTCGGACTTTTTGGGCCGGAAGATATTTTGCTCTGAAATTAGTTAGAGGGCGTCCAACCGGAAACTTCGCTTGCTGGACGTGGGCCGTGGCCTACGTAGCGAGCCGAAGGGCGAATCAAACGGCCAGTGCGCTTTTGTTCCAAGATGTGTGCAGACCATCCTGCGGTGCGTGCTGATGTAAACATCGAAGTAAAGAGGTGTGCGGGAACTTCAGCAAAATCAAGAACGATTGCAGCCCAAAATTCAACGTTGGTTTCAAGTACGCGCTCTGGATGACGCTCATGGAGTTCGGCCAAGGCAGCCTTTTCCAAAGCTTCGGCAACTGCATAACGAGGAGCTTCGAGTTCGCGGGCAATACGACGCAAGGTGCGAGCGCGTGGGTCTTCGGCACGGTAAACACGGTGACCAAATCCCATAAGGCGTTCGCCACGATCCATGATGCCTTTTACGTAAGCACGAGCATCCCCCGACTTTTCAACATCTTCGATCATTCCGAGTACTCGTGAAGGTGCACCGCCATGAAGTGGACCAGACATGGCACCGATGGCACCAGAAAGTGCAGCGGCTGCATCAGCACCAGTTGAGGCGATAACGCGTGAAGTAAATGTTGACGCATTCATTCCATGTTCAGCGGCGGAAACTAGATAGGCATCAATAGCCTTTACATGCTTTGGATCAGGCTCTCCGCGCCAACGAATCATCATGCGTTCGACAGATGTCTTGCCCTTATTAACTTCAGATTCTGGAACGGCAGCAACTTCATTCCCGCGCGCAGCTTGCGCGACATAAGAAAGAACAAGTACGGAAGAGCGAGCAACATTGTCGCGAGCTTCTTCATCGGTGGAATCGAGAAGTGGCTTGAAACCGAATTTAGGAGCAAGCAACGCAATAGCGGCTTGGACATCGGCACGAACATCACCGGAATGAATGGGAAGAACTTCGGGCTCTTCAATGGGAAGTCCCGGTGCGAATGAATCGTCGACCAATAGACCCCAGACCTTGCCGAATTCGACTTTACCGACGAGATCTTCAATGTCCACTCCGCGGTAACGAAGGGCACTGCCCTCTTTATCGGGTTCGGCAATAATTGATTCAAATGCAATAACACCCTCAAGACCTGGCTTGAAATCGTCGGTCACAGCGCTCTCCCCTGACAAAGTTTAAAAATAGACGTTCGTATTCTGCCCCCTTGCCCAACGGCGACCAAACCAAAAACAAGTGGATAGCCCTTACCTGGGGGTGACTTGGGATACA
>JBAXAO010000032.1:0-15056 GCA_037142435.1 Actinomycetes bacterium | reverse complement strand
TGTGGAAAGATCAGTGGGCAGTGATGGTGGTGCCTTTACCCACGACAACTATTCCACCTTCTGAAATAGTAAATCGTTGTCGATCTCGTTCGTGATCCACCCCAACTTGGGCACCTGGTTCAACGATGACATTTTTATCCAAGATTGCATTGCGAATTATGGCACCTGCCCCGATTCGGACCGATGGCATTAAAACTGAACCTTGTACCAAGGCGTTATTAGCGACCGATACATCGAAAGAACAGACAGAGCGTTCCATGCGACCACCGGCGATGATGGATCCGGCACCAACAATCGAATCGACCGCAGAACCATTTTCAGAAAACTTGGCAGGTGGCAATGATGGTGGATTTGTCAGCAACGGCCATTCGCGATTGTATAAATTAAAGATGGGGTGAATGGATACCAAATCCATATGCGCTTCGTAGTAGGCATCGATACTTCCCACATCTCGCCAATAGCCCTTATCACGCTCGGTCTCACCGGGAACGATGTTGTTGGCAAAATCGTAAGCACGAGCAACACCCATCGCTGTCATCATCGGAATGATATTTCCGCCGAGATCGTGGCGACTTTCTAGATCTTCAGAATCTAAGATCAGCGCTTCTTCCATTGCATCGCGCTTAAAAATGTAGTTACCCATCGACACCAATGAGTAATCAGGGTTACCTGGCATAGCAGGTGGGTTTGCAGGTTTCTCGTGGAAAGCCTTAATGGTGATTCCATCTTCTGCAAGTTCGATAACGCCGAATTCAGATGCTTCAGAACGCTTGACGCGGATTGCAGCAACGGTGATACCTGCACCGGTTTGTAGATGGAAATCAAACATTTGAGCAGGGTCCATGCGATAGACGTGGTCGGCACCGAAGACCAGAACATGCTCGGGATTTTCATCGTGAATCAAATTAAAGTTTTGCAAAATTGCATCGGCGCTGCCGGTATACCAACGTGGCCCGAGCCGTTGTTGGGCAGGAACTGGCGTGATGTAATTTCCCAATAAAGTCGACATACGCCACGTCGTGGTGATGTGACGATCGAGAGAATGGGATTTGTATTGTGTTAGTACCGCGATTTTACGAATATCGGCATTAACCAAATTTGAGAGTACGAAATCAATCAGGCGATAAGCCCCACCGAATGGAACTGCAGGCTTGGCTCGATCGGCGGTCAGCGGCATCAAGCGCTTGCCTTCCCCTCCTGCGAGAACGATTCCTAAGGGGAGTTCGAGGCGGGCCATGGGCAGAAGGATACCGTTAGACTCCCATCGGCGAATAGCCTGAAAGGGGTGGCAGTGCAGATGCGCATCGGTTTAGTGACTAAAGAGTGGCCGCCTCATATCTATGGTGGGGCCGGTGTCCATGCACTGCAATTGACCCAGAGCCTGCAAAAAAATATCGATGTCGAGGTTCATTGCTTTGGCGAGAAGCGATCAGATGCCACTGGATACTCCCTGCCGGATTCCATGAATACTTTGAATCCAGCTCTCCAAGCCTTCGTCACCGATATTGAAATCGCCCAAAATCTTTCGAAAGTCGACTTAGTTCACTCACATACTTGGTACGCCAATATGGCCGGTCATTACGCCAGCTTGCTGCATGGCATCCCCCACATCATTACCGCCCACTCTCTCGAGCCCGACCGCCCTTGGAAGGCTGAACAACTCGGCGGCGGTTATCGTCTTTCCTCCTGGGCCGAAGAAACTGCCTACGAAGCAGCCGATGCAATTATCGCTGTCAGTAACGGCATGAAGAAAGATATTGTGCGGGCTTACCCGATTCTTGATCCAGCCAAGATTCACACAATATTAAATGGTGTGGACACCCAGAAATATTCTCCTCAGAGTGATCCAGCGTTGCTTGAGAGTTTAGGAATTACCGGCCGATACGCGATTTTTGTTGGTCGCATAACTCGCCAGAAAGGTTTGGGCCACTTACTTCGCGCCTGGGAAAACGTCTCGCCAGAGATTGGCTTAGTTATAGCTGCCGGCAGCCCCGACGAGCCAGCCATTGGCGCCGAAATTTCCGAACTGATCGCCGGCCTCCAAGCCAAGCGAAATAACGTGTGGTGGCAGGAGAAGATGTTGCCGCAACCACAAGTAGCGGCTCTGCTCTCCAGCGCCGATCTCTTCATCTGTCCTTCCGTCTATGAACCACTCGGAATCGTCAATCTCGAAGCGATGGCATGTGAGACTGCTGTTTTGGCTTCGCGCGTCGGTGGAATTCCAGAAGTTGTGGTCGATGGCGTCACGGGAGATCTCGTTGATTACAACGGCGACGGCTCTGCCTTTGAAACAGCGCTGACTTCACAGATTATGGATCTTATGAAAAATCCCCAGAAATTATCTGCTTACGGCCAAGCCGGACGCAAACGCGCAATTGACGACTTTGGGTGGGATGCCATAGCGGCTCAGACTGAAGCCCTGTATCGCCAAGTCATAGATTCGCGCGCGAAGTAATTTTATGTCTCGAAAAAGTTGGTTCCTATTCCTTGCTGTCGGTTTACTGTGGGGCATTCCCTATCTTTTTATGAAAGTTGCCGTAAAAGAGATTGCACCGGCAGATATTGTTTTTGCTCGAGTCTTCATCGGCTCACTTATATTAATTCCGATTGCTCTACGTAAAGGCGTCCTCATGGATGCACTTCGAAATTGGAAATATGTTCTCCCCTATGCCACCGCCGAGATGATTGGTCCTTGGATTCTCATCACAACTGCCGAGAAGAAACTTTCCTCTGGACTGGCTGGACTACTTGTGGCGACCGTGCCCATCTGGTCCACCATCATCTCTTCCTTCCATGGAGATCGAACTGTCTGGCATGCCAAGCGCCTCTTTGGCCTGATTATCGGCTTCGTCGGCGTTGTCCTAGTGGTTGGCATCGAAACCTTCTCTCAAAAACAGAGCTTCGTTTCCATTGGAATGATCATCGTGGCCGCCATCGGATATGCATGGGCAGTTATTCGAGTCAATCGCAAAATCCCACACGTCAATGGCATCGCTATTAACGGCGTTGCAATGGCAACCACTGCCATTTTTTATCTTCCATTTGCGATAGTTCAAGCGCCAACACATCTACCTTCACAAAAGGCACTGTTTTCAGTACTAGCTCTAGGGCTTTTTTCCACCGCCACCGCGTTTATTCTCTTCTTCAAATTGATGAGCGATATTGGACCGGCACGAGCATCGCTGGTCACTTATCTCAACACCGCCTTCGCGGTTGTGCTGGGCGTTTTGTTGCTGGGAGAACCATTGACCGCGGGTATAGCAATTGGATTGCCACTGGTCTTGATCGGGTCGTATTTTGCTGGTCGGAAAGTGAAAACTGCCAACTAATTATCTTTCGGTAAATCCCATTCGTGAAAGCGCTTTGGGATCACGTTGCCATTCCTTAGAAATCTTTACATGCAGGCCAAGAAAAATTTTGGCGCCCAAAAGTCCCTCAATTGCTTGGCGAGATTTAATGCCAATTGCCTTCAGGCGGGTGCCTTGCGGCCCAATGATGATGGACTTCTGACTATCTCTTTCAACGTGAATCGTGGCGTGAATATCGAAGAAATTCTTGCCTTCGCGCTCGCTCATTTCATCAATGGTGATCATGACCGAATGAGGTAACTCTTCGTAGAGATCGGCAATTGCGACTTCTCGAATGAGTTCGGTGATCATCAACTCTTGCGCTTGATCTGTAGAGATATCTTCGGGATAAAGCGATGGTGAGAGCGGGAGACTAGAAACCAATAG
This sequence comes from Actinomycetes bacterium, assembly GCA_037142435.1. Classification (GTDB taxonomy): domain Bacteria; phylum Actinomycetota; class Actinomycetes; order Nanopelagicales; family Nanopelagicaceae; genus CAIMZW01. Next base: position 11,322 of record JBAXAO010000032.1, on the reverse strand, counting down.
TTCGAGTAGGAGTTCAGTTTGTTCCGAATTCTTTGCCGAAAGCGGAACGATCTCTTGAAAAGAAATTCCCAATTTTTTGGCAAAGTCCGAAATCGCCATGAGATGTTGCATCTGCTGCTCTGGCTTTACTCGGTCCGTCTTAGTTGCCGCAATATAGATACGTTTTTGCCCAGCAACTTGTTTGGCAATAAATTCATCGCCCAAACCAATAGCTTCATCAGCGGGAAGGCAGAGCACAACGGCATCAACGGATTCAAGATTTTCCGAAACCATGGCGTTGAGCCGGGTTCCCAATAGGGTTTTTGGTTTATGCACGCCCGGAGTGTCTACAACGATCATTTGGAAAGTTGGCCGAGAAATGATTCCGCGGATTGGGTTTCGGGTGGTATTGGGGTGAGGAGAGGTAATAACAATCTTCTCGCCCACCATCGCGTTCACCAGAGTTGACTTCCCGGTGTTAGGGCGACCGACAATGGCTACGAATCCGGCACGATGCTGATCTTCATGACCTGGCACGGAAAGCGTCTCATCGTTAGGCATAGGGGAAGTCTCCCACTAAGAACCAAGCGGATTAACCAATTCCAAGACGTCCGAGAAGGAAGTCACGAGTTCAGCTGATCTTTCAGCAATAAGTCGATGACAACCTGCGCTGGTTGGTGAATTTATTGGGCCAGGAACTGCCATGACTTGGCGGAAAATCTCGGCAGCATCTCGAGCGGTACGCAATGAGCCGCTGCGGTAAGCGGCCTCTACGACGACCGTGCCACGGGAAAGCGCGGCAATAATCCGATTGCGGGTGAGAAATCGAAAAGGCTCGGCTGCAACATCTGGCATCACTTCGGTAATCAGCAATCCATCTTGGGCGATTTCGGAAAAGAGATCGGCATGTCCGGCCGGGTAGTTGTGGCCGAAGCCTCCGGCTAATACCGCGACGGTAGAACCGTTATTGAGAAGTGCGGCCCTATGAGCAGTTGCGTCAATCCCATATGCGCCGCCGCTGACCACGCTCCAAGAATGATCAGTCGCACCAATCGCAAAATCACCGGCGATGCGCGTGCCATAGGTAGATGGGTTTCGGGTTCCAACAATGGAGATCGAACGATCTAGATCGACCAACAATTCTCGTTTGCCTCTTATTAAGAGCCCGATTGGGGGTGCGGCAAGCGCCTCAAGCTGAATTGGCCAATCCTTTGATTCATTGGTTACAAAGGTGGCGTCAGAATCTGCGATCTGGTGAAGTATCTGATCGACGTGAGTGTGCAGTAAGCGATGGCGAATTCGGGCAGATGATTCCGAGACGTGGTCGTACCCGCCATCGAGAAGTTTGTTTAGTACAAAGTCGGACCCAAATTCGAATATTTCGTTATGCCAGAACGCCGATCCACCCTCGATTGCGGAGAAGAGTCGCAATCTCGAAAGTGTGAACGGCTGAGTCATGGACCCACCTTGACGGAATTTCTCAGTGACAGCGCCTCTTCAACATTTTCGAGAGATGGAATGGCAGCCCCTTGCAGGTCGCAGATGCTCCAAGCAACTCGTAAAACTTTGTGAACTCCACGCGCACTTAACAGCCCCCGCTCGAGTTCATCGTGAATCAGATTCATGGCTGACCTTTCGGCTCTAAAATCCTTACGCAAGGCTTTGGCCGGAATCTCAGAGTTAAGGCTCCAACCCAAGCCAAGGAAGCGAGCCAACGATCGGGCTCGTGCGCGTTCAACTCGGGCGCGAATAGTTGCGCTGTCCTCACCCAATGCGGTTTGCAACATTTCGACTCGGCTGGGCGGATCAACAAAAACTCGAATATCAATACGATCCATTAATGGTCCAGAAATTTTCTGCAAATAACGGCGGACTTGTAGGGCCGAGCAGGTGCAACCTCTCCCCTTCCCCGCAAAATTTCCGCAAGGACAAGGATTTGCTGCGATCACCAATAAGAAGGAAGCTGGATAAGTGATGGTGCCGATCGACCTCGTTATGGTGACTTCGCCGGATTCCAATGGCTGGCGTAGCGCATCGAGTACCCCAGGTGACATCTCTGGGGCTTCATCGATAAAGAGAACACCATGGTGGGCCAATGATGCAGCTCCGGGGCGAATGAAATGGACTCCGCCACCAACCATGGCTGGTGCCGTAGTTGAGTGATGTGGAGCAATAAAAGGCCGAGCAATCGAGGCGGCGGGGTCGATCAATTTTCCGGCGACAGAATGAATAGCAGTTACTTCCAGAGCTTCTGCCGGAGTGAGCGCAGGCAAAATCGATGGAAAGCGTTGTGCCAGCATGGTTTTGCCGGTTCCGGGCGGACCCATCAGTAACAGGTGGTGGCCACCAACTGCGGCAATTTCCAACGCGCGCCGAGCGCTTTCTTGACCAACCAGATCCTCCATATCGAGCATGAGAGACACATCTGTACTTTGCTCCACAGGTATTTCTGATTCTGGTAGCACGCCAGCGGTATAGAACTCGTGTACTTGCGTAAGCGAATCAACTGAAATGATTTCCAGGTTCTCGACGAGGCGAGATTCGATCGCGTTGGCTGCAGGAATAAAAGCGCGAGTGATTCCTTTGGCCCTGGCAGATAACAGCGCCGGCAGGACTCCACGAACCGGTCGCACCTCGCCATCTAGGCCAAGCTCGCCGATAAAAATTGTCTGATCCATAGAAGCTAAGGTCAATGAGCCATGAGAGATCAAAATTGCCATCGCTATCGCCAGGTCGAAACTGGAGCCGCTCTTCGGTAAATATGCAGGTGAGAGTGCAACGGTAACTTTGCGATGGGGCCATTCGAAATTGCTATTGATGATTGCTGACTTCACTCTCTCGCGAGATTCAGAGAGCGCTGCATCGGGTAGTCCAAGAAGGGTAAAGGTAGGAACGCCGTCTCCAACATCGACTTCAATGGTGATCACATGGCCCTCTAGACCCATGAGCGCTACCGAGAGCGTGGTCGCAATACTCAACTACAAAATCGCACTTCGATAATCGATTGTGCATTCTCCGGTCTGCGAAGATAGAACTGCAGCACAATCAATTTGGTATTCGGCTCCTAAATGTTGGTGGGTGGAGAGCCAGGCCAACGCCAAACGCTGCAACCGCATGGCTTTGCGAGCATTAATTGCTTCGAGCGGATGCCCAAATTTTTCTGATGAACGAGTCTTTACTTCGACAAATCGAATGACTCCATTTGGAGCCAATGCAATCAAATCAATTTCGCCTTCGCGAATCCGCCAGTTTCGCTCCAGCAGTTGATTGCCTTGACTTTGCAAGAGATCAGCGACGAGATTTTCACCAGCGCGGCCAAGATTCTGTTTGTACCCCACAACAGATGAGGATAGATTTCAGCGGCTTTTACTCGGCTTATAAAACGGTGGAATGTGGAAGATCGAGTTACTGTGGAGAAATCACTTCAGCACCCGAACCGTGACTGCATAAACCCCTTGGGTGCCGGTGCATTGAAGAGCCTCACCGCAACTGGTTCGAGATGCAGCGATTACATAGGTTCCGGATTTCTTGGCCACAAAATTCCAGGTTTGAGTACCACATCCCATCCCGGGCAGGCCGCAACCTTTGGGGGCCGTCGGTCCGGGAAGAATTGGTTTGGCGAGAACTGCACCAACTTGAGAAATCCCAGAATTCTTCACTGATGCAGTCAATGACCAGAACATGGAGTGGAGCGTTAATGTCAGATGAGATCCAACCTTCACCGCATAGGTTTTGTTGACTGAGTTTTCATTTAATGTGCGAACGGAACTGGCACTTGCAGTTTGTGTGCCAGCAGCGCCAACAGCGATTAAAAGCGCAAGCGCAAAAACGCTGGAATAACGCTTCATCTCATCTCCTTTAAAGCTCTAGAGCAGTGAAATTATTGTGCGAGTCCAGAGATATTCTTAAACGAACGTCTATGGATATCTGTAGGGCCAAATTCTATGAGTGCACGGCTGTGAGCCGGTGTTATATAGCCTTTGTGTTTGCTGAGTCCATAGCCAGGGTAGCGACTATCTAGTTGGACCATTACCCGATCTCTGTACACCTTGGCCAGTATTGATGCCGCGCTGATACAAACGGCCACTTGGTCGCCTTTCCACACCGCCAGAGTTGGAACTTCCAAACCTGCGATCGGATAACCGTCGGTCAACACATATTCTGGGGCGATCTGCAGAGAATTTACTGCCCTGCGCATCCCCTCGAGATTTGATTTATGGAGCCCAAAGGAATCTATCTCGGTTACGGCAATTTCAATTATTGAATAAGAGAGAGCGTGCTCAATTATTTCAGCAAATAGCTCATCACGAACTTTCTCGGCTAATTTCTTAGAATCGTTAATTCGAGACCATCTCGGGTCGTTGGGGTTTTCTAATATCACCGCCGCAACAACGAGAGGTCCAGCGCAAGGCCCACGACCAGCCTCATCAACACCCGCGATGAGTTTCAGCCCGGAGGAAAATAATTGAGATTCGATATTTACCATGGCGAAATCTCGGCAAGATTATTTCTTTACAGGCACTTTCGATAAATCATGACCCACAGGTAAGAATTTGGCGTGGGTGACTGGCCAAACGACAAATTCGGCACGCCCCACAACGTCACTTAAAGGAACCATTCCCTTGTGAATATCATCCGTGTGAAATCTTGAATCGGCGCTTGCTCCGCGGTGATCACCCATGACCCAAATAAAACCTTTAGGCACGGTGACGTTGAAATTGCTCTCGCTGGGCTTGTTACCGGAATAAATATACGGCTCGTTTATTGAGATGCCGTTAACCTGCAAACGCCCCTTGGCATCACAACAAATAACGTGGTCTCCGCCAACGCCAACAACTCGCTTAATTAAATACTGCTTAGCGGGATCAGGCAGAACACCAACGGCTTCCAGTCCAGTCCGAATCGCCGCAAGAATCTTCGGTGCGGTCGAGGGCGGTGCTGCGCCTAGCCAATTGGCGGGATCATGAAAAACCACAACTTCCCCACGCTTAATATCACTGAAATAGCTAGCGACTTTATTTACGGCAATGCGATCGTGGATCTTGAGAGTGTTTTCCATCGAACCTGATGGAATGTAAAAAAAGTGAACGAGAAAAGTTTTCACCAAAACCGAAACGACTAAAGCCGCGACGATAATGATGGGAAGTTCCCTAAGAAGTGAACCCTTCTTTGGAACGCGCATTAGTTAATGAAGTGTGAGGAAATTGCCGTTAGGCAGTAGGAGTTGCGTCGTCGGCAACAGCATCGACAACTGCTTCAACAGGTGCCTCGACGACTGCTTCAACAGGTGCCTCGACGACTGCTTCAACGGGAGTCTCGACGACTGGGGCTGGAGTTGCAACAACAGCAACTGGAACCTCTTCAACGATGAATTCGTTGTTGGCGCCACGGCGCTCTTTGATCTTTGCAGCCTTGCCGCGTAGGTCGCGCAAGTAGTACAGCTTGGCGCGGCGAACATCGCCACGGCGAACCATTTCAAACTTTTCAATGACCGGGGTGTGAACTGGGAAAGTACGTTCGACGCCGACGCCGTAGGAAAGCTTGCGGATGGTGAAGGTCTCGCGGACGCCAGAACCCTGACGGCGGATAACAATTCCTTGGAAAACCTGGATACGGCTCTTGCTACCTTCGATAACACGAACGTGAACCTTGATTTCATCTCCTGGACGGAAATTGATGAGATCCGAGCGGAGTGAAGCCGCATCTACCGCGTCGAGCACGTTCATAACAGGTCCTAACGTAAAAGAAGTTCGATGAATTCGTAAATGGCGTATCTGCCAAGGGTCGTATCTTGCCACAAGCACGCGCTAAGCGACAATTTGGCCCCTAGGCGCTGACGGGAGGTTAATCGACCGCGGCCACCAACTGAGCGTGCAGGGTAGGCCCAGCAGCAATGACCATCTCGTGGTTGGCTGGCCCACCGTGCCGACCAGTGACAATCGCCCCAGCCTCGCGTGCCACCAGCCCACCGGCCGCCAAATCCCACTCATTGAGCGTGGCTTCGAAGTAGCCATCGACCATTCCGGCTGCGACATGGCACAAATCGACCGCTGCCGCCCCAATTCGACGCAAATCTCGAATCTGAGGGATGAGGCGAGCGATGCGGGCTGCCTGATCGTGGCGAAGCTCCAAGTCGTAGGAAAAACCGGTCGAGATCAACGCTCGATTGAGTTGAATGGGGTCATTGCAAGAAATTGCGACACCGTTTTGAAAGGCACCGCCGCCACGGCTGGCGCTCCAGAGGGTTTTCACACTGGGGGCAAAGACCGCTCCGACGAGAACCCCTTCCGTATCCTTCGCCGCGATGCTGACATTCCAGCCCGGAAGTCCGTAGTAATAATTGACGGTGCCATCGAGCGGATCGATCACCCAGGTCAAGCCAGATTTTGAAGGGCGAGTACTGCCCTCTTCGCCAATGATTCCATCGCCAGGCCTAGCTGCCAGAAGCGATTCGACGATTAATTTTTCGCTGGCATGATCCATTTGGGTGGCAAAATCAACTGCCGAGGTCTTTTGATGAACATCGAGAACTTCGGGCCGTTGCATTAGCAGCGCGCCGGCCGACTCGGCTACTCGGATCGCCAATGCCAGCAACTCTGCAGTGTCAAAGATTTCACTCATGCGCGAAATCTATCCTTAGCCTCTGGCATTTGGTACGTGCTCCCGCGATTTACTCTCCGCCTGTGGCACTCTTGTCCTGTGACCGAAATTAGATTCCTTGGAAGAAGCGAAGATGGCGCATACGTGCTTCTGACAGATGATGAAGGAAATGAATTTCGGCTTCCCTTAGACGAGGATCTGCGCGCGGCCATTTCCCAACCCAGGCTCGTCGCGGTTTCAAATTACTACGACCAGAACGACAACGATGTGATCACCGTTAAAGAAGTCCAGGCGCGCTTACGCGCTGGCGCCAGTTTTGATGAAATCTCCCAGCTCTCAGGATGGACCCTGGAAAAGATCGACAAATATGCCGGCCCTATCTTGCAAGAGCGCGCGTATGTCATCGATATCGCTCTGAAATCCCCACTCCGCCGCGATTCCAATTCCCCCTTGTTAGGGCTTGCTGCTCACTCGCAACTGGCTCCTCGTGGCGTGGATATGGAAGAAGTCGAATGGAACACTTTCCGCTTTGAGGATGGCACTTGGGAAATTATTCTCAATTACCCAAGTCGCGAGGGAACGTCATCAGCCCATTGGAATTTTGACCTGCATAAAAGAGCCCTTATTGCCGAAGATGACGGTGCTCGTTGGATTAATGGCGACGAGCGCGATCAACGCGTTAAGACGCCTACCCACGGAATTATTTATCAGAATGAAAATTCAGCGCCGGCACCACGCTTGGTCGCAGTTCGCCCAGAAAATATCGAGAGCGAAAGTGCGCCGATTCAACCTTTACGTACTGAAGAGATCGCCCCTGATGCCAAACGGGATGGCGTCACCAAGCGCATTAAGATTCCTTCTTGGGATGACATCATGTTTGGAGCCAAAGGCGATGATTCATCTCAAATAGATCCAAACGAAGAGGAATAGTCCTACTTCACCGCGCTACGCAAGAAATCAAGGGTCCGAGTCCAAGCTAATTCGGCTGCCGGTGCATCATAAACTTCGGGACGATCTTCATTAAAGAAAGCGTGCTTGGTACCTGCGTAGTCGAATGCAGTTGCGCTTCCGCCCGCGGTTGCAATCTCTGCAAGTGCTTCCTGAATTCCCGGCGCATTTGAGGTTCCATCAGATTCGGCAGCATGAATGATCGCGGCTTTCCCGGCATAGTTGCTCCAGTTCGGATTGGTCCGTTCCCACGATCCACCCGGATAGAAACCGACAGCGGCAGAAATATTTTCAGAGATGGTTGCACTCCATATTGCCAAGGTTCCGCCCATGCAGAAACCGATGGCCCCAACAGTTGCGCTAGAGACATCCGAACGAGCAATGAGATAACTGGCCGCACCAGCAATATCTTCGCCAGCTTTTTTCATTTGTAATTCCATCATTAATTTTTTAGCTTCGTCGGGCTCGGCCGTGGATTCTCCGTTGTAGAGATCGGGGGCTAAGGCAACAAATCCGGCTGCAGCGAACCGATCCACGACATCTTTGATGTGGCCGACCAAACCCCACCACTCTTGAATAACAATTACCGCCGGACCAGAACCAGAAGCTGGCACAGATAGATACCCGGTGCCATTGTGGCCGTTACTTGCAAACGAAACTGATTCACCCATGTCGATAGATTAATACTCTTTTCGCCTGCTGGGCCACCTGCTAAAGCACAGTAGAAAGAAGCGGAATATCTACTTCGATTTCCGAAAGGCCACCATGGTGGCCCACCATCGAACTTTCCTGTGGAATGCGCAAAGGATCAATCAAAATTAGATCATCTCGGGGTATCGCCATGAAATCACCCATGCGATCGTGACTTTCCGGTGATACCTCAGCGCCGAAGAGCTCTCCGCTTTTGATCTCATCTTTATCTAAAATCATTACTCGGTCGCCGAAGAATTCACGCCACTGCGAAATTGTTTCGGTCAATGCGTCCTCCTTCACGTAGAGATGTCGGGCCCTGGGTTCGCCACCAAGTAATGAAATGTTTTCCATAAGATCGTTTTCGACTCCAAGAATTACGCTCTCGCCGACATTGACCATTCCATGATCTGCGGTAATCCACATACGAGTTCCACGAGGTAGACGCTGCGAAAGTTTAGTGAGCAAATCGGCAACTATCGAGAGAGCTGTCATCCATTTTTCTGAACCCACGCCATATTCATGTCCAGCATGATCCAGATTATTCAAATAGACATAGGCAAAAGATGGTGGCTTTGCCAGCGCCGCGATGGCACCATCAACCATTTCAGAAATTTGATTGGCGCCGACATAATTTGCCCCGCGCAGCGCTGCACGAGTAAAGCCAGAGCCCTCATATCGTTTAGCAGCAACCTGCGCCACGTTAATTCCAAGTTCGCGCGCCCGTTCAAAATTGGTTTTGCTACTCTGCCAAATAACGGGGTCAACTCGCTCATCCCACTTCAGGGCATTTAACAACCGCCCCGGTGTTCCGCTATGCGGAACGCGCACGGTATAGCCCAACATACCGTGCACTCCAGGAAGTTCTCCCGTTCCCAACGAGGAGAGATTTGTGACGGTGGTGGAGGGAAAATGAGAAGCCATACGCTCGAGCTCGGTGAATCGAGAAAAGATAGGAAATTCTTGCCCGAACTCAGCAAGCGCCTGAAATCCCATTCCATCGATGAGGACAATGCATTCACGGCCGTGTGGACTTTCACCTAGCCCAAGGGGATCTTCGCGATTTACGCCCAAACTGGAAAATATCGAGTTGGAGAGATCGGAAAGTTTGAAGGGCACGCGCCTATCTTGCCTGAAAGTTGCGTAATTGACTCCTTGATTATTGGAGCAACCATCCACCGAGTAACCTTTCGCGCATGATCAAGTTTTCGCGAGAAGTCGAAGCCGCCCAAAGTTCAGGAAAGCCCATCGTGGCGCTGGAATCAACAATCATCAGCCATGGGCTTCCTCGCCCGCGGAATCTGGAAGTTGCCCACGAAGTGGAAGCCATCGTTCGCGATGCTGGTGCTGTGCCAGCCACGATTGCACTCATTGACGGGGAGATCTTTGTTGGCCTAGAAACCGATCAACTGGAACGAATTGCTAACGATGACAATGTAGTGAAGGCGTCTACTCGCGACCTGGCAATCGTTGAAGCGACTAAAGCCAGTGCTGCCACGACCGTTGCAGCGACTGCTCACATCGCTCACTTGGCCGGAATTTCTGTCTTTGCAACTGGTGGGCTTGGTGGTGTCCACCGTGGTCACAGTTATGACGAATCAGCCGACTTGTTAGCTCTGGCGCGAATCCCCATCGTTATCGTCTGCGCTGGTGTGAAATCCATTTTGGATGTACCTGGAACTCTCGAGCGATTGGAAACATTGGCAGTTCCCGTTCTGGGGTATCGCACCAATAAATTCCCTGGTTTTTATTTAACCGACTCTGGTTTCGAAATTGAACATCGAGTTGATTCGGCAGAAGAAGTATCCAACATATGGGCTAACCGCTTTGGACTGCGTACAAATGACTGCGCCATCGTTGTAACTAACCCAGTACTCCATCAAATGGATCTGGCACTTCACGATCGAATTTTGCAGGAAGGTCTAACTGCCGCAGAGGCGGCCCACATCACCGGCAAAGCCGTAACACCTTTCCTGCTCGAACACTTCCATTCGGCAAGTAATGGCGAATCCTTGAGAGTGAACATCGACATCATCAAATCCAATTCCAGACTTGCTGCCGAGATCGCGCTTGCGCTCTAACTCGTTATCAAAACTAAAATGAAGATTCTTTGCATCGGCGACATCATGCTCGATGTCGTGGCTATCTTAGAATCCCCCATCAATTACGCCAGCGATACTCGGGCTCGTATTTCAACTCACGGAGGCGGAGCGGCGGCAAATGTTGCTACTTGGCTGGCACATACTGGTGTTCCCACATTTCTGATCGCCCGAGTTGGGGATGATGCAGCCGGAAAAACCGTCCAAGCCGAACTCGATCGATTCGGAGTCCGGCATTCAAATACCGTTATTCCCGGGCGAAATACTGGAGTCGTCATCGTGCTAGTTGATAAAAGTGGCGAACGCACTATGTTTCCGGATTGGGGCGCCAACTCTGGGCTTGGCCCACAAGATCTACCCGACCTCGAGGAGATCACCAGCATTTATCTTTCTGGCTATCCCATGATTAATCCGGCCTCCAGGCCCGGAGTTCGCCAAATCATCGACCTGGCTCATCAAAAAAATATAAAGATTGTTTTCGATCCAGCTTCCGTTGGAGTCCTTGCCGAAGTTGGCGTCGAAAGCGTTCGCAGTTGGCTCTCTTCGATGGACGTTCTCATTCTCAATGAAGAAGAAGCGCACTTCCTTACTGGATTAGCAAATCCGGTGCACGCCGCAGAAGATTTACTTCAATTCAGCGAAATTGTCGTGATTAAGCGGGGTGCCGGTGGAGTTCTCGGACTTCAGCGCGGTGGATCAGTCATTCAACTTCCTGCTCTTCCAACAACCGTCGTTGATACAACTGGCGCAGGCGATTCCTTTGCTGCTGGTTTTATTCGAGTGTGGGGCGAAGGCGGAGATTTAGAGAGCGCTCTCACGGCCGGAACCAAACTTGCCGCCCATTGCGTTTCATTAATTGGCGCCAGACCGCTTGTCGCTGCGCTGTAACTGCCTCATCTCTTGGCAAGATAGCCCGCATGGCACGCACCCCCAAAGCCGTTCTCCCAAAACCTGGAGAGAACCCCGGTCGAATCGTTGATATCGACGTCTCTCAAGAGATGTCCGA
>JBAXAO010000031.1:0-16344 GCA_037142435.1 Actinomycetes bacterium | reverse complement strand
GCGGGAGCGGACGGGAGCCTTCAGCGGGAGCGGACGGGAGCCTTCAGCGGGAGCGAACATGGACATTTTGCAGCAAACCCAGGCCTATGAGGTTGGCAAACATGGAGGATCCACCATAGGACATAAAGGGCAGGGGTACCCCGGTCATCGGCATCAACCCCATGGTCATGCCGATATTTTCAAAGGTCTGGAAGGCAAACCAGGCGATGACCCCGATCACCACCAATCGCCCAAATATGTCATTGGTGCGCCGGGCGATCATGAACGCTCGGAAGAAGAAGAGCCCGAACATCAGCAAGATGAATCCCGAACCCAAGAAGCCGAGCTCCTCCCCCGCCACCGTGAAAATGAAGTCAGTCTGCTGTTCGGGAACAAAGCGACCATTGGTCTGCGGGCCATTAAAAAGACCTTTACCTACAACGCCTCCTGAGCCAATGGTGATGCGCGACTGGCGAAGTTGATATCCGCTCTGTTGCGGATCGGCGGTGGGATCTACGAAAGATTGCAGACGCTTGAGTTGGTACTGGTGGATGACTCCCGATTTCACTGCAACGAAACTTCCTAAAACCCCCAAGAGCAAAAGACCGGCAACCCAACGAGTTGGAGCACCAGAAACTGCAATGATCGAAACAACAGCAGCGGTGATGATGAGAACTTCACCTAAGTCTGGTTGGGCAATGATTAATAACATTGGTATAGCCGCGATAGCTAGTGCTCGAAGGACATCACCCTCACTTGGAGCCGAATCGACATCACGTCCTTCGGCCAGAATCATCGACATTCCAATGATGACGGAAATCTTGGCTAGTTCGGCCGGTTGCAATTGAAAACCACCGGGCAAAGCAATCCATGACTTTGCGCCATTGACGGTACTGCCCACACCAGGAACGAGAACCGCAACAAGAGCAAGTACGCCGAGACCCCACAGGATCGGGGTATAGGCACGTAACAATCGATAATCAATCAATGTGGTGCCATAAGTGAGTAAAGCGCCAATAAAGATATTGAGAACGTGTCGCTTGAGGTAATACTGCGGATCTAGTCCTTGAGAGGCAAACCAAGATTTAGTGGCTGCATAAACCAACAAGGTACCCATGCCTAACAATGCGAAAACTGAAAGCATGAGCCAGCGATCGAAGGCGGCAAAGTTAGCGCGCAGGTTAACTCGTGCAATTCTCATTTAGACACCGCCGGCAATTTCGCATTCTTTACATCGAGAGTTGGAATTCCGCGGGTAGGCCCGTTAGGGAAGATGGCTTTCGTAGTGTCGACTGCGTTACCAACGACGCCATAGATAGCCGAGTAAATCTTCTGTACCCCCACGGCGCTCACGCTGGCACCAAATCCGCCTTGGCTGACCATCATCACAACGGCGTACTGGGGCTTTTCAACTGGAGCAAAGGAGGTGAACCAGGAAGTATCGTCTTTCGAGGATCCATCTAGATTCTTGCCTAAAACCTGCGCCGTACCTGTCTTTCCGGCCACATGAATCGGGTAATTCGCGAAAACTCCGGCAGCAGTACCGCTGGTGGCCACATCTCGAAGGGCGGCGTGTAGAAAAGCGATGTCCTTCTTGGTCGCCGGTGATTTTCCGGAGATGACGGGCTTAAAGACCTTTAACACGGTTCCATCGGGCTTTACGACAGCACGAGCAATTTCGGGTTTGTACAAAGTTCCGCCATTGGCGATAGCCGCATAGATGGAAGTCATTTGCAATGGAGTCACCAAAGTGTCACCTTGTCCGATCGAAAAGTTAACGGCATCTCCGGCACGAAGTACATTTCCATCAGTGCAGTTCTCTTTCGCGATTGCGATCAAGTAAGGCGTCAAGTCTGACTTGCGCGCTTGGGAAGTGAAGTTACAAAAGAAACTCTTGTTGGCCTTATACCAACGTTCTTTCCAGGCGCGATCAGGCAAGCGACCCGTGGCCTCGCCTGGGAGATCGATACCAGTCACTTTGCCTAATCCAAATCCGGCTGCGGTCTTAAAGAAATAATCGTGCAAGCCGGATTTAGGAAAGAGCCCACCATCGCGAACCCATTCATCGTAGGCAATTTGATACCAGATCGTGTCGCATGAAACCGAGATCGCTTTCTGCATATTGATGCGTCCTTGCGATTTGGTCTCAAAGTTTTTAAAAACGTGGTCACCAATCTGAACCTGCGCTGGGCACTCATACAGAGCATTCATGTTGTAGCCAGCTCGAGTCGCCGCAACAATTGACAATGATTTGAAAGTAGAGGCGGGTGCATACATGCCTTGCAGTGGACGGAATAAAGCCGGAACTCCTGCCTTCTCACTAAACAGATCTTGAGCTTGGGCAACCGTCAAACCCTTCTCCCAAATGTTCGGGTCATACGTTGGGTAAGAGGCGATCGCCAAAATCTGTCCAGTCTTAACATTCATAACGATGGCTGCACCAGAATCGGCTTTGTAACCTAAGACGTGCGCACGTGCAATGGCATCCGCCAAAGAAGCTTCGGTCGCCGATTGCAACTTGGCATCCAAATTGGTGATGAGATTATTTCCCGGGATCGATGCGGTATTTCGCGCTTGATGAGTTACTGCTTCTTTCCGATCGACGATTACCGTCTTCACTCCCGGCTTGCCGCGTAAGTATTGGTTGTATTGATATTCCAAGCCGCTCTTGCCAATGATTTCGTTTCGGAAATAGTTGTATTTGGTGCTGTTGAGGTCACTTTCGGAGACCGTACCGACGTAACCCAAAACGTGCGCCGCATTTTCGCCAGCCAGGGATGGATAGCTGCGAATAGGAACAGAGGAGGCGTCAATACCTGGAAATAAGTCGCCGTTTTCCAAAATCTTCAAAGCTTGTTGCTGAGTGGCAATTCGCGTCACCGGAATCGGTTGATAGCGCGTGCCATTCCAGCATCCGGTTCTGGCTGCCGCTGCTAACTCACCGCAAAGACGTGTCCGGTTGTAGAGGTCTGGATATTTAACATTCATTAATTTCGCCAATCGAATTAGGACAGCTCTGCCTTTATCGGGCATTTTGTCGATGGCGCTTCTATCAACCGTAATTTCGAGTCCAGGTCGATCCATAGCAAGCGGCAATCCTGAACTGTCGGTAATGGCTCCGCGAAGCGCGGGCGTAATGATGTCGCGACTTTGAATGCTGAGTGCGGCGTTTTGATAGCGCAGCCCATTAGCCACTTGTAGGTAAAAGAGTCGGCCCATCAAAGCTAGCAACAATGATGCAATAAGGGTCTGAAAGACAATCATGTTGAGGCGCGAGCGTTGGTTCATTTACGTTCCCGCGAAGTGAGGCTAATGCGACGGAATTTGGAGAGCATCGGCAAAATTACTGGTGAAAAAAGTAGAGTCCACAAGCCATTTCCCAACGAGGTTGTCAGGATTCTTTGAAAGTTTCCGTCGCTTTCGCCCAGCAGCGCGCCGAGCGATAAAAAGATCAAAAGCGAAACGGTTGCGCCAAGAGAGACGAAGAGAACCAGTGCAGCCGGACGAGTAGAGAAGTCCCCAATACTTTCGCGGTTAGCCGCGAAGATGTAACCCATGACAGTCATAACAAAAGCCCATTGCCCAAAAGGCGCATCAATCGAGGGCGAAAGATCGAGAATGACTCCCCCAATAAACCCAATCATGACTGCTGCCGAACGATCTTCCATCGCCAGCAATCCCATGAGCACAGCGATATATAGCGAATAACCAGCGATAGGAAAATTGATGCGGGCAACAGCCGCCTCTTGAACTACAAAGACGAAGAAGAGGAAGGCGGCGCTTGATGCGATACGCGCCGGTCTCATTTTTTGACCTGGGAAGGAGAAGGCGTTGGGCTAGGCAAACCAGATGGTGAGCCTGAAGGGAAAACAACTGGGGCGGGCGTGACAAAAACGGTGACTGTAGGAATCGGGGTTGGTACTAGGCCATCTCGGGGGTCGGCAGTTGCTGGCTTGATGATGACCGAAACGATCTCGAGGTTGGACAAGTTGGTGAGCCCGATGACGGTGGCCTGTTGGGTGAGGGAAGCGGAGGTGTGGTCCACACTGGTGACTCGCCCAACGGGAATTCCAGGAACGAATGGTCGATTGTTCTCGCTACCCAACGAGACCAAGACATCGCCGACCTTGATTGTGCCGGCCGGATCTAGCAATTGCATCGTGTAAGAACTATCGCCCTGGCCCAAAAGAACGCCAGCGCTCTGAGTGCGTGCGATTCGAACACCAACTCGAAAAGATGGGTCACTCATCAACAAGACAATCGCCGAATTACTAGTTACTGACTTAACGACACCGACAAGACCAGCGCCTGAAATTACGGTCATATCTTTAGTGATTCCATCACTAGATCCAGCATCGATCGTAATGGTCTGCGTAAAAGTCGAAACCGAACCGCGACCAATCACTCGGGCCGCGACCACTTTGTATCCGCCTCGTCCAGCCAAGTTCAACGCGCTCTTGAGTTGAAGGAGTTGTCCTTCGGCGTTCTTGTTGAGAATAATTTGCGCGCGCAACTTGGAGTTGGCAGCTTGGACATCTTTTAATTGCGCTTTGGTCTTTCCAAAATTCTTCACATCGGAGAAGAAATGACTTATTGGTGAAAAGGCAGAGGAAGCCACTCGTTGAATGGGGGCTAGGAAAGATTGCGTTGCCGAACGCGAACTTTGAGTCAGGCTAACGCCACGCAAATCTAGAGTGATCAGAAAAAGAGAAGTAACAAGAAGAATTACGAGCAGAAGTCGAGAACGATTATTCCCGCCTTGTGCCACGAGTTATCTCCTTGTTACCGGTGACTGATGAAAATTATCGACGTGGTTCAGAGATCAAAACCTTTTCCAAGGCTTCGAACTCTTCAACACATTTTCCAGAACCTTCAGCGACTGCCTGAAGTGGACGCTCGCAAATGTGCACTGGCATGTTGGTCTCGCGACGCAATCTCTCATCGAGTCCGCGAAGCAAGGCGCCACCACCCGTGAGAACAATGCCTCGATCCATAAGATCACTGGCAAGTTCTGGTGGGCATTTGTCCAGGGTGCTCTTTACAGCGTTAACGATCTGGTTGACCGGCTCTTCCAAAGCTTTGCGAATATCTTCAGCAGAAACGCGAATGATCTTTGGCAATCCCGTTGCTAAATCGCGACCGCGAATTTCAGCATCTGGTTCGTTGGGCAATGGGAAGGCAGAGCCAATAGCCATCTTGATCTCTTCAGCGGTCCGCTCACCCAAAAGGAGTGAATATTCACGCTTTACCCAGTCAATAATGGCTTGATCGAGCTCGTCGCCACCAATACGGATAGAAAGTGCAGTAACGATGCCACCGAGAGAGATGACTGCGACTTCGGTGGTTCCGCCACCGATATCTACAACCATATTTCCGGTTGGTTCGTGAATGGGAAGACCGGCGCCAATTGCAGCAGCCATTGGTTCTTCGATGATGTAAACCTTGCGAGCACCAGCGGCATACCCAGCATCTTTGACGGCGCGTTGTTCAACCCCGGTGATACCTGATGGCACACAGACAACGATGCGAGGCTTGGCCAAATAACGGCGACGATGCACTTTCTGGATGAAGTAACGCAACATGCGTTCAGTAGTGTCGAAGTCGGCAATGACGCCATCCTTCAAAGGTCGAATAGCAACGATATTTCCAGGGGTACGACCGATCATGCGCTTGGCTTCTAGGCCAACAGCAAGGATCCCACCAGTATCTTGATTAATAGCAACAACACTGGGTTCATTCAGAACAATGCCGCGGCCACGTACGTAAACCAAGGTGTTTGCAGTACCTAGGTCAACTGCCATATCTCGTCCGATAAATGACATACGGCTGGGGTTCTTCTTCGACATTCGCGTCCCTTCAGATCTTTGTGGTGCGTTGGGGAATTGTAGAAATGGGCTTACTTGAAAAAGATAGAAATTTCGCGCTCGGCAGATTCGGGCGAATCCGATCCGTGGACGATATTTTGAACAACTTTGGTACCTTGATCGCGAGCAAGATCACCGCGGATGGTTCCAGGTTCAGCAGTGGTGGGATCTGTAGTGCCAGCCAACTTGCGGAAACCTTCGATGACACGATTTCCTTCAGCAACGATTGCAACTATCGGGCCCGAGAGCATGAACTCAACGAGCGGTTCGAAAAATGGTTTGCCTTCGTGCTCGGCATAGTGCTCGGTCAGCAGAGCGCGATCGGCGTTCATCATTTTTAGCGCAGAGATGGTGTAACCCTTCTTCTCTACACGCGAAATGACTTCGCCAACGAGTCCGCGACGAACGCCATCAGGCTTCACCAGGATCAAAGTACGCTCTACAGTCACGGAGGCAGTCTATTGGCTAGGCGCCCCTCCCCTTAAATTCTCAGTTTTGCCCTTCCTGCTTGGCTTTTTCAGCCAAGAGCGCGGCCCGAAATGCCTCGCCTTTCTTGCCCACGACATAGGCAGCCACCCATAGGGCGGCAAAGAGCGCTCCCATTGCATACATAGCTGGCACTACCCAGCCATAGGCAATAAGTGCGATTTGCAGGGCAGAACCCACGTACCAGCCAGTCTTTTTCTTCATCAAGCCCGCGGTCAATATGAAAGCCAGGGCTAAAACTCCGCCGAGCGCTAGCGCCAGCGCACCGTGGTCATCCTTAGCTAGAAGGAGCGCAAAACCCATGATGAAGGCTTCCATCACCAGAACTGCCGAACCTAGAACTCTCATTCCTGCGCCTGGGATATGCGTCGAAGTTGAGTGCGGGCTTCTCCTGCCGTGACGACTGATCCGGTTACCACGACGGCTGAAACTCCTTCGCTGACTTGGTTAACCAGGGTGCATTGCTCGATGGCATAAGTGATTGCACTCTTCAAGTCGCCTTCGCGAAAAACACGATTTACTCCGAAGACTGTGATCGCCAGTTGGTACAAATCTTCCATTGGCAGTGCGCGCGGTGAAGAGTTCGCGGTGACGATCAAGCGGTCTATGACCGGCTCTAGTTCGTGCAGAACACCCAGGACATCCTTCTCGCCTAATATCGCCAAGACGCCGAAAATTGATTCGAAATCAAATTCAGATTTTAGCGTGGCAGCAAGCGCCTTTGCGCCATGCGGATTGTGTGCGGCGTCAACAATTACGGTGGGATCGCGATGCAAAACTTCCATGCGGCCCGGAGATTCGACATTGGCAAATGCCCGTCGAACGATTTCATCATCCAACTTCACGCCCACAAATGCTTCAACCGTTGCAAGCGCAACTGCCGCATTGGTCGATTGATGAACTCCATACAGCGGAAGGTAAATATCGGTGTATTCACCAAAGATGCCATTGATCGTTAGTACTTGGCCGCCAACCGCGATGTCACGATGTCCAACTGAGAATTCGACGCCTTCACGATAAGGAATCGCCGCCTTTTCCAAAACCGCCTGTGTCAATACTTTTGCAACTTCTACGGGCTGAGCTGCGATCACCACGTGAGATTCGGGTTTAATTATTCCGGACTTGGTGAGCGCAATTTCTTCCAGGGTGTTACCTAAATATTCAGTGTGGTCAAGACCAATGGGTGTTATGACTGAGACCGAACTCTGCACAACGTTGGTGGCATCCCATTCGCCACCCATGCCACATTCAATGATTCCGATGTCAACCGGGTATTCAGCAAAGGCAACAAAAGCCAATGCGGTCATCGCTTCAAAGAAAGAAATGGGGTGAGGCTGACGACTATCGATAAGGTCAAGGTAAAGTGCAATGTCGTTATAAGTGGCGATCATTCCTTCGGCAGGAATCGGAAAACCATTGATAGATATGCGCTCTAGAAAGCTTTCCAGATGCGGGCTGGTGTAGCGCCCAGTTCGATACTCCAACTCGCGAAAGAGCGAATCAATCATGCGCGAGGTGGTGGTTTTGCCGTTGGTGCCCGCAATGTGAATGGTGGGGTAAGAGAGTTGGGGCGAGCCCAAAGCATCGGTCAGAGCAACTATTCGATCTAGGGTCGGCTCGAGACGAGTCTCGGGCCAGCGCGCAAGAAGGGCATCTTCGACGGCTTTAAGAGTGACTTCATCGTCTGCAGTGGACATTGCTAGTTACTTCTCGGCAGGCAAAGAAGTGAGTGCAGAGTTGATGCGCTCGATATCAGCAAGTGTCGCCGCCTGACGGGCGCGAATCTCTTGCACAACTTCCATTGGCGCTTTGGCCATAAAACCTTCATTCTCTAATTTCACCTTGGCTGTTTGAAGATCCTTTTCAGCAGTAGCTAGATCTTTAGTTAAACGTGCGCGTTCAGCCACAACATCGATGGCACCGCTGAGATCGAATTCGATAACAACTTTGCCAACTTCGATCTTTGCCGAAAAATTATCGTTAATTGGGTCGATGCGAGTGATGTGACGGATAGCAGATTCGAATGAACCCAAGCCATCTTCAGCCAATCCCGTAAATCGAGCACCAACCTTTGCCGAAGTTTTAATTCCTTGATCATTTCGGAATCGACGAATCTCAGTGACGAGATCTTGAACTCTAGCAATTGCAGCAATTGCATCCTCGTCAATTGATGTGGAATCAATGATTGCCCAATCGGCTATCACCAAAGACTCACCACCAGTTAAGTTGCACCAGAGTTCTTCGGTAATGAAGGGCATGACCGGATGCATGACGCGCAACAATTGATCTAGAACGTGACCTAAGACGCGCTTGGTTACTTCAGCATCGCTGCCACCGGCTGCGAATGTGGACTTGGTGAGTTCGAGATACCAATCGCAGAGATCATCCCAAGCAAAGTGATATATCAATTCACAAGCTTTAGCGAACTCGTACTTTTCTAGTAACGAATCAGCTTCGATGACGGTCTGATTAAGACGGGTGAGAATCCACTTGTCTATGCCGCCCAGGGTTTCAAAGGCAGGAAGTTCGCCGTCGACATTGGCACCATTGAGCATGGCAAAGCGAGTCGCATTCCACAGCTTGGTGGCAAAGTTACGCGCGCCGCCCACCCATTCTTCGGCGATAGCTTGATCTGATCCTGGGTTGGCACCACGCGCTAAGGTAAATCGAAGCGCATCCGAGCCGTACTTATCCATGAACTCAATCGGGTCAACGCCATTGCCCTTACTCTTGCTCATCTTCTTGCCGAAGCGATCGCGTACTAATCCATGTAAAACGATGGTGTGGAACGGTGGGACGCCATCCATAGCAAAGAGGCTAAACATCATCATTCGGGCGACCCAGAAGAAGAGGATGTCGTAGCCAGTTACCAACAAACTGGTGGGATAGAACTTGGCAAAATCTGCGCTTTTGTCGGGCCAGCCGAGCGTAGAAAATGGCCATAAACCAGAAGAGAACCAGGTATCTAATACATCTTCATCTTGAACATAGCCGGCAGGTGGCGTGTCATTTGGTCCGCAGACAACAACCTCACCATCGGGTCCGTAAAAAACCGGAATGCGATGGCCCCACCACAATTGGCGAGAGATGCACCAGTCATGCATGTTGTCGATCCACTCGAAATAGCGCGGAGACAATTCTTCTGGATCAATTTTTACGCGTCCATCGCGCACCGCATCGCCTGCAGCTTTGGCTAAGGATTCGACTTTTACAAACCACTGCTTAGATAAACGGGGCTCGACCGTGGTGTTGCAACGTTGGCAATGACCAACCGCATGAATGTAAGGACGTATCTCAGAAGGTACTCGGCCCATCTCTTTTAATTTTGCGACTACGGCTACGCGCGCATCGAATCGGTCCATGCCATCAAATTCAGTACCGGTGCCTTCCATAACACCGTGCTCATTCATAATGATGATGAATGGGATGTTATGTCGAACGGCCA
The DNA here is from genome assembly GCA_037142435.1 of Actinomycetes bacterium. Classification (GTDB taxonomy): domain Bacteria; phylum Actinomycetota; class Actinomycetes; order Nanopelagicales; family Nanopelagicaceae; genus CAIMZW01. Next base: position 6,570 of record JBAXAO010000031.1, on the reverse strand, counting down.
TTTCAAAATCATTGGGATCGTGAGCGGCTGTGACTTTAACTGCGCCAGTTCCAAACTCGGGATCCACAAGTTCGTCCGCAACGATGGGAATCATGCGATTAACGAGAGGCAGCCAAACTTCTTTGCCAATCATGTGTTGATAACGCGGGTCGTCGGGGTGTACTGCGACCGCGCCATCGCCCAACATTGTTTCAGGACGAGTCGTTGCCACCGTGATTTGCATATCGCCCTGGCCATAGGTGACCTGAACAAATTCGCCAACGTCATCGCTGTGTTCGACTTCAATATCGGAAAGTGCAGTTAAGCAACGTGGACACCAGTTAATAATTCTTTCGGCGCGGTAAATCAAACCAGCATCGTAAAAGCGCTTGAAAATTTCTAGTACAACTTTGGAGAGTTGCTCATCCATAGTGAAACGTTCACGGCTCCAGTCGACGCTGTCACCAAGTCGCTTCATCTGACCCAAAATGGCTCCGCCGGATTCGGCTTTCCATTGCCAGACACGTTCGACAAACTTTTCCCGCCCTAGATCGTGGCGAGACTTGCCTTCAGCGGCCAGCGCTTTTTCAACGGCATTCTGGGTAGCTATGCCGGCGTGGTCCATTCCTGGCAGCCATAAAGTTTCAAAGCCTTTCATTCGCTTCATGCGAATGAGGACATCCTGCAAGGTGTGATCTAACGCGTGGCCGATATGCAGGCTGCCGGTGACGTTGGGCGGCGGAATGACGATGGTGAAGGGTTCTTTATTCGATGTGGCATCAGCCTTGAAGTAGTCAGCATCCAGCCACTTTTGGTACAGGGGTGCTTCGATATCGGCCGGAGTAAAACTCGAGGCGAGGGATATTTCTGGTCGCTCACTCATAAGAGGTGAGTCTAGATTAAGCGCTCTTCTCTTCCGAACGCTTTTCTGCCTTAAGGCCCTTTTTGGGGGCGCCGGCAGGGCGATTGACGAAAGTTGGGGCGGCTTCTTTGCGAACCACCTCGGGGGTGATGATCACCTTGTCGACATCGGTTCGGGATGGAACTTCATACATCACGGCAAGCAAGGTCTCTTCCATGATGGCGCGCAATCCGCGAGCTCCAGTACCGCGCTTGATGGCAAGTTCAGCCACAACTTCTAGGGCTTCTTCAGATATCTCAAGTTCTACGCCGTCGAGTTCAAAGAGTCGGTGGTATTGCTTGACCAATGCATTCTTTGGCTCGGTGAGAATCTGCATAAGGGCCGGGCGATCCAAATTCTCGACGCTGGTCAAGATGGGAAGGCGACCAATAAATTCAGGAATCATGCCGAACTTCAAGAGATCTTCCGGCATAACATCGCCGAAGTAATCCTTGGCGGCCGATTCTTCAGCGCTCTGCAAGCGGGCGTTGAAACCAACTCCAGCTTTGCCTTTGCGACCTTCGATGATTTTTTCCAGGCCAGCAAATGCGCCACCGACGATAAAGAGAATATTGGTGGTATCGATTTGTAAAAACTCTTGATGAGGATGCTTGCGTCCGCCCTGAGGTGGAACGGAAGCGGTAGTGCCTTCCAGAATCTTCAAGAGCGCTTGCTGGACACCTTCTCCGGATACGTCGCGAGTGATCGACGGGTTCTCGCTCTTGCGCGCAACCTTGTCGATCTCGTCGATATAGATGATGCCAGTCTCGGCCTTCTTCACATCGAAGTCAGCAGCCTGGATCAATTTCAAGAGAATGTTTTCGACGTCCTCGCCCACATAACCGGCCTCGGTAAGAGCAGTGGCATCTGCAATGGCAAAGGGAACATTAAGCATGCGCGCCAGAGTCTGGGCCAGCAAAGTCTTGCCACAGCCAGTTGGTCCAAGAATCAAAATGTTGGACTTGGAAAGTTCGACGGAATCTTCGCGCTTGGATTCGCCTGATTGAACTCGCTTGTAGTGGTTGTAGACCGCCACAGATAAAGACTTCTTGGCACGATCTTGACCAATGACGTACTGATCTAGGAATTCGTAGATTTCTTGTGGCTTGGGAAGTTCCTGCAATCCCAGGCTGGAGGTATCGCTGAGCTCTTCGATAATAATTTCGTTGCAGAGATCGATGCACTCGTCGCAAATATAAACACCAGGACCCGCAATTAACTTTTTAACCTGCTTCTGAGTCTTCCCGCAAAAGGAACACTTCAGGAGGTCGCCGGACTCGCCAATACGTGTGGACATGTCCCAAGGCTAGAACTTTTACCCACTTTTAGCCGTGGTTAATGCTGGGTTCCTTGTTCGCTTATAGGCGAATCCGCCGTTCGGGGTGCTTTGAAATAAAGGGCACCAGGAATCGCCAGCATGACAAAGCAGAGAACGATATGAAAGACGGTTGCGCCGATGAGATACGGGCGCTCCCCCACGACTTTGGTGACTGGACCTGCCAACGCCATTCCGATCGGCAAGAGGGCCAGGGATCCCATGTAGTCGACACTGGAAACTCGGCCTAGCATCTCAGTTGGAATTTCGCGCTGGAGTGCAGTCGACCAATAAACACCAAATGGTTCAGTTGCCATTCCGGCAATGAAATAAAGGCCGATAACAAACCACGGAGCGATTGGGAAAGCCAAGGCCAGCGGCGCGGCTGCAAAGAACATCCACGAAACAATCGAAAGCAGCCCTGGCTTCTTGGCTTTATATCGTGCGGCCAAGAGCGCAGTAATGACGCCGCCAAAGGCAAAAACCGCCGTCGATGCCGCAAAGACGCCGTTGCCGTGAAATTCGCGCCGGGTGATAACGGGAAGCAAAACGCTTTCGACACCGATAACGACCATCAGCTGAACCGATGCAATCAAGATCAACCAGAAGACCCACGGCATCGACCAAACAGCTTTTAGACCCTCTTTAACTTCATGAATGAAGGTCGGGCGGTTCTCATTGACGAGTTTCGGCGGGCTCTTGATTCCAATAAGTAGCGAAGTCCCGACCAAGAACAGACCCGCAACAAAGACGAATGTTGTTTTGCTGCCCAAGGTCGCCACCATTAATCCACCTAAAGCCGGACCAACGATGGAACCAGTTCGACCCGTGACACTGCGAAGCGCATTTCCTGCTGGCAACTTTTCTGCAGGAAGTATGGAAGGCAAGATCGAATTGGAAGCTGGCGCGCCAAGCGCTTCACCTGCACCCATAACGAAAACAATTAGCGCAAGAACCCATGCGTGTGCATGCGCAACAGATGCAAAAACAATTCCAAGTGTCAGCAGCGCGCGAAGGACATCTGCAAAAATCATGACGTACTTCTGAGGCAGACGATCAGCCCAGACGCCACCTGCGAGCACAAGAAGAACTGAAGAGAAAACGCGGGCGGCAAGAATTGTTCCCAATGTGGAAGCGCTGCCGCCAGCATCAAGAACGGTTACGGCAAGGGCAACTGGAAAGGCTTGGTAGCCGATGATGATCAAAAGCCCAGAGACCCACAACTGCCAGAATCCTTGATGGCTGAAGACTGAAGTATCAAAAGGATTCTTCTTTGCCATTACCTAAGTTTAGTCAAAAAAATAAGGCGCCGAAGCGCCTTATTTTCAATACTTTCTAGATTCGAGAAGTTACTTAGCGTTGGCCTTACGGCTAGCGAAGACCTTGTCGACGATTCCGTATTCGACTGCTTCAGCCGAGGTAAGAATCTTGTCGCGCTCGATATCTTTGGTGATCTCTTCGATGCTCTTGTTGGTGTGCTTTGCCAACATCTGCTCGAGCAGAGTGCGCATGCGCAAGATTTCACGTGCTTGAATCTCGATGTCAGATCCTTGTCCGCCACCTTCGCTGTAAGGCTGGTGAATCAGAATGCGGGCATGCTCGAGTGCATAACGCTTTCCGGGAGCACCGCCGGCAAGCAAAACTGCGGCAGCAGAAGCAGCTTGTCCCAAGCAGACAGTCATAACGTCTGGTCGCACAAATTGCATGGTGTCATAAATTGCAGTCAGTGCTGTGAACGAGCCACCAGGTGAGTTGATGTACATCATGATGTCGCGATCGGGATCCATGGATTCCAATGTCAACAGCTGGGCCATAACATCGTTGGCAATGGTGTCATCGATTGCTTGACCCAAGAAAATGATGCGCTCTTCGAAGAGTTTTGTATAAGGATCTAGACGCTTGTAGCCATAGCTGGTGCGCTCTTCAATAGTTGGAAGAACGTAACGGCTGGAAAAATCGTTCATGGGATTCATCTCCATCTTCATGCTGTTCCACCGCTTCCTGAAACTTGGCTGGCCGAACGAACCACGTGATCTACAAAACCGTAGGTCTTGGCATCTTCAGCGTTGAACCAACGGTCACGATCGGAATCGGTTTCGATCTGTTCAGCAGTTTGGCCAGTGTGGAAAGCAATGAGGTCGGCCATGTTCTTCTTGGTAAATGACATTTGCTCGGCTTGGATCTTGATATCAGATGCTGTTCCGCCGATGCCGCCCGAAGGTTGGTGCATCATGATGCGAGCGTGTGGCAGCGCGTAGCGCTTGCCGGCTGCGCCAGCACAGAGCAAGAACTGACCCATTGAAGCGGCAAGACCCATCGCAACAGTGGCGACATCGTTCTTGACGAACTGCATGGTGTCGTAAATAGCCATACCGGCAGAGATTGAACCGCCTGGTGAGTTGATGTAAAGGTAAATATCTTTCTCTGGATCCTCAGCTGCTAGGAGCAGAATCTGGGCACAGATGGCGTTGGCCATGGAATCTTCAACTACAGATCCTAGGAAGATGATTCGTTCTCTGAGCAGGCGTTGGTAAATATGGTCATCTAGACCGCCCATCGCAGAACCCGCAGAACCCGCGGTAATGATCTCCACTACTTCCTCCTGGTCTTCCAGCAGATATGCGCCGGAAATCTGGTACGAATTAAATCGCTGTATTGACCCTAACAACCTTTTCGGTCAATTGCTTCCAGAAAAAAGCCTTTTTCTGCCTCAGAGTGTTCGCCCTGAGAGAAGTTACTCGGAAGCGGCTTCTTCGCCTTCTTCAGAATCGGCTGGTGCCTTCTGTGGAGCCAATGCCTCTAGGTCAACGCTCTTTCCAGAGGTGGTAACAACCTTGACGCGGGAGAGAACTCCGGCCAAAGCCTTGGCACGAGTTACTTCAGCAACAATCGAGGTGATCTGACCAGCTTCGGAAACTTCCTTGATGAATTGGTCAGGAGTCATGCGGTAACGATCTGCAGAACGGACCAAGTACTCGGTCAATTCATTCTCGTTAACAACAACTTGCTCGGCCTTCACGATGGAGTCCAAAAGAATTTCTTGAGTCAATGATGCGGTGACTTCTTCGATAACTTCGGCGCGGTGCTTGTCATCTTCCAAGCGACCTTCGCGCTCGAGGTGCTCGTGTACTTCGTCATCAATGATGTTGGTAGGAAGTGGAATATCGACGGTCTCTTTCAACTTTGCAATGAGCAAGTCGCGGGCGTGGGTGCCTTGTTCCAAAGTCTTGATGCGCTCGAGACGGGTTGAAACATCTGCACGCAATTCAGCAAGTGTTTCGAATTCGCTGGCAAGCGCTGCGAAAGAATCATCGAGTTCTGGCAAGTCACGATGCTTGACGGCCTTGACTGTTACGTCGATATCGCCAGATTCGCCTTCAGCCATTCCGACCAAAGGAGCATTGAATCGCTTTGATTCACCAGCGGAAAGACCTTGTAGCGCCTCATCCAAACCATCGATCATTCGATTGGTGCCGACTTCGTAAGAAATATCGTTAGCTGTTCCGCCATCAATCTCTGCACCATTAACAGATGCAACCAAATCCAAGGTGACGAAGTCGCCATCTTCGACGGCCTTCTCGACAGTGGTCAATGTTCCAAAGCGAGCGCGTAGCGCGTCGATCTGCTCGGCAACTTCGGAATCTGCAACAACAACATCATCAACGGTGATGGTGATTTCAGAGAAGTTAGGGAGATCGAGTTCTGGACGAACATCTACTTCAACTGTGAAAGACAACTTCTCGCGGTCTACGAGTTCGGTGATATCTACATTAGGGCGACCAATGACGAGGACTTCGTGCTCGCGGGTTGCTTGGTTGTAGAAATCAGGAAGCGCACCGTTAATGGCTTCATCCAAAATGGCAGCACGGCCAACGCGTTGTTCAACCATTGCTGAGGGAACTTTGCCTTTGCGAAAGCCCGGGATGTTGATGCGCTCGGAGAGCGACTTGAAGGCAGCTTGAATATAAGGATCGAGCTCGTCGAAGGTAATTTCAATAGAAAGTTTTACTCGGGTTTTAGAGAGGGTTTCGACGGCGCTTTTCACAGTGCTCCTTTGGAGGTGAAGATTTAATGACCTGGTATTTCTGGTCGGGGCGGGGAGATTCGAACTCCCGGTCTCCTGCTCCCAAAGCAGGCGCGCTAGCCACTACGCTACGCCCCGCGGCGTAAGTGAGGATTCTAGGGGGTTAAATTCCCTTCTCCTAACCGAGGAGATACTCTAGGCCCCGCACGGTGTTGAACCTAAATTGGATTCAACTCCACGCGTGAAATACGCGGGTGTAGCTCAATGGTAGAGCCCCAGCCTTCCAAGCTGGCCATGCCGGTTCGATCCCGGTCACCCGCTCCAGTTTTCAGATTATGAAATGGCGCCGAC
>JBAXAO010000030.1:0-17004 GCA_037142435.1 Actinomycetes bacterium | reverse complement strand
AATTCTGCCTTGGTTGACGGATTTCAAGTAGCGAATACCTTGCGCAAATTTCATCCAGAATCTTTCGAACTTCTGGTCACTGAAAATTTCCGTTTTGTGTACGAAAATGAATTCACTTTCCTGGAATGTGTTAGCCCAGTTCTCAAATTGAATACAAATGGTGAGGTGGTCGAAGTACGTTGGAACGATCGTTCTATGCAAAGTCCGGCGATGAGTGAGAATGTCGAAGAAGTGTTCAACGCTTTGAAAGCATTTGCTTCCATCGCCAACGAGCCATCGATGGCCTTCGAATTTCGTCTAGATCCAGGCGATTGCGTGATATTCGACAACACCAGATTGCTTCATGTTCGCACCGCCTACGAATCTTCTGGTATTCGACATTTACAAGGAGCCTATGCGGATATCGACGCTCTCTTTAGCGCCATCCATATCTTGGAAAGGACGAATTCATGAGCGTTTTTAAGGAGATTGCCGACTTGTTCGGAGCCGGAATCGGGGCTGAATACTTAGGGGAACCAATCACGCTTACTGAGCACATGTTGCAAGCGGCCCATTTAGCACACCAGGAAGGGGCAGAAGAGGACTTGGTGGTTGCAGCCCTTCTTCATGACGTCGGCCATCTATTGGTGATAGACCCACTATTCGCTCAAGAGTCCAACATTGACGGCCATCATGATGAAGTAGGTGCCCAATGGATATCCGAGCGCTTCCCGCAGTCTGTCAGCGAGCCAGTGCGCATGCACGTGGCTGCCAAGCGCTATTTGGTTTCGACAGATCCCTCCTATCGCGCCCGACTCTCACCAGCCAGCTTGCATACCCTGGAATTGCAAGGCGGATTATTTAGCGAAGACGAGTCGAATCAATTCTTAGACAGCACTTGGGCAAAGGCAGCGATTGCAGTTCGATTGTGGGATGACCGCGCCAAGGTCGCCAATATGGAAGTGCCGGGTTTGCTCGGCTACAAGTCATTTATAGAGAATCTAACTATTTAGCCAGGCCAAAAACATCTCAGCAATCTAGGCTTATGCCTATGGCTCGCAAACTTTCATGGATTGCCGTTGTGACGGTTTTTCTTTCGGTAATCTCATTTCCTTCCTTAGGCGCACCAGTCGCGCTCCAGGGCAGTCGCCCTTTCACGGTGGAAGTTCCAGACGGATATAAATCTGGAGTCGCCGCCCCACTGCTGATTGCACTTCATGGATACACCTCATCTGGCGCCGAGACCGAAAAGTACTTTCAAATGGCGCCAGTAGCCTCAGCGCACGGGATTCTCTATGTATACCCGGACGGAACTTTGGATCAAGGAGGCGCTAGATTCTGGAATGCCACTCCTGCGTGCTGTAATTTCTATAAATCCAAAGTGAACGACGAGGCTTTTATTATGAGCATCATCGATACTGTTTCAAAGAAATATAGCGTTGACCCAAAGCGCATCTATGTTGTGGGGCATTCCAATGGTGGATTCATGACCAACCACATGGCTTGCAGTAATTCTGATCGGATTGCCGCAGTCGCAAGTTTCGCGGGGGAACAGTATGCAAATATAAAATCGTGCAAAGCCAGCAAACCAATTTCAGTGCTGCAAATACAAGGCACCAGCGATGAGACCATTAATTACAAAGGCGGAAACCTCTTTGGTAATTCCTATCCAGGTGCAGAGAAGACTGCATCGATGTGGGCAACGTTAGATAAATGCAAAGCAAAACCTGTTAAATCCTCAACCAAGTTAGATATTGATAGTTCGATCACGGGAAGTGAAACCACGGTGAGTAAGTACCTAGGTTGCTCAAGTAAAACCTCGGTAGAACTCTGGACCATTAATGGCGGAGCCCACGTCCCAACTCTCGTGCCTGATTTCGCCGAGAAAATCGTGAATTGGTTGTTGTCCCACCCCAAGAGCTAGGAAATAAGGCAGATATGCCTTTTGCGCCCTTTTTCGCTACGATTTGGGCGCTGCGAACACCCTGGCGGGTTGCCCGAGCGGCCAATGGGAGCGGACTGTAAATCCGCCGGTGAATGCCTTCGAAGGTTCAAATCCTTCACCCGCCACCAACTTATAATCAGTAAATGCGCATTTCGACCTGGAATATCTTGCACGGTCGGCTTCTCAATCTAGATAACCCCCATTCCGAGGCTGCCGCTCTCTCTTCCTGTCTAGCGCAGTTAGATCCTGACATTCTGGCGCTACAGGAAGTCGATCACTATTACCCGAGGTCAGGAAATATCCATCAAACGCAATTAGCGGCATCTGCCCTTGGTGCCAATTATTGGGCTTTTGCACCCGCATTCTTTATCTATGGTGATGGCGGAGACCACCAACGAGAGCCTTCTGGCAGCAGCGACATTATTACTTCAGTAAATCCAACCGATCGCGGAGGATACGGTATCTCCATCGTTTCCAAGATCCCTGTGACTAAATGGGAAAGGCTGGAATTAACCCAAGCCAAGTTTGGCAAGATAATGAATATTTCTGAAGGCACGAAGAGCAAGCGCTTTTATGCGAAAGACCACCATCGGGTGGCGCTGGCGGCTCACTGTGAAGGATTTATTGCGATAAATCTCCACTTATCTTTTGTCTGGCCCTTCAATTATCTGCAATTTTTGCAAGTAAAACGTTGGGCTAATCAATTGCAAAGAGATACTGGGAAGAACGTTTTGATCATGGGCGATTTCAATTTGTCCCAAGGCGTAGTGGGCCGAAAGTGGAAATCCTTATTTAACGGATTAACTTTCCCTATTTGGGAGCCCGACCGACAGATTGACTACATTCTTACTTCCAGCAAAATTCAAGTACAAAAAGAAACGCTAACTGCCTTTGATACGAGTGATCATTTGGCAGTTAGCGTTGAAGTAGATTTTTAGTTAACGACCCAGGTATCCCCGCCATGTAGCAGCTTCTCGAGATCGCCAGCACCTTGAGCTTTGATGATTTCGTCTAACTGATTGTGAACCATCGAGGAATATCCAGGACGAACTACGTCACGGAAAACTCCGACCGGAACGTGTGAAAGTTCAGATCCCGAGAGCCGTGAAAGTGCAAAGGCATACGATGGATCTGGATTGTGGGAATCATGAATGACCAATTGACTCTCATCGACCGACCCCAGTTCCACAATCTCCAAAGTCGAACCATTGCGAACTACGCCGTGCATGCTGGACTTAATGGGTTGACCATCAATCATCTGCAGCAGCGATGCCTCTTTGGTATCTGGGTCTTTAACAGAATCAAAGGCGCCGTCGTTGAAGATGGGACAGTTCTGATAAATCTCGACCAGGGCGCTTCCCTTGTGGGCGCTAGCAGCCCGCAGGGTGTCGGTAAGGTGCTTGCGATCGCTATCGATGGTACGTGCAACGAAAGAAGCCTCGGCGCCAATTGCCAAGGAAATCGGATTAAAAGGCGTATCCAAAGAGCCAAGGGGCGTTGATTTTGTGATCTTTCCAGCCTCGGAGGTAGGCGAGTACTGACCTTTAGTTAGACCATAAATACGGTTGTTGAAGAGCAAGATCTTGAGTTCGACATTGCGGCGCAACGCGTGGATGAGGTGATTGCCGCCGATAGAGAGAGCATCTCCGTCACCAGTCACCACAAAGACGGTGAGATCAGGTCGAGCTATTGCCAAACCTGATGCGATTGCCGGTGCACGACCATGAACTGAGTGCATTCCAAAGGTATTGAGGTAATAAGGAAAGCGCGAAGAGCACCCGATTCCAGAGATGAAGACAATGTTCTCTCGAGCTATACCAAGTTCAGGAAGATAAGCCTGCATCGTGGAAAGGATGGAGTAGTCACCACACCCTGGACACCAACGAACTTCCTGGTCAGAAGTGAAATCCTTCTTCGTTAAGGTCAGATCAGACATCGAGAACTCCCATCGCGGCTTCAACGAGTTCTGCTGTTGAGAACGGCAGACCGCGAACCATGTTGTATCCGACAATATCTTTGAGGTACTTAGAACGAAGCAACATCGCGAGCTGGCCGAGGTTCATTTCTGGCGTAATAACCCGGGGGTATTTTTCCAGAACCGCTCCCAAATTCTTGGGGAATGGGTTGATGTACTTCAGGTGAGCTTGTGCGATCTTTTGACCATTGGCCCTAAGAGTCTCGACAGCGGAGGAAATTGGTCCATAGGTGGATCCCCAGCCTAGGAAGAGAACTTGAGCATCACCAGTTGGATCATCGACTTCGAGATCGGGGATCTCAACGCCTTCGATTTTGGCTTGACGAGTACGCACCATGAAATCGTGATTCATCGGGTCATAAGAGATGCCGCCGGTCTTATCGGCCTTTTCAATGCCACCGATTCGGTGTTCGATCCCAGGTGTACCCGGAATTGCCCACGGTCTGGCTAAAGTCTTTGGATCGCGAAGGTAGGGCATAAAGTTTTCTTGAGTCTTAGCAAAATCCACAGGGATTGCTGGGAGTGATGCGACATCTGGAATTCGCCATGGTTCAGAGCCATTGGCTATATAACCGTCCGACAATAAGAAAACTGGGACGCGATATGTGGTTGAAATTCGTACCGCTTCCATAGCCATTGCAAAGCAATCGCTTGGGGTAGAAGTCGCCAACACAACTGCCGGAGATTCGCCGTTGCGGCCGAACATAACTTGTAGCAAATCTGCTTGCTCAGTCTTGGTAGGGAGTCCAGTTGAAGGACCGCCGCGTTGAACATCGATAATGATCAGCGGAAGTTCGAGCATGACGGCTAGACCGATCATTTCGCTCTTGAGAGCAATACCCGGTCCGGAGGTCGAAGTAACACCCAGAGCGCCACCATACGAGGCTCCTAGCGCTGCACCAACGGCTGCAATCTCATCTTCGGCTTGGAAGGTGATGATGTTGAACTTCTTCTGCTTTGAGAGTTCGTGCAAGATGTCTGAAGCTGGCGTAATGGGATAGGAACCAAGGAAGAGCTGTAGCCCTGATTTTTCAGCTGCAGCGATGAGACCCAAGGCAAGGGAGGTATTACCGCTGATATTGCGATAGGTGCCTGCTGGCATCTTAGAAGGTGCAATTTCATAGGAGACCGAGAAATCTTCGGTGGTCTCGCCATAGTTCCAGCCAGTTTGGTAAGCCAACAAGTTGGCCTTGAGGATCTCTGGCTTCTTGCTGAACTTGGCTGTGAGAAATTGTTCAGTCGCTTCGGTCGGACGGTGATACATCCACGTGAGCAATCCCAGAGCGAACATGTTCTTGGAACGTTCGGCTTCTTTGCGAGAAAGTGAAAGCTCGGAGAGCGCCGCAACTGTCATCGAAGTTAGGGCAACAGGATGCACTTTGTAAGCTTCAAGTGATCCATCCTCCAAAGGATTGGTGTCATAACCAACTTTGGTGAGGTTGCGCGAAGTGAATTCGTCGCTATCTACGATGATGGTGGCTCCGCGCGGCATATCTTTGATGTTGGCTTTGAGCGCAGCTGGATTCATTGCCACTAATACATCAGGGGCATCTCCAGGAGTTTTAACATGATGATCCGCGAAGTGAAGCTGAAAAGAAGAGACTCCGAGGAGTGTCCCTTGCGGAGCGCGAATCTCTGCAGGGAAATTGGGAAGAGTTGAAAGGTCATTCCCAAGGCTTGCGGTATCCATTGTGAAGCGATCTCCGGTGAGTTGCATTCCATCACCACTATCGCCCGCGAAACGGATAACGACTGAACTTAATGTTTCGACCGACTTTGGCACAAAAGTATCTTGCCACTTTCTGGTGTGAGGGGTAAGGGAAAATCCGTCTTTTTCCTCACATTTAGCGCAGTTTGAGTGCTACCTAATATTTCTGTGGAACAGAAACCTTCAGATCGGCAGAGAGAACGACTTTGCCTTTGCTATCGCGAATTTGGATTCCCTTGATCATTCCAGTTCTAGGCAGATTCTCAGTGCAGATACCTAGGAATTTCTGAGATTCGCTTGCTGAAAACGACAAGTCGAATTTCTGAGTGCAATATTTGTCGGCGAAGTAGAGACGACCCGTGCTTTGGGCCAGATTGATGGGACCATACAACTTTCCATTATCAAGTTTAAAGTATGGAACGCCGTGCAAAACTTGTGAAGACTTTGTTTTATTTATGATTTCAACAGTAGCCTGACAAATAGTTCCAGAGCAGGACAATGGTGAGCTAGGAGCGTCGACTTTCATTTTGAAAATTGCACTGGAGTGATTATCAACTCGAGCAATGCGAATGGTATTAAAAAAGTAGGTGGCGCTGGCAACGGCAACGGCAATAATCAGTGCCCAAGTAATTTTCGCAATGGCACGCGCGTACCAAATTCGTCGCAATTTAGTTTTTAAGGATGTATCGATCTCTCGGGCATCGGGTGCTAGTTCAACAGATACGAGCGCGCCACATTTCTTGCAGTAATAGGTATCCCATTGGACTGGATGTCTACAAGCTTTGCATCGCCAAGGCTCTGGTTTTTTAGTGAACATATGGATTTACAATAGTTGAAGTTCGCAGTTTCATCACGTTTCCCTAGTGAGTTTCTAATTCTTACTAATAACTAAATATTACAACTTACGATTGGCACCTAGCGAATGGAGTTGATGTGAGACGTTCCCCCCTCATCATCGGTTTAACAGTATTGGTAGCGGCAATTACCTCCGCAACCATGGTCTCCTCTTTTGGTGACGATCACAGTGGCGAAAGCGAACGAGCTGCATGCTCGCCAACAAAAGGAACTGAAACATCCAACTGCCACGCAACATTAGTTACCGGGCTGAATCTAGTTCCATTGGTAACCAATGCACCGGTCGGATTAGGCCCTGATCGCATTAAGGCCATTTACAACTATCCAACTTCTCCAACCGCTGGCGCTGGCAAAACCATTGCCATTGTTGTGGCCTTTGATGCACCGACAGTTGAAAACGACCTCAATGTATTTTCAGCTCAATACGGATTACCTTTATGCACGACGGCAAATGGTTGTTTTAAAAAGGTTGGCAGCGGAGAGAATCGACGACTTCCGCAGGTTGATACCAGTTGGGCAGTAGAGGCCAGCCTGGACACACAGTGGGCGCACGCCATTGCACCTGGTGCAAAAATACTTCTCGTCGAAGCACAGAGTGACACCTTGTCCAGCCTCATGAACGCGGTTGATTATGCCAAAGGTCGTGCAGATTATGTCTCGATGAGTTGGGGCACTGATGAATTTCGTGGTCAAGGTAAGTACAACTCAGAATTTTCCGAGGATGGAGTTTCCTTCTTTGCTTCTGCGGGTGATTCTGGATTAATTCCAACGTATCCGGCTACCGCTCCTGGCGTGATAGCAGTAGGTGGCACATCACTACATTTCACTAATAGTGTCTTTACATCAGAAACTGGTTGGTCCTTTGGCGGTGGCGGATGTTCTGCTTTCGAAAGCGCGTCCTCATATCAATTAAATACTCCCGGATACTCTTGTAAAGGTAAGCGGTCAACACCGGATGTCTCATTCAATGCCGATCCATTTTCTGGCGTAGCAATTTATGACAGCACCCCCTTTGTTAAGGGCGGAACTTTTGGGTGGTATCAAGTTGGTGGCACCAGCGTCTCTGCTCCTGCGATTGCGGCACGCGCTGCAGTTACTGGTGTCACGATGAATGCCAAAAAACTTTATTCAAATACCTACACGTTCAGAGATATCGTCACAGGTGGAGATGCCAACAGTTGCGCAGTGGGATTTGACCTTTGCTCTGGTCGTGGAAGTTGGATTGGTTAGCCGCTACTTTTCTTTTGCAAAGATCGGTAGGAGAGCACCAACGCGTACTTGGTAACTAATTGCCTCAGGCCACTTAGCCAGGAGCAAACCATCTTCGTAGCGATATTTTGAGATCAAGACGAGGGTTAGAACCACGGTCTCGTATGCGGCAAAAGCCGACCAGCGGATGGCTGAAATTCCTGTGGCCATCAAAATCAGACCCAAATACATCGGATGTCGAACGCGCTTGTAGATACCCGTAGTTATGAACGGGGCATCTGCTTTGGGCTCAGGGACCGCAGTGAGAGCAGACCGAAGAGTGATGCCAGCAACAACGAGGATGATGAGGCCCAGCAGCAGCAGTACTTCTCCAAGAAAGAGAGTGCCAACTGGTGCCTTAGTGGCAGCCCGAGAGAAGAAGATCAGACCCAAAATAAAAAATTGCAAGGTTACATATCCGTAGCCTTTGATAGAACCCTTCACGACTCTCCCTTAGCTCGATGACCCTTAGGAAGGAATCTATTCCAATTCACGCGAGTCAGTAAATAAATGCCCGCCAGCGAAATAAGTTGTACCGCAATGCCCCACGGGGAGGTAAAACCTTCGGTAAATACCTGCCCGATATTACGATTTTGCAGTTGTGATGCGCCGGCCACATAGATGGAGTAGCTACCTAACCTGCCGATGAAAAATGCGAGAGTGAGCGGAATCAATTTGGTGCCAATTAAACCCGCTGCCTCAAAGAGTTGGGCTGATGGAAGCGGTGAAAGAATAAAGAGTAGAAAGGCCGTCACTGCTGAAGTCTTGCTTCGAGTAAAAAATGCACCGGCGCTCTCTAAATTAACGAGCGCCTGTTTCGGAATCATGGAACGAAAATGTCGCGTTCCCAAAGCCAGAACATACCTACCCGATGCCGCCGCTAGCGCTCCGACCAAAACTAAGGGAACGGTGTGGAGATGTGAATTGAGCCGGTAGAGAACCAGCACCATCCAAGTAGGGGGAGCAAATGCAGGCATCAAATTGATGGCAAAGACCAGCGCCGCCAAAAGAAAGTATTGCTGCATAAAGCTCACATTAACTTAAGCGAGAGCTCCTTATGCTGCCGTTGCTGAAAGGCGGTATCCGACACTGCGAACTGCAGAGATCACGTTAGGCCCACCGGCTGAACGAATTTTGATGCGCAGGCGCGAGGCGTGCGTATCCAACAAATGGTCGCTGCCAAAGTATTGGGATCCACCGATAGCTTCAATAATCTGCTCGCGGGTAAACACTCGCTTTGGTTGTTCCATCAAAAGTCTGAGGAAATCAAACTCGGTACGCGTGAGTGAGACGCTAGATTCGCCGATTTGAAGTTCGCGGGATTCGAGATTGAGCTCCATTGGGCCGAAGGTGAGGCGCTCGCGGCTCTCTTTCAGTGCTGGGTTAGCGCGTCGAAGTTGTGCAGTGACGCGCAGCGCCAAGATGCGGGCCGAGACTGGTTTGGTGATGTAATCATCGGCACCGGCGGCCAGGCACATCGCCTCGTCTACCTCTTCGCTGCGAACGGTCAACATAATGATGGGGACGTTTGAAACCTTGCGGATCTCACGACAGACTTCAAAACCATCTGGTTGACCCATAGTCAGGTCCAAAATCACGACTGCTGGCTTGAGGTCTTCGAATACTTCGAGCGCAGACTGTCCATCCACTGCCTCTGATACCTGAAATCCCTCTTGTTCTAAACTGGCACGCACAAATTGGCGTACATCTTCATTGTCATCGACTATGAGGATCATTGCATTTTGCATTTACTTAGCTCCTTCTCCCTGAAGTTGTGTGTAGCGTTTCTGCAACTTGGCCAAAATGGCTTCGCGTTCGGTTTCTATTTCTTCTTGTGGTGCTGTGAGGTTGTTTCGAACCCAATGTGAAAAATCTCGTAACTCTTCGCCTTCTAGTTCGAAGGAGTACATTCCGATAGCACCGGCCATCTCGTGGGCAACATTGAAAAGGTTTTCCGGGGCGGCAGCTGTCAGAGCGCTAATTGCTCGCGCCAGAACACCCTCGCGGCGAGCGGCTACTAGGGCATCGACTCTCCCCATAACAGTTGGAATCTCCGTAGTCATCGTGGTTCCCTTTCCTAGTTCGGATTCAACGCTTACTTGCCCGCCATGGAATTTCACAATGCGATCGACAATCGCCAACCCCAGACCAGTTCCTGGCACCTGACCTTCAACAGCGTTCTGAGCACGGAAAAAACGAGTAAAGAGATTGTCAATATCGTGCTGTGGAATACCGATTCCAGTGTCCGTGACGCTGGTTCGGACGACATCTTCGCCCCTGGCATTTGCTGTGCGGGATATTCCGACGATGACTTCAGTGTTTTCATGACTGAATTTGATGGCGTTCGACACCAAGTTGATAAAGACTTGGGAAAGTTGCCCCGAATCGCCAGATACCAAATATTTATCTTCTGGACTATTTGCGCGGATATCTACTTTGATGTTCTTGGTCGCGGCCGTGGGCTCAAGGACGAAAATTGCATTCTTAAGAATCTTAAGGAGGTCGATTTCCTGGGAAGCGACGATTTGCTCATTAGAATCCAAACGAGAGAGTGAGAGCATGCTCTCGACCAGATCGAGAAGAGCCAGTGCGTTTCTATCCAGTGTTTGCAGGAAGGCCCCTGCCTGCTCGCTCACATCTTCTTTAGGAAGGTCTTTTAAGAGATCGATATAACCAATGATTGAAGTAAGTGGCGTGCGCAGCTCGTGATTTACGGTGGAAATGAAATCGTTCTTGGCAACGTTCAGAGCTTCAAGTTCTTCAACAACTCTTTGAGTTGCGAGAAGTTCGCTTTCGACGATGCTATAAGCCAAGTGTGCTCCAAGGAATTGCAAAGTTTGACGTGAGTACTCATCCCATTCACGACCTTGATCCGAAGTGCCCACTAACACATAACCGAAAGCCTTGCTGCCCTCACCGATCGGAAGGAGCAAAATATTCTTAAAACCATTTTGATCCAAAGTTAACCTAAATTGATCGGCGATGGCTTGTCGGGCTGGGTCGAGTAGTTCGATGAGATCATCTTGGCTAAGAAAGAGCAGAGAGGATTCGGCCCACAGAGTTGAAATCGTGTCCCGAAGATGTTCTGGATCCAAGTAAAGATTTGTTAGGGATCCACGGCGTCTTGGGGTTACCCAAGAGCTCTGGATTCTCGAAACGCGATCATCTGGAAAAGTTTCAACGCCAACGTAGTCCGATCCGAACACTTCGCCGACACGGGCACAGAAATTCTCGGCCATATCTTGCTGTTCGGAGAACTCACGAATGGAAATGGAAATGGCACGAGAGGCGTAGCGCATAGCATCACGACTATCAATCTCGGCTTGATCTGCAAGGCGTTTTTCTTCAAGAGTGTGGGTGAGTTCATCGAGTTGGTTCTGAGCATGCTCGAGTGTCAACGTGTCATGCGCAATCTGTAATCGCGCCAGCCGATATCTGCGTAGCACAGTGATACCAATCCAGAGAAGCAAGATGATGCCAAGAATGATCAATGAATAAAGTAAAAAGAGAATTCTTTCAGAACTGGCGGCTCGGCTATGTGCATCAGTATTGAGCTGCTTATCAATCTCCTGTTGGTACTGAACGACTACGTCCCTAGATGCAGATATAAATTGATCAAGATAGGGGTGGGCCATCGTAAAACGAACATGTTGGTCGGCCTCGCCGAGGATACCGGGAGGAGCCGAATCAATGATGCTATCCAAGGATTTAAGCGAACTGAGGTATTCGGGGGTGGCAGTTGCACCAGTGGTGCGGTTGTCGTAAGTAACGACATTGAGGCGTTGAGCCAATAACGCGCGCGCGATCTGCACTTCGCGCCTTGCAATAGTTCCACCCAGCCACTCTCCGACCCGAGCTGCGTAAACCAAGGATTCACGCTGGGTAAAGATTAAAGATGCTGCTGGGGCTTCAGCTTCGCTGAGAACACTGGCTTCTCGAAAAGAAGTTCTTGATGCCTGGTACGTACTAATAGAGAGTGCCACCAAAATCATGGCGCAAAGGCTAGCTAGTGCGGTTTGCCCAATATTGAGTCTAAAACGAGCGTTGGTTAAAGAGGCGCTCTGAGGAAGATCGGGCATTAATAAATCACCGAACTATTTGACCGAGATTGAGCTGAGAGACCAGTTCCAGGGATCGAGGAATTTTGTCCAAGTGCTGTCATCTGGAAAGACGATGCGAATAGGTCCACCTTGGTCAAAGGGAATATCCAAGCCATTACGTTTGATAGCCAAATAACCTTTGGCTTCTACAAATTTGGCGGCCGTATTTGTATAGACATAATCATTGAGAGCTTTGGTATCCACCGAATCGCTGCCTGAGATGGAAGCAAGTGCAAAGATTGTGGTGAGTGGAATAACTGTGAAAGTTTGTCGTTGTTTCACGAATGGTTCGTTAATAGAAATGTCGCTGGTGCCTAGTGCGATCAACTGGGCCATGGTCAAGACCGAAGAGGTGGAACCTTTCGAGACAGTTAAGAGAGGATCGGTTAAAGCCGGTGGATCGATGGGCGCCGCGCCATAGGGGTTTGAAGGTGAGGCGCTAGGAGTTGCAGACTGAGACGGAATTGCTTCGGGAGTTTTGGTTGAACCGCACCCAGTCAAAATCAGTGCAATTGCTGCAGATAAAATTAAAGAGGTCGCACTCTTGGAGTTAATTTTGTTGAGTTTCATCTAGATCGCATCATCCTTAACTTTGGCAACTAGCATCTCGGAAACTTTTTCCATGAGTGCGGCAGGTCGAAATGGCTTGATCAGGTAATCATTTGCGCCCGAGGCCATGCCAGATTCGACATCGGCGATTTGAGATTTTGCGGTGATCATCAAAATCGGGACTTCAGAAACCTGGATATCCGGGTGTTCCCTCACTTTTTCAACAACGTCATAACCAGAAAGTCCTGGCATCATCACATCGAGAAGAACCAGGGCGGGGCGAGACTCGTCGATCAAACGAAGGGCGGTTGCCCCTTCGGCCGCCTCTTGGACGTCAAAGCCGTTGAGAGTCAGGATGTGCTTGAGCAGCTCGCGGATGTCCTTGTTATCGTCGACGACGAGAAGCAGTGAGTTAGATTGCGCCAATCGCCAGCCTGCCTTTCGTAAAATGTGAGGTTTCTAGCCTACTTCGTAATAAATTGTGAGATAAGTGACTTTTCAGGTTTTTCAAAATTGTGTAGAAGTTGAAAGGGAACTGCGAGCAAAACGTGAGGTATTGGGGGGCTAATCTTTGTTCATGCATACGCCAGAGCTCGCCTCCGCCTTAGATAGCCTCCGACTCTTCCTCCACGTTATCGGTGCGACCATTTGGGTGGGCGGGCAATTTACCCTCGCCGGTCTGGTCCCGCTGTTGCGTAAGCGCGATCCCGAACTACCCCGCGTTGTGGCCCGAGGTTTTAACCGAATTGCCTGGCCAGCTTTTGGCCTCTTGATTCTCACTGGTGCATGGAACATGGCCAAGGTCCCCGCCAGCGCCTCAGGTAATTACCACATGGTTCTGGGCATAAAAATGACTGTCGTTTTGCTCTCTGGTGTTGCCGCGCTGGTTCATGCTCGCGCCAAAAATACAAAATCCATCGCTTTGTGGGGCTCGATCAGTGGAGCGACCGCATTGGCGGCAACTTACCTAGGCGTTCTCCTAGCCGGATAGTTGATACATCGACGTGAAGAATTCCTGGAATCGGATCGTCAAACTTTTTACTGACCGTCGAATTTGGGTGCGCCAGATCTCTGTCTCTGCATTAGCAGCAGCTACGGCCTGGCAAGTAGGGGACTTGGCGCTGCACAAAGGTGGACTGGTCGCAGCCATCGTCTGCAGCTTGAGTATCCGAGTATCTCTTCACAAATCCGTGCGCGAAGGTTTCGGCCAAATCGTTGGTACTGCGATTGGCGCCGGAGTTGCGTTATTAACGGTCTGGCTTTTCCACTTTGGGTTCATCGCAGTTGGTGCCACGGTCATTTTGTGTTCGGTCGTAGCCCGAGCTCTACACCTGGGTGAAGTCGCTTCGATAAATGTTCCAGTGACCGCCTTGATCGTCATTGGTCCGGGCTTGAGCGAAAGCACTGCCCTTCATCGATTGATGTCTACATTAATTGGTGCGGCTGTAGCAATTGTGTTCTCATACTTTTCGCATCCCAAGACCCCTGCTGGCCGGGCTCATGATCAAATCACTTCCTTAGGATTGCGTTCTTCGCACCTCCTCGGAGAAATGTCAGAAGGAGTAGCGGCTGGATATACCCAGGATGACGCTGGGTCTTGGCTGGCACGAGCACGTTTATTGGTCGAGGAGATTCCGCTCATTCGCGCCCAAGCACTAGAAGCTCGCGGTTTTGCGCGGTGGTTTCCAACTGCCGAACAAGATGTTGCTGAGGACCTTTACACCCGCGGTGTCGCGGTTGAACATACGGTGGTGCAAATTCGCACGATCGCTAGAACGCTCTTTGATTCGGCTGTAGATGGCGGAATTCCTGCCGATACTCAGCGGGAAATCGCCCACGCGCTCTCGATGGCCAGTTTCGGCATCAATGCCAAGATTCAACAGATGGAGTTTAAAGATGATCCGTTTGTGGATGGACTTATTAGTGAAGAAGTTCGTCAAGCAGGCGCAGCGCTGGCTGAGTCACTTATCGATGACGCCGATACCTCTGATCCGGAACAACTTGTTCGAAGTATTTCTTTGGTCTCTAATATCGATCGGATTGCTGATTCATTGGATGAGAGCTCACCCGCACTTAAAGATGTGGAGACGCCCGATGAGCCTGCGGGCAACAAGGTGTTGAAGGTTTCGCCGCTAGAGCAGACAAAGAGAGCGCGAAATAGAGTGAAAAAGCGCTTACCTAAATCTTGGCGAAAGTATTTCTAGTTACTTTAAAATATTGACCGCGCGAGCGATAACCAGACCTACTGTGATCAACGATGTCGCTGATTGAATCATCATTAACATCTTCGCCCACCTTGTTAACGGCATCACATCTGTCGGACTAAAAGCACTCGCATTAGTGAAAGAGATGTAAAGGTAATCGAAAAAGTTAGGCGACCAATGTGCAGGCGCGAATTCCTGAGATGTCATTTGCGGGAAAAGGAAATCGGGATAGGGATCTAAAGCCTGAGCCCTTGCACCCGGGCCGCCACGATCAAACTCCCAATACCAAAGACTAAAAACGACGATGTTTGTTAGCCAGATTGATCCACCAAACGCCAGCAGACTATTGGCACTTGTCACAGAGCCATCAATGAGAGATTGAATGAGGCGTGCTGCCGATGCGATGTTAGAGATCGTCATCACGGAAATTAGGGCAATACCAAGGATTCTGCGCTCGCTGCGGTGCTCGGAAATGCGACCGGGGTTAATAATAAATAGCGCTACGGCCAGAAGCGCTTCAACTGCGGATATATAAGGTTGTACTTTGAGCGATAAAGATTTTGGTAAGAGAATTTGTAAAGTGATGACTACCACGGTTACGAAAGTTACGGGCCAACGTCGTTCGCCATGATGTGGTTGGTGCCAGTGCGGCAGATTGGGAAGGTGATAATCCCGTGCTCTCATTTGAGAACCTTACCGATCTCCTTCTGCCCCCATAAGGTCAAAATCTGACCGGTAATACTTTGTAGCGAATCTCTTGTTGCCGAGTCCACCGTAGAAATTGAACACGTGGGCATTAAGTCGCAGCTCCACATACTTATTCCAGCATTAAAAACGGCGGCGCCAGAAGAAGTCGTGTACCAAACACTCTCTTGTGTGGGGTGCATAGGAATTGCCATGGTGGCAGTCTTCGGGTCACGAAGAGTCATTGTTCCCGAAAGCATTACATGAACATTTGTCGGTTCGGATGAAGTGTTGCTTCTGCGCTCGATCTCGCTTTCAGAAGCCCAACCTCGAAGAACGGTGCCGGTAGGAATATTTAGCCAAGGTGGCGTATTAACGACTTGGATATTTCCATACACATGAACTCCTGATTTTTGTCCGCCCGTGAGCAGCCAACCAGGGGAGTTCACACGCTTATCGGAAAATTGCAAAGTGACTTCAGATGGATTGATAACAGGATCTTCGGTCGCATCTCTATATTCAATTACTCGGCGATAGGAACCGATGGGAGATGCCTGAACGCGAGTTTGCCAATACGCCGTGTTGCCGCCGAGGATGGCGACGTTGACTCCGGAATTACGTGCGGCAATTGTCGCTTCCAGTTGGCGCCTGGTCCAATATTCAGCATGTCCACTATAGACAATTCCGTTGTAGCTCTTGGTTATTGATGGCCATTGATCAAGATCGGTATCGGCGATCTGATCGACGCTTAGCCCTTGTTTCTCCATAAATTGCACCAACGAAATTGCATCGCGATGGATATGTTCAGCGCCGCTGCCGGTGATAGGTCGATCCATTGAAGCGACTCGGCTGCGCTCTGCGCGTCTAGCTATCGGCGTTGCCCCGGGCCCTACATAGAGAGACCTGCCACCAAATGTGTTGTAGGCCGACCATGTCATAGTCGAATGGACCAAAACTAAAGGTGAACTACCTAAAGGACTGCGAACTATAAGCGGAGCGGAACCTTCAACAGTTCCTGATGGCGATATAGAAATAATGAGGTAAAACCCGGGTTTCCAATCCTTACCAACTTCAAATTGCGTGGTTGCTTTCCAATTGGTTTCAATCATTCGTGTTGCCGAAGTTGCAAATGGAATACGTTGGCGTTTTAAATTAAAAGATGCTGCCGACCAGACCATTTTGGCACCGGAGCCTTGGTACCAACCAATTCGTAAAGCTTGGAAAGTTCTAGGTCCATTTTCATAATTGGGCAGCCAGGTGTTGTATGAGGATGCATGAATGGTGACTTTGTCACCGCAGGAAACCGAAGTCTTATCTAGCCATAGCACGCTGCCCGTCGGGTTGGCGATATCGAGGTTTTGCCAAAATTTCGTGTTGTAGGGAGCGCCTACTTGCTGATTTTCTTGAGCAACCCAATCCTTGGCGAGTGGGGCGCAAGTGGAATCTTTATATGTTGTTAGATCGGCTGGTGCGGTGATTGCCAGAGATTCGGCGTAGGTGGTTAGGGCCTGACTTGGGATATCGGCGTGTTTGGCCACTGGTGGGAGTTTGGGCTCGACATTCTCATCATGAAAGTGCAGCCCTGCAGCAGTGGCTAGCGCCAGAACCAGTGTCAAGAGAAATGACCATAGGTATATTGTCTTTTTGCTCAGCAAATGGTGACGAATGGCGCTCATCGTTGCCTAATCCTAGCCAGCCTTAAACGTGATGATTTCGTTATCAAAAGGTGCTTGCTCTTATTAATTGTGGCTCTTACG
>JBAXAO010000029.1:0-17134 GCA_037142435.1 Actinomycetes bacterium | reverse complement strand
CCCAAAGACCACATTCCATGGAAAACGCTCATCATTCTGCGTTCGGATCTTTGCTCCAATGTCACCGCATGAGCGTTCATGGAGACATCTTGTGATGCCAAAGTAAATCCAAAAATAAAGAAGGAGAACCACAGGAACGGCAGATTGAAGAGCATTCCCATAAAGGGCAATGCGATCCCAAGAGCGAGAGTGGAGGCGAAGACCACAGGCGAGCTTCCGCGTTTGGCCGCCTGTCGCCCTGCTGGGCCAAGGGCGGTGAGGACGCCAATAGAGCTGAAAAAGAGCGAATTACCGAGAACCGAGTTGGAGAGGTGAAGTGTTGACTTGAAGTCTGGAATTCGTGAGATAAATGAGCCCACTGCAATGCCATTAAGGATAAATGTGATTGTTACGGCAATTCTGGCTCGGCTGAATTCACTTCTAGCGGCCAGAAACATCCGCCAATAGTATCTTTAGCCCCCTATGGCAAAAGCAAATCTCGAACTCAACGGAACAAATTTTATCTCGGAGCTAGAACGTGGTGGCACGGCACGTTCACTTTTCTGGCCGTGGGCAGCGGGCAACGTTTCATTTCTCGCCCTCTCCTACGGTGCATTCTTTTTAGGTTTTGGAATTTCATTTTGGCAGGCGACTTTCGCTGCAATTATCGGAACGGTTGCTTCGTTTCTTTTGGTTGGTATCAGTTCTTTGGCCGGTAAACGGGCAAGTGCTCCAACGATGACGCTCTCACGGGCTGCATTTGGTGTGAAAGGAAATGTACTTCCAGGTTTTCTTTCCTACCTTATCTTTGTTGGGTGGGAGACTGTTTTGGTTTCACTCTCAGTTCTGGCGACCGAGACCGTATTTAATCGGCTGGGGCATATTGATCACAATGTTTCGCGCATTCTTGGATTTATCTGCGCAGCCGGTCTCGTCGTTTTTGGGGGAGTTCTGGGATTCCATGTCATTATGCGGCTACAACGGTGGTTAACTTCGGCGACACTTATTCTCACGCTCGGATATATCGCACTCACCTTTCATAAAATTGATTGGCACGCAGTGCGCACTTTGCATTCAGGAAGCTTTGCTGGGTTTATCGGAGCGCTCATTTTTGGAGTTACCGGAATTGGCCTTGGTTGGGTCAATTCCGCAGCCGACTATTCCCGATATTTGCCCCGAACTGTTTCGAGCAAGTCAGTCATCGGCTGGACGGTTTTTGGAGCATCTATAGTGCCCATCATCTTGGTTATGTATGGCTCATTACTTTCAGCCAGTAGCAAATCCTTAAGCGATGGCATCGCCAATGACCCCATTGGTTCTTTAACAACCTTGTTGCCAACGTGGTACTTGATTCCCTTTGCCATCGTTGCAGTGTTGGGCTTGGTTGGCGGAGCAATCTTGGACCTCTATTCGTCGGGGATCACTTTGGTCTCTATCGGGTTACCTGTGAAACGTCACGTCGCGGCTTCAATTGATGCGGTTATCATGACAATTGGCACCATATATATAGTGTGGATTGCCAAGAACTTCTTCATTCCCTTTCAAGGTTTCCTCATCACCCTAGGAGTTCCCGTTGCTGTTTGGTCAGCGATCTTCGTAGCCGATGTATTGATGCGTAAAGCGGACTATGCCGAGGCGGAGCTCTTTGACCCTGCAGGTCGGTATGGCACAACCAACTGGGCATCCATTGGCTTGGTGGTTGTGGGTTCCATTGTGGGCTGGGGTTTTGTAACAAATACCTTTGCCTCGTGGTTGTCCTGGCAGGGATATTTCTTGGGGGCAATTGGCGGTAAGAACGGGCAGTGGGCATATGCCAATGTCGGCGTAATTTTTGCCCTGATCATTGGGTTTTTTGGACACATTCTTTTATCGAAGAAAAGAATTCGTCGCCAAGAATCTATGTAACAAGTCGAAGGGGCTACCCCTCATATGTTCTGCAAATCTGCTTTATTTAAGCGCAATTTCACATAAGTGAGGGATGCCACCTAGCTTTCCCGACGTTTGCCCCCGATTTGTACAGCATGATTCCTTTATAAGTTCATGCAAATACAGTGAGGAGAGACTGAGTGAACGCACTAGATCTTGCGCGTTGGCAGTTCGCAATAACCACGGTTTACCACTTCATCTTTGTGCCAATCACCATTGGTTCAGGATTTTTGGTAGCCGGACTCCATACCGCTTGGTATCGCACCAACAAAGAGAAGTACCTCCGTGCGACCAAGTTCTTTGGAAAACTATTCTTAATTAACTTCGCAATCGGAGTCGTTACCGGCATCGTCCAAGAATTCCAGTTTGGTATGAACTGGTCGGCCTATAGTCGCTTCGTCGGAGATATCTTTGGCGCTCCTTTGGCAATGGAAGGCTTGCTCGCCTTCTTCCTAGAGAGCACCTTCCTTGGTCTCTGGATCTTTGGTTGGGATCGACTTTCCAAGAAGATGCACATGTTGACGATCTGGGCCGCCGCATTCGGAACCCTCTTCTCGGCATACTTCATCCTCGCCGCCAACGCTTTTATGCAACATCCAGTTGGCTACACGATGAATGTCGAACGTGGTCGCGCTGAACTCACCGACATCGTCAAGGTACTGACTCAGAACACGGCAGTCGCCGCCTTTGCGCATACGATTCCATCTGCATTCCTGGCTTCTGGAGGATTGTTCGCTGGCGTCGCTGGATGGATGCTGGTCCGTAAGCGCGATGTTGAAGTCGCTACCCCCGTATTTAAAATGGGATTGATTACGATCATTATTTCATTCCTCATCGTTGGCATTACTGGTGACTGGACTTCTCGCGTCATGACCACGCAACAGCCCATGAAGATGGCTGCAGCCGAAGCTGCTTATGACACCAAAGCAAACATGCCATTCTCGCTCTTCACCTTGGGAACTTTGGATGGCGCGAAACCAGTCTTTCAGATTGGTTTGCCTTCTGTTCTCTCCTTTATGTCTACTGGAAACTTCAATGGAGTGGTCGAGGGGGTAAATGATCTTCAGGCTCAATATGAGAAGAAATATGGTCCTGGTAACTACAAGCCTAATATTCCGCTTGCTTACTGGGGCTTCCGCCTCATGATCGGCTTCGGTGTGCTTGCGTGGATCTTTGCAATCTATGTTCTGATTCGCATGCGTCGTGGGAATATGCCAACCGGAAAATGGTTTATGCCAACTCTGGTTTCGCTTCCATTCCTACCAATTTTGGGTATCGCTTTCGGATGGATCTTTACCGAGACCGCACGTCAACCTTGGATCGTCTTTGGCTTGATGAAGACATCTGATGCAGTAAGTCCAAGTGTTGGTGCCGGAAGTGTTGCCTTCACAATGATTGCCTTTACTCTTCTTTACGGAGTGCTTGCAGTTATCGAATTTGGATTAATGTTCCGAACAATAAAAGTTGGACCAGAAGCGATTGTTGCTGCTGACTCCAAATCCGACTCTGTCCTAACTATGGCTTACTAAGGGGTGATGAAAATGTCATTAAATTCTTTCTGGTTCGTGATCATCGCCGTCCTTTGGATCGGCTATTTCATTCTTGAAGGTTTCGACTTTGGCGTCGGAATGTTGTTGAAATTCGTCGCTAAAGATCAAGCGGAACGACGAGCAGTTCTTACGACGCTTGGACCTGTTTGGGACGGTAACGAGGTCTGGCTACTTGTAGCCGGTGGCGCTACCTTCGCAGCATTTCCAGAGTGGTATGCAACCTTGTTTAGTGGCTTCTATTTGCCACTCTTCTTGATCCTGGTCTCACTCATTGTTCGAGGAGTTTCCTTCGAATACCGCAGCAAGTATGGCAAGGCCGAATGGCGTGGACGATGGGATAACGCGAT
Source organism: Actinomycetes bacterium (assembly GCA_037142435.1). Taxonomy (GTDB): domain Bacteria; phylum Actinomycetota; class Actinomycetes; order Nanopelagicales; family Nanopelagicaceae; genus CAIMZW01. The sequence goes on along the minus strand of JBAXAO010000029.1, from coordinate 13,332 downwards.
CGTTATTTCCAGCGCACTTCCTGCTCTGCTTTGGGGCGTCGCATTTGCCAACATTGTTCGTGGCGTACCGTTAGCCAAGAGCAGCAAAGGTGTCATCGAATACACCGGTGGCTTCTTCAACTTGCTCAATCCATTTGCACTTTTGGGTGGGCTCACTACCTTCTTTCTCTTTGCTACCCATGGTGCTTTTTTCTTGGGGCTCAAGACTGATGGAGTAATTCGCACACGGGCGAATCAACTGGCTGGCAAGTTAGGTCTCTTGACCGCAGTCTTGGCTATTGCATTCCTGGGTTGGGCAAATACGTTGGTTCACAAGACTGATGTAAAACTGCTCTCTCTTGGCGTCGTAGTCGCCTGGGTGGGCGCCCTTGCTGCTCATCGAATGGGTCGCGAAGGTTGGGCTTTCTTGGCCTCGGCCATCACGTCGGCGCTGGTTGTCATCACGCTCTTTGCTGCCTTGTATCCAAATGTGATGCCAAGCTCGCTCAATGCGGCTGACTCACTCAATATCTTCAACGCCTCGAGCACCCATTACACGCTCAAGGTTATGACTTATGTCGCGGTGGTTCTGACCCCAATCGTCCTGGTCTATCAAGGCTGGACATACTGGGTCTTCCGCAAGCGCATTAGTCCAAGCAACATCGCTTCGCCAAACAGCGGAGTTTTGGACAAAATACATCCGTGAAACCATTAGATCCGCGGCTACTTCGATATTCAAGAAGTAGCCGCGGATTTGTTTTTTCTCAAGCGCTCTTGGCAATCATTAATGCCATTCTGGTCGTGGGTCAAAGCTACGCAATTGCCACTCTCGCCTGTGCCATATTCGAGCGCCACCAGAGCTGGAGCAAAATTTCGACCAATATCTATTGGATAGTTGCACTCTTTGTTGGCCGAGGCGTAATTGCCTTTGGCACTGAATTGATCGCCGCAAAATCTAGCGTTCGCATGCGCAATGAACTTCGAACCGGGTTGCTAGACAAGATTCTCGGTGGAAAGTCTCGAGCAATTTTCAACGAAGGCCCTGCCAACATTTCATTGCTTGCGACAAAAGGAATTGATGCACTGGATGGGTATTTCTCTAGGTTCCTTCCACAATTGTTCATAGCTGCTGTTGTTCCACTTGTGGTCGGTCTAGCAATTGCATCCGCAGATTTAACTTCAGGCGTAATTGTTTTAGTAACGGTTCCACTCATTCCCGTTTTTGGAATCTTGATTGGTCGATTCACTGGCGCGGCTACAGAGAAGCGTTGGCAAACACTTTCATTGCTGAGTGGTTACTTTCTCGATTTGCTGACGGGTCTGCCAACTCTCAAGGTTTTCGGTCGTTCAAAGCAACAAGAAGAGCGACTGCAGCAAGTCGGAGATACTTATCGGGAAGAGACTATGAAAGTCTTGCGTATTTCTTTTCTCTCATCCTTAGCGTTGGAGATCATTGCCACGCTCTCAGTTGCTCTGATCGCTGTTTCAATCGGTCTGCGCCTCGTAGGAGGTTCGCTGAGTTTGCGCACCGGACTCTTTGTCTTAATTTGTTCGCCAGAGGTGTACTGGCCGATTCGACAGGTGGCTCTTTACTTTCACGCGGCTGCCGATGGAGTTGAAGCTGCAAATCGAATTTTCGCGATCATGGAAGAATCTGAAACCAATGGCACTGTAAAAGTCCAAGCAATCAGCGAGATCGTCTGGGAGCCGTTGACAGTCACCTACCCCGGGCGTGAAATTGTCACAATTCCGGCTGGCAGATTGCAGAGTGGAACGGTGAATTCCATTATTGGGCCATCCGGCGCTGGCAAAAGTACGTTGCTCTCACTCTTGCTCGGATTTCACTCGGACTATGTCGGTGAAATCCATATTCTAAATTCGGGGGGAAGCAGCCGTCTTTCAGAATTAGAAGTCACCGCTTGGCGGCAACAGATTTCTTGGCTCCCACAAGAGGTCAACTTTCCAGCAGTGAGTGTGGCCGAAGTCCTTCGCCAATCTGACCCAACTGCTTCAGAACAGCTATTAATCAGCACTCTGTCGCGAGTTGGTCTCGCTCCATCAGATCTACCATCCGGTTTAAATACTCAGCTGGGAACGGTCCAGGAAACGCTATCGACCGGTCAAAAACGCAAGATCGCCCTGGCTCGTGCCCTGCTCAAGCCCGCCAAAATCTTGATCTTGGACGAACCTTCAGCATCGGTAGATGACATCAGCGAAGAAGAGATCGCAAGTGCGATTGCTGAAGAAGTTGCCCTGGGAAAGATCGTTGTCTTGGTCTCGCATCGTGCCAATCTGGTGGGCGAGAGCACAGTCATTGACTTTGGTGCGGTGCAATGAAAGCCATCCGAAATTTGATTTACCCCGAGGCACCAAAGATTCTGGCCGCTGCCATAGTTGGCGGAATCTCTTCCAGCATGGCTGTGGGATTGTTGGCCTGTAGCGCTTGGTTGATATCGATGGCCTCATTGCAGCCACCCATCATGGTTCTTGAGGTTGCGATCGTGGCTGTACGTTTCTTCGGAATCGGTCGCGGTGTCATTCGATACGCCGCTCGTGTTATCGAGCATAAAAGCGCTCTTAGAGCTTTGACTGCTATTCGTGTAGCTCTCTATCGCACTATCCAAAATCAACTTCCAGCCTACTTTTCGCTTCTTCGCCGTGGTGACTTACTTCGTAGGTTGGTATCTGACAGTGAAGTTATGCAAGATCTCTGGTTACGTATTGCAAATCCTTGGGTTGGGGCGCTTGTATCTGGCGTCTCGGGACTGGGAATCATCGCTTATCTGTTACCAAGTCTCTCACTAGTGCTTTCGATCCTTTTTGTAGTTGCGATGTTCGTTGTTCCTTTTATCTCATTCTTTTTCAGCACCAATGAAGAGCAGAGAGAGCACGAGCAGAAGATCTTTGATGCGATCGTTCAAGCGTGTGACTCTGTTCAAGAGTCACTCATCTTTGGTTATCAAGATCGAATTCGCGGAGATATATCTGCTGCTCAGAATCAACTCAACAAATTTGATGCCCGGAGCGGTCTAGCTTCAGGAATTGCGCTATTTGCACAACACGTGTTCATCGGCGCTGCGATCGTTATTTCCGCTGGTTTTTCGGTAACAGCGTTTCATAACCACTCGCTAGCAGGGGTGAATGTGGCAGTTCTGGTTTTACTTCCATTGGCAATCTTCGACGGTCTCACTGGCTTACCTGCGGCTTTCGCACGACTCGCTACCGTGTTGAATTCTACGAAGAGCGTTGATGCGCTGTTGGATTCAGCAAATCAAGGTATCGAAGATTTGTCACAGAATTTCTCCTCTATTTCAAGTATTGGTTTTATCGAAGTTCAGCCGATATTGCCTGGGATTGAGATTGAGCCTTTTTCCGGGAATGTCACGGTCGGAAAACCCTTAGTAGTGACGGGCAAGAGCGGTGCAGGAAAGTCTTCGCTACTCAACGCCTTTATTGGTTTCTTGGAGTATGAAGGCTCTCTCACGATTAATGGCATTGAGGCGAGGGATCTTTCCTCTCCTGACCGAATCGAACTGGCGACAATTCTGCTACAGCAAGACCACCTCTTCTCTACATCGATTCGAGAGAATCTCAAGATTGGAAACCCGGAAGCGACCGATGAACAATTACTTGAGGTTCTTGAAATTGTCGAACTACGTGATTTGGTTTCGACAGTTGGCTTAGATACGCATATTGGTGCCTATGGCCACAATTTTTCAGGTGGCGAGAAACAACGGTTGAAGTTGGCTCGCACTTTGTTGCGGGATAGACCAGTGGTCTTTCTTGATGAACCTTTTGAGTATCTGGCTCTGGATCAAGTTGATCGAATTTCAAAGCGGGTTAATGATCGATACCGCGATAAATTACTCATCATCATCTCGCACTTGCCGCTTTCACTCAGCTAAAGTAAGGACATGAGACAAGCAAAATGGTTGGCGCTAGCTTCGATAGTCGTTCTTACTGGTTGTGGGGCGAGTACGGCCGTTGTATCTACTAATTCTGCCTCTCCAACTGCTGGACAAGCCATAGCGGCTCCCCAAGGTGGTTCCTTCTTGGATGAAAAGATTCCTGCCAATATTCTCAACACTCCGTTAGTGGACTCGGATGGAAAGACCTTCACCTTGGCATCACTTGCAGGTCAGAACGTTGTGATTAGTAACTTCCTTACCTCCTGCCAAGAGATTTGCCCAATGACCTCAGCCAACATGCGCGATATTGCTGTCGCCCTGCAGAAGAGCTCAGTTGCAGCAAAGGTAAAGGTTGTTGAAATTTCGGTCGATGCGACCACCGATACCCCAGCCAGGCTAGCCGCCTACCAGGCTCTCTTTGGAGAGAAGAGTTGGACTCTAGCTACAGGTACCGCGGCAGATCTAAATAATCTCTGGACTTACTTTGGTGCACCCGCCGAAAAGAAAAAAAGCAGCGAAGGAATCGATTGGCAGACCGGAAAGCCTGTGACTCATGACTTCGTTCACGCCGATCTTGTTCTTATCGTCGGTGCAGATTCTCATTGGAAATGGTTGGATTTAGGTTCACCTAAAACTGCTAAAGGCGATATTCCCACCAAACTTAAAGCATTCCTGAGCACTGAAGGAAAAAATAACTTGGCAAAACCAGAAGAGCCCACGTGGACTATTTCTGCAGTCCTCGGGGCTCTTTCGGTATTAACTGGGGAGAAGTTGTAGCACTACCTCACGAAGGTGGTTGTGAGGGCACAGGCAACTCCAGATACTGCAATCCAGGTGAACCAGGAACCAGCAGTTCGCAGGCGCCAGGTTTGGAGAATTGGATCAATGTGAGCTCGCTTTGCTCGAAGTACTAAGCCAAGGGCAATAAAACTTCCGAGAAGGAAGTGGAACATATTTGCGCCGGCGATCAGCAGCCACATCGATGCATAGCTGCCTTCAAATATGCCAGTGTCATGAACTATGAAGGGCATATTCGCGAGTTGGTGCCATTGGTAGTAAGTGCCAGCAAGCAGAGAAACCAAGGTGACAACCGAGAGCACATTGAAATTCTCACGGTTTTTCTCGGCCATTCGGTGGGATATCGCAGCGATGATCAGTGGAGTAACTACTAGCCAACCAGTGGAGGCGCTGAGGTAATGAGCACCCTTAGGAAGCCAGCCACCATTTGCATTCAAGTTACGCAAATAGAAGTAAGAGAAGATCATGCCGAAGACGAAGGCTCCGTCTGCCACGATCAGCAGTCGAACTCCGAGACGTTCACGACGCCCTACAACTTCTGGCGCATCGTGATGAATATGGAATTGGGTATCAGCGCTCATGGTTATTTGCTCCTTCCGTATCCATATGGATCACTCGTGATTACTGGTGCTTCATCGAAGTTCTCTAGTGGAACTGGGAATGGGACGCTCCATTCGAGAGTCTTCGCACCCCAAGGGTTCATTGGTGCGATTGCACCTTTACGCCAGGAATGGATGACTGCCCACAGCAGGACAATCATTCCGGTGCCGATCGTATAAGCACCCATGGTGCTGATCATGTTGGAATACTTGTAAGCCGCGGAATAATCGGCCACGCGACGTGGTTGACCTTCGGCGCCTGCGATAAACATTCCAAGGAAAAGAATTTGGAAACCAATTTGAACGAACCAGAAAGAAATGTATCCAGCACGTTCGTGCAACATACGTCCGGTCATCTTTGGGAACCAATATGCCAGAGCCGCTAGCGCTCCAGTGAGCGCAGCACCCATCAAGGTGTAATGGAAATGTGCAGTTACATACATCGAACCATGTAGGTAGTTATCTGCAGGAACGTCAGAGAGGTAAACCCCAGTGACGCCACCGATCAACATGTTCCACAGAAATGCATAGACGCCCAACATGGGTAGTTTCATCCACGGTTTTCCGCGCCACAACGTTCCCAAAATAACGAGGAAGATGAGTCCCGTTGGGATTGAGATCATCTCCGTCGTAATCATGAATGGACCATTCAACATAGGTAGCCATCCGGAGATGTACATATGGTGAGCCCAGACAAGTATGGAGAGCCCGGCAATACCAGCAAAGCCCATAATCGCTGCGTTGTACGAGAAGAGTGGCTTGCGAACGAAGACCGGCACGATCTCCATCAATGCCGCAACACCAGGCAACAAGATGACGTAGACCTCGGGGTGACCCATGATCCAGAAGAGGTGGGCGTAGAGCCAGCCACTTCCGCCAAATTGCGCATCAAAGTAAGTGGTATTCGCAGTTCGATCCAGCGCTGTCATGATCATGGAGACCATAAACGTTGGGAAGGCAGGGATAGCGAGAGCCACCGACATGGTTGCACCGATAACAAAGATTGGTACGCGATTCCATTTCATGCCCTTGGCGCGCATCGTGACCACGGTTGCTGTGATGTTGGCACCAGCAACAGCGGTAGATACTGCGAAAATAATGATGGTTGCCACAAAGGCGTTCATTCCAGGTCCAGCTTGGACGCTCAAAGGTGCATAAGCGGTCCAGCCGGTTGGAATGCCACCCAAGAACCAAGCGCTGCAGAGGACTGGGATAGCAGTGAAGAGAACCCACCAGCTGAGTGCATTAAGCCTTGGGAAAGCCATATCGCGAGCACCGATCATGATCGGCAGAATGAAGTTACCAAAAGGACCAGTCGCCACAACGATCATGGCCACGATCATGGTGATTCCATGTAAGCCAACGAGAGAGTTGTAGATGACGGGAGTTACGAACCTAGAACCCGGGCTGATGAGGTTGGTGCGAATCATCATTGCCAAAGTTCCACCGACACCGAGCATGGCCATTACGCCCACCAAGTATTGGATTCCGACAACTTTATGGTCGGTGCAATAACGGAAGTAACGAGATACGCCTTGGCCATCACCGGCAAGATACAACTGCTCTTCAGCGGTGAGGTCTTTACCGATCAACCAGCGGAATGGCCCAATGAAGGCACCGATGCCGATCAGAAATCCCAAGCTCCACATAAACATGGAAATCAGTAGAACTTTGTTGACGTTATGTGCGACCGACATATCTTGGCCAGAGCGCAGCCAGAAATAAGTTCCAAAGGCGAAAATCGCACCGACCACCATGCCGGTTCCCATATGGAGCTTGGTAATCAAACTCTTCGCTGGATTGGGAATAGGGCGAGTGCTAGTTGGATGATCCAAAGTCGTCATGCGTTGTGACCTCCTTGAGCAGTTACCCAGTTATCGAAATTGGTGGTGGTCATTATGTTTCCGCCCGTTTCCATATATGCGTGATAGAGCCCGCACAGTTCGGCGCACTTAACATCAATTGGCCCCAATCGAGTTGGTGTCGTATGCACAACCGTTTTTTCCAAGCGATTCGCATCTACTTTGACACCAAGTTGTACTGGCCAGAACGAGTGATTGACGTCGGCAGAAATCACGTTGAAGATGACTGGTCGATCAAGCGGAAGATTAAGTTCGTTGGTTTCGATTCCTTGGGCTGGGTATTCAAATGTCCAGACCCATTGCGAACCAGTCACATTGACCACGAGCGCAGTTTTAGCTTCCGCTGCCGCTGCTTCAGAGCCAACATTGAGTTCAACGATGCCCCAGATGATCGCAAGCAACGCAAAGAGACTGGTAACAACGCTCCAAACAACAACGAGCGGTCCATGCGTACGAATCGCTGGGCCATCTTCGGGAGGAGTATTTCCGCGATGCCTTTGCAGGAAGGTGTAACTTGCAATACCAAGAACCAAACCGCAAATCGGTGCAGAAATATATGTAAATGCGACTATGAGAGCTTCATTAGCTTTCATATCCGTAGACATGATGGTTGGCATCCACTTGGGATAGAACTTCCAACCTAATACAACGAAAACCAACGTGAAGAAAACCCCAAGGGCAAATGCTTGTTGAACATCTTTACCTTTTAAGACTTTGGCAAAACGCTCGCCTGGAGTTGGAGGTAATTGTTCATCATCGTGATCGTGGCTACTCATGCGACAGTCACCTTTCCGGACATATATCCAAGTTGACCCATGACTGCGCCAAATTTTTGGTACGTGCCATCACCACATGGGTATTCGCAGTTCCAGACATATTCCCCGGCTCCGCCAGTGAGGAATGAGAAGGTGACGGTGTGGCCCTTGTAATTGGTGCCAGCATCTTTAGTTGGCAAGAAGTTATCTTGATCATCGGTGGCTACGCGTGGAAGTGGAACATTCACGAACAAAGGATCTTGTGTGGATGTTGGCAATCCATGCAAAGTGAAAGTATGTTGCACTTGGTCGTAAGGAACATTTGTGACATCAGTGCCGTCAATATTCATTGTGCCGCCCACAGTGCCGACAACTTTTCCAAAGTAAGCATGGTTTAGTGCTTCACCGCTGTCGTAGACATGAAGAGTTACCGTCACATATGTGTGGGCGGGCAGAACCAAATGTGTAGAAGGTCCGTATTGCACCCAATCCTTGTTATTCGATTTGTAACCATGTTCGGCAGCAGTAGCTTTATCTGGATAGACACCCATCACGGCTGATGCTTTTGGATAATCTTTTCCGTCAATGCTAATAGTTTGCGATGATTTAGTTGCATATAAAGGTTTCTGTGGATCAGCGCTTAGGTGATGAAGAACGACGCCCACTAATGAGACGACCGCCACACCAAGCAACACAAAAACCAATCCGCCAATCGAAAACCTCTTTCGATTTTCTGTCGAAGTGGTCACATTCCTGCCTTTCGTGAGGATCGAGAAAGTATTCCGCGAGGGTACGCCTGAGAGTATGTTTAGGGAACTCCTTGAAGGGCATATAAAACTAGACCCGTTGTTTAAGTGCTAGCACTCGTTAGGTGGTTATGAAGCTCAATCCGACGTGGGATCTGCTCTTTGGCGCCCTGCTTCTTGCCACCGTGCTTTGGTACCGCCTGGAGCGGCCAGCCAGCCACCAAGTATCCAAGTGGCGGCAAAGTCTGTTTTACCTGGCGATGACGCTCACCACAGTGGTTTTGGTGGGTCCAGTCCCACATATCGCGGTCCGGATCTTCTGGGTACACATGGTTCAACACATTCTGCTGATGATGCTGATCTCTCCGCTGATTGTTCTGGGCTCACCTTTTAAGGTTTTGCTCAACTCCAGATTCCCACGATTGCAGAGATTGGCTCGGGGGTTAGCCTCGCTAAAGGTTATTCGTATCTTGTTCAAGCCACAGATTGGCTTTGTTATCTTTTTAGCGACTCTGATTGCGACTCATTTCGGGCCATTAGCGAATGCTGGAATGCTCAATTCAAATGTCCATTGTCTTGAACTCATACTCTTCTTATTAGGCGGAGTTATTTATTACTACCCCGTCCTCGATGGTAATCCCACCCCATATCCAGTTTCTTATGCGGTGCGCTTGGGTTCGCTCTTTGCCATGATGTTGCCTGAGACGATGACCGGATTCTTTCTTTATTCGGGAAATAAATTACTGCACAGCGTTCATTTTGCATCTCACCAACATTCTGGTCAGGCATCGGCAACTGTGACCTCTCTGCGCGATCAGCACACCGGTGGGGCTTTGATGTGGGCCATGGGTATGCTCATTGATTCCATGTGGGTGGTGATAGCGGCCAAAGATTGGTTTGCGCATGAGAAGAATTTGGCAGAATTAGAAGATGAGTGAGCAACCGCCGCCGCACCTAGATCCAAAGCGAAAATGGATCTTGATGGCGATACCCGTTTGTGCTCTCTTGGGCGTATTCGAATTTCAACGGGCGCTAGATGGCAACCATCGAAGTTGGGTCTACGTTTTCGAATGGCCCTTCTTTGGGGTATTCATTCTTTATATGTACTGGAAATTATCCCAGCCGCGCGAGCCCTTTGATGACTCTGATGATCCACCACGAATGGTGGATTGATCAAGAACGCCAAGAAGAATGCAGTGGACGACCTTCGGCATAACCAGCAGCAGATTGAATTCCAACGACCGCTTTTTCATGAAAGTCGGTGAGGCTCGAGGCGCCGGCATAAGTGCAGGACGAACGCAGGCCGGCAATAATCTCATCGAGTAAATCTTCAACACCAGGACGAGCTGGGTTTATGTACATTCGCGAAGAAGAGATTCCTTCTTCAAAGAGCGCCTTGCGGGCACGGTCAAATGCATCTTCAGTTGCGGTTCGTGCGGCAACAGCACGCGCAGAGGCCATGCCAAAGGATTCCTTATATAAGGCACCGTTTGCGTCCCGATTGAGATCGCTCGGTGATTCGAGAGTTCCAGCAAACCAAGACCCGATCATTACTTGCGAAGCGCCAGCGGCAAGTGCCAAGGCAACGTCGCGAGGGTGACGCACTCCACCATCGGCCCAAACATGCTTGCCATATTTTTTGGCTTCTGCTGAGCACTCCAAGACTGCAGAAAATTGGGGACGGCCAACGCCAGTTTGCATGCGAGTGGTGCACATCGCACCTGGACCCACGCCTACTTTAATAATGTCGGCACCTGCTTCGATGAGCGCCCTGGTTCCTTCGGCTGTGACTACGTTTCCGGCAACGATCGGAATAGATGGATTCAGCGTGCGGATTGCTTTCAGCGCCTCGATCATTTTATTTTGATGACCATGTGCGGTGTCGACAACGAGAACGTCTGCGCCGGCATCGATCAGCGTCTTCGCTTTTCCAGCCACGTCACCATTAATTCCTACTGCGGCAGCTACTCGAAGTTTTCCGCTTGCATCTAGAGCGGGCTTATATAGCGTCGCGCGAAGCGCCGCGATCCGGGTGAGGATCCCAACGAGGTTTCCTTGCGAATCTACGACCGGCGCCAATCTACGTCGATTGGAATGTAAAAAGTCGAAGGCTTCATGTGGAGTGACGGTATCGGGAAGAGTCACCAAGTCTTTACTCATAATTCGGTGCAGTTGGGTAAATCGATCAACGCTCTGACAATCGGCTTCGGTAATTATGCCGACAGGCTTTCCGTCTTCAACCACGATGAGTGCACCATGTGCGCGCTTATTAAGAAGATCAATCGCATCAGCAACAGTCTCGGAAGGATTCAATGTCACAGGCGTATCAAAGAAAGTGTGGCGCGCTTTTACCCAGGCAATCACATCAGCAACGATTTCTAACGGAATATCTTGGGGGATCACTGCTATGCCGCCGCGGCGCGCAATGGTTTCTGCCATTCGGCGACCAGAGATTGCCGTCATATTGGCAACGACAATCGGGATGGTGGTGCCGGTGTGATCTTGCGAGTTAAGGTCGACATCCATACGACTTGAAATCTCAGATTTGCTGGGGACCATGAAGACATCGTCATAGGTCAGGTCATACGAAGGATTATTTAAGAAACGCACGTGGCAAAACTATACCTTTATTTATCCGCTATCTCGGTCGGCTTTGAGACCTTTCCCAGCAAGATTGGGTGTACTAAGCCTATGAGCGAACTGTCTTTAGCCGAAGAAACACCGGCTCCAGCGCGGATCAGTGAACAATGGCAATGGCGGATTGGCCTAGCCCTCCTTGCTCTCTTTACTGGTTGGCTCTATTTATGGCGGCTGGCTTCCGGGGCCCGCTCTGAGTATTACGCGGCTATAGCCGTCAGTATGAGTAAGAACTTATCCAATTTCATATTTGGAAGTCTGGACCCAGCCGGGACGGTTTCGCTGGACAAGATTCCGGGTTCGTATTGGATCCCCGCACTCTTTGTAAAAATTTTTGGATTTAGTACCTGGGCCGTCGATGCCCCCAATGCGCTTGCAGGTATCGGTGCAGCAATCTTTATTGCTCTCGCCGTTCGTAGGTATTTCGGAATTTATGCCGGCCTCTTTGCTGGAGCACTCCTTGCTACCACTCCAATCATCGCGGCAGTGGCTCGATCCAATCAACCACAAACATTCTTTCTACTTTCCCTTGCAATTGCCGCCGACAGAGCAAGTGCGGCATTGAAAACTGGAAGCAAGCGTTCTCTCATCTGGGCTGGAGTTTGGATTGGATTAGCTTTTCAAACTTATATGTTGGAAGCCTGGGCAGTTTGGCCCGCTCTCATTTTTGCTTGGTTGCTTGCTGCACCACTGCCTTGGAAAGAAAGAATTAAATCTCTGTTAATCGCCGGCATTACTTCTCTAGCCGTTTCATTAACGTGGATCATCATCGTCACAATGACACCAGCTACCTCAAGGCCCTATGTCGGCGGTACCTATCACAACAGTGCTTGGGAAATGGTTTTTGGTTACAACGGTCTGGGTAGATTCAGCGCCACTCAATCACTTTCATCCTCTACAGACAATCCGATTTTCCGAAGTTTCACCCCTCCATTTAGTGGCACATCTGGATTCGCTCGACTTTTTAATAATCAAGTCGCGGGACAAATTGCTTGGTTAATCCCCACAAGCATTATTGCAATTCTCGTTTTAGGTTTCGCAACGCTTCGCAAAACCGAATTCAAATTTGCACGCGGTGGATTCATCTTCTTCTCGCTGTGGTTTATAACTTTCTATTTGATGTTTTCCAAGGTTGCTGGAATGCACCAGTTCTACACAACCTCACTTGCCATCCCTATGGCATTCCTAATTCCAGGATCTATAAAAATTTTATTTGAGCGAAAAGAACTTTTCTTCAAAGTAGCGCTGAGCCTGCTCATTGTGGGAAGTGCGATCTGGATGAGTTTGGTTTCAGGCAGGTATAAAGGCTTCTACACGTGGGCTCCTTACGCGGCCCTTGTGTTGGCCGTGGTTGCGATCCTTTTGGTGTTCATCGCTCGGAGTAAGTATCTGAAATCTGCACTTGCTCTTGCCATTGCCGGCTCGATTTTGGCCACTCCAACAGTCTGGGCCGCAGATGTCATGAATCGCGCCAACTCCATCAATCCGACGGCAGGTCCAACCACCGAAGGAGCAGGATTTGGAGGACCGGCAGGCGCTAGACCAACTGGGGCCCGAAACTTCGGGCTAGGAAATCCACCGGCTCTTGGTGCCCCTCCTTCCGGCAGTTTCGACCCGCGCAACTTCCGCGATCCCAATCGCCACGACCAATTTCCAGGTGGCGCTCGAACTCCGCTAGGTGGTGCCGGTGGTGGTTTCGGGCAGAGTGCCGACAAGACCCTTATTTCTTACCTCAAACTTCACCGCGAAGGAACGAAGTACTTGCTTGCAACTTTCGGCGGGATGAGCGCCGCACCATTTATTACCGCAACTGGTGAGAACGTACTTCCCGTTGGTGGATTCGACGGGCAAGATCCGTCACCGACGTTGGACAAGTTCAAAGAATTAATCAAGAGCGGTGATCTGAAGTATGTTTTGGTCGGCGGTATGGGTGGAAATAACGGAAATCAAGCCAACACCTCAACAATTGAAACTTGGGTTACAACTCATTGTCAGATTGATTCCGCCGCGCCCTCTAACTCTTCGATCTACTTATGTACTCCCGAAGT
>JBAXAO010000028.1:0-17138 GCA_037142435.1 Actinomycetes bacterium | reverse complement strand
GAGTGGGTTGGAACTTCAAAGGAGACTCCGTGAAGAATGTGGGACTCATTAATCTTCACGTGTAGATCTTTGACCGAGAGGACGTTCATAGCGCCTCGCCTATGTAAGCGCTTTGCACGATGGGGTTTGCAATGACATTGGCCGGCGTATCACAGACAAGAAGTTCACCGTAGTTAAGGACTGCAATTCGATCCGCCAAGCCCAAAATAACCTCCATATGATGCTCGACTATTAACACCGTCTTTTTATGCACGGTCTTCAGTGATCGAATAATTTCGACGAGTTCGGGAACATTCTCGACACTCATTCCAGCCATTGGTTCATCCAGGAGAACGACTTCGGAATTAGAAACCAAGATGATGGCAATTTCTAATCGGCGCTTATCTCCGTGAGAGAGCGAACCGGCTTTTTGGAGCGAACGTGAACTTAAGCCAACTTGATCCAAACCTTCTTGTGCCTTCGCGACTACCTCAGGAAAGCTATACGCGTTCTTCAAAATATTAAGGGATTTGTTATTGGCAGCTTGGGCTGCAATTCTCACATTTTCTAGACAGGTGAGATTAGGAAAGATGCTGGAAGTTTGAAAAGTGCGGGCAAGACCCAGTTTGGCTCTCTCATAAGGCGCTTTACGAGTTATATTTTTGTCACCCAGAAATATCTCGCCGCGCGAAGGTGAACGTAAACCAGAGAGCAAATTAAAAAAGGAAGTTTTTCCGGCGCCGTTTGGACCGATGATGCCTAACGTTTCATTCTCTTGAACATCAAGGGTGATGCCGTCGAGAATCTTGGCGCCACCGATATTCAAACTTAGATCGTTAACGCTTAGCGCTGAAGTCACTCATCACCTCATTGTGGATTGATTACGTGGCGAAAATACCACCATTGCCTTTCAGAAGAGAAGCCTGACACCATTAAGTGCCAGGCTTCTCCTTCTCATTTCTGAATTTATTGTTTATTGACCTACGTTATACAAAGTACGAACTAGCTTTGGAACGTAGTGTGAACCGCTCTTATTGAGTGAGACCAAGAACATTGGCTGGATCAATTGGTGAGTGGTGCCGTCGATCAACATGCGACCCTTGACGCCCAACCAGGTGTAACCCTCGAGGTTGCTGATGGCGGTATCGATATTTACATCGGTGTTACCGGTCAGGGCACGAACAATCATTCGAGCAGCATCTGCACCAGCTGGGGTGAAGAGATCTTGTGATTGCTTGGTAGCCAAGTATTCGGCGTTGAGTGAAGAAGCGGCCGCACTGGCGAAGACGCCAGGGAAGTAGCTGTTGGTCAATACTGCCTTAGTACCATCAAAGATGGTTCCGTAGATGTCGTAGGAGGCAACACCAGCAAGGCCGGTGATTGGACGGCTCTTGGTGAATGCACCCTGTTGCTTCAATGCGGTGAACATTCCACCAGCGGTCAAAGCATTTGACCAAGCAATAAAGATGTATGCGCCGGCAGAGTCAGCCGCCTTCTTGGCGTAAGGAGTGAAATCTGTTGCAGTGGTTGCAACCTTAATTTCATCAAATACCGCACCCTTTGGTCCGAGAAGAGCCTTGGCGGCGGCAATGTTTCCAGCACCGAATGCGTTGTCTTCAACGAAAAGGACAACTTTCTTGCCCTTGATTGGGCTGATGCCTGCAAGTGGAGCCAAGTCTTGGCTGGAGTTGTTTCCGGAACGGAAGACATACTTATTGGCTGCGCTAACAACCAAGTCATTCTTTGCTGGACCAGAGATGTAGAGAACTTTGTTTTGGGCAGCAAGTGGAGCCAATGTCAATGCGACTGCTGAAGAGGCGGTTCCAACGATGATTTTAGTTCCGTTGCCGACCATGTCTTTGAAAGCTGCGGTTGCGGCAGCAGGATCGCCACCATCATCTTTCTTGGTAACAACAAGCTTTGCACCGTTGATGCTCATCGTGCCACCGGTGTAATACTTCAGACCCCAATCGAGGGCTGCGTTATAAGCATCGCCGTATGACTTCAAGCCACCGGATGTTGCGGTAATAACACCAATTTTAATATCTGCTGCTGCACCAGCTGGTGCTGTGATTGCAGCGGGCGCAACAATCGCGACTGTCAGAAGCGCGACTCCTACGCGTGTTAACTTTGAACGAATTCCCATTTAGTTATCCCCTAAAGAGTTAGGAAAGCCAATCGCGTGCCAATTGGCTCTTAGTTATTTTCGAGTCTAGTCCCGTGTTTTCTTAACGCGTCAATGTGATTATTACGATTTCACAACATTTTTCTTACGAAAGTTTCGACGAACGGCTATTCTCTAGTTATGGGTACTGCACCTTTTCTACCAGCCGCGAAATTCCTAGTAAAAGTAGATGGGGGCGACCTTGCGCTCTTTCGCTACGGACCTGAAGGTGCTGGCACCCCGGTTTTACTTTTACACGGTGTGACTTCTTCAAATCGAGCGTTTCAACTCTTTGCAAAATCCCTGATCACCAGAGGTTTCGTGCCCTACGCCGTGGATTTACGAGGTCGCGGGGATTCCAACCAACTTCCAGGTCCGTTTGGAATGCGTGCTCATGCCAAAGATTTGATAGCGGCCATGGACTATCTCGGCTTCGAAACGATGGATGTTATCGGGCACTCTATGGGTGGGTTTGTGGCGGTGGTTTTGGCCGGTTTGAATCCAGATCGAGTTTCACGTTTGGTCTTAATTGATGGGGGTATCCCCTTACCTCTTCCACCGGGAATGACGATTGAAGAAGTTTTACCTTTGGTCCTAGGTGCGGCGATGGCTCGTTTAGATATGAGATTTACATCCAAGGAAGAGTATCGAGATTTCTGGAAGTCGCAGGCGGCGTTCAATAAAGGTTGGACTCCAGTGCTAGATGAATACGTCGACTATGACCTACGCGGCCACGCTCCCGAATTGCGCGCGTCTACCAATGTTGAAGCTGTCATCGGAGACAACCAAAATATGTTCGGCGATACCTTGATCAGCGATTGCTTGAAAGGCCTAAAAGATGAAGTTCTCTTTGTGAAGCCAGAACGAGGTCTGCAAAATGAAGCTGGTGGGTTGTACCCAATCCCAGTTCTTCAACACGTACTTCCTACGTACCCCAAATTAAAGTTGGTCATGGTTCCTGATACCAACCATTACGACATGATGCTCGAAGCAACCGGTGCGGAAAAGTGCGCCCAACTCATTTATGGAGATCCGGAGTAAGCATGGGTCAACTTCAAGGTCGAAGAGCTTTCGTCACCGGCTCGTTCCAAGGAATCGGGCTGGGCATTGCTACCGCCTTGGCGCGTGAAGGAGCAGATTTAGTTCTCCATGGTTTGGGCGATCAAGCGACCATTGACTCCGCAATCGCCATAGTCAAAAGCGCAGGCGCTGGCAAAGTTGAAGCGCATGTTTCAGATCTCAGAGATAGTTCTGCAACTGAAGAACTTATCCAAAAAATCTTATCCAATGGCCCAGTCGATATTCTTTGTAACAACGCCGGGATTCAATTCACTGCGCCCACCGCAGAGATGCCACGAAGTAAATGGAATGACATCATTGCTATAAATCTCTCCTCAGTCTTTGACACTATGCGCCTGCTTTTACCTCAGATGGCCGAACGTGGTTATGGTCGCGTGATCAACACCGCTTCTGTTCATGGTCTGGTCGCATCTGTCGCCAAAGCTCCTTATGTTGCCGCAAAGCACGGAATCATTGGAATCACCCGTGTAACCGCTTTGGAGTATGCCGATGCAGGTACACGTGAATCAGGCGGGGTCACGGTTAATGCAATCTGCCCGGGATGGGTCGAGACCGCTTTAATAGAGCCTCAAATCCAAGCCCGTGTGGATAAATTTAATGGAGATCGTGCAGCCGGGATTGCAGATCTGCTCTCGGAGAAACAACCCTCCAAACGAATGTCGACCCCTGATGACATCGGGCAAGTTGCCCTCTTTCTCTGTTCTATGTCAGCGCATAACATCACAGGCGCTGCGATACCAGTAGATGGCGGATGGACATCCCAATGACATCTTTTAAGCAGGCAGTTGCAACAGAGAAACCACTGCAAGTTGTGGGTGCTATAAATGCCAACCATGCGCTACTCGCAAAACGCGCTGGTTATAGCGCTATCTATCTTTCTGGCGGTGGGGTTGCCGCGGGATCTTTGGGGATTCCTGATTTAGGTATTACCACTCTGGATGATGTGCTTACCGATGTTCGCCGAATAACCAACGTTTGTGATCTTCCGCTTTTAGTTGATGCCGATACCGGGTTTGGGCCATCTGCTTTCAATATTGCTCGCACGGTAAAAGAATTAATCAAAGCCGGAGCATCTGCTCTCCATATCGAAGATCAAGTCGGAGCCAAAAGATGCGGACATCGCCCCAATAAAGAATTGGTATCTCAAAGCGAAATGTGTGATCGCATTAAGGCGGCGGTTGATGCCCGCACCGACGATGCCTTCACCATTATGGCGCGTACTGATGCTCTGGCGAATGAAGGCTTGGATGCGGTGCTAGAACGAGCACACGCATACGTCCAAGCCGGCGCAGATATGATTTTTCCAGAAGCAATTACCGATCTTGAAACTTATAAGAAGTTATCTTCGACTTTATCAGTACCGATTTTGGCTAATATCACCGAGTTCGGGAAAACTCCGTTATTTACAGTAGATCAACTTCGCGATGTAGGTGTTGGTATCGTGCTTTATCCGCTCAGCGCTTTCCGCGCCATGAACAAGGCCGCCGAGCTCGTCTACGAAACAATTCGCAAAACTGGTTCTCAATCTAGCGTGATCGATACTATGCAGACACGTGAAGAGTTGTACGAAAGAATCGATTACTACTCATATGAATCAGCCCTTGATAAGTATCAAGAGGAGAAGAATTGACGGAATTTAAGGCTAAGAAGTCCGTCGCCCTTTCCGGGGTACCCGCCGGCAATACCGCCCTTTGCTCGGTAGGCCGTAGCGGTAACGATCTGCACTACCGTGGCTACGACATCGCCGACCTTGCTAAATACTGTGTTTTTGAAGAGGTTGCATACCTACTTATTTATGGCCAACTTCCAACGGCATCTTTGCTGGCAGAGTACAAACTTAAACTGGTCAGCCTTCGCGCTATCCCCGAACCACTAAAGCGAGTCCTTGAACAATTGCCCAAAGAGACTCACCCCATGGACGTTCTCCGAACCGGCGTATCTATGTTGGGAACTTTAGAGCCTGAACACCTCAGCCATTCCGAGGCAGGTGCACGTGAAATCGCAGATCGTTTGATCGCACTGCAACCGGGAATTTTGTTGTATTGGTACCACTTTGCATTTAATGCCGTGCGAATAAGCGAATTTTCCGAAAGTTCTTCAATCGCCGGTCATTTTCTCTTTCTCTTACATGGCGTGGTTACCCCAGCCGAGTGGGAGAGGGCCATGGATATTTCTCTCATTCTTTATTCCGAGCACGAGTTCAATGCATCTACATTCACAGCGCGCGTCATTGCAGGTACTGGAAGCGATATTTACTCGGCGCTCGTGGGGGCAATTGGTGCGCTACGAGGCCCCAAGCACGGTGGTGCTAATGAAGTTGCTCTTGAAGTTCAACAACGTTATTCAACTCCCGAAGCAGCAGATTTAGATATTCGTAAAAGAGTTGAGAATAAAGAAGTTGTGATTGGTTTTGGTCACCCCGTGTACACAATCAGCGATCCTCGAAGTGACATCATTAAGAAGGTAGCAAAAGATCTAAGCATCGATCAACATATGTTGTATGACATAGCGGAACAGTTAGAAAAAACCATGTGGGAAGTAAAAGGAATGTTTCCCAATCTGGATTGGTTCTCGGCTGTTGCGTATCAAGCGATGCAAATCCCAACCTCTTTCTTTACTCCACTCTTTGTTATTGCCCGTACGACTGGTTGGTCGGCGCATGTCATCGAGCAACGCATTGATAACAAGATCATTCGTCCCAGTGCAAATTACACAGGGCCTGAAGATCTTGCCTTTATTCCACTCGCTAACCGTTAGGAAATATATTGAGCAGCGCTGTTGTCAAAAGTTCACAACCATTTGACCAAGAGATCATCGATATCGTCGACTATGCCTTGAATTTTGAAATTACTTCAGATCTCGCATACGAAACTGCATATAACTGCCTGCTGGATACCTTGGGTTGTGGGCTAGAGGCTCTCGAATACCCAGCGTGCACTAAGTTGTTGGGACCTTTAGTTCCGGGTACGACTGTGGTTGACGGGGTTCGGGTACCTGGCACCAATTACGAACTTGATGTTGTGCAAGGTGCATTTAATATCGGTGCCGCGATTCGCTGGCTGGATTTTAATGACACCTGGTTGGCGGCTGAGTGGGGACATCCATCAGATAACCTTGGTGGAATTTTGGCTACCTCCGATTGGCTCTCCAGGAGCGGTGCTAAGACTTTAGTCATGCGGGATGTACTCACCGCAATGATCAAAGCTCATGAGATTCAGGGTTGTATCGCGCTGGAAAATTCATTTAACAAAGTTGGTTTAGACCACGTACTTCTCGTCAAGGTTGCGACTACCGCAGTTGTTTGTCAGTTAATGGGTCTTACCCGTGAAGAAACTTTAAACGCCGTTTCATTGGCTTGGGTTGATGGACAATCTCTTCGCACTTATCGCCATTTCCCTAATGCTGGATCACGTAAATCTTGGGCGGCCGGGGATGCGACATCTCGCGGTGTGCGTTTGGCGCTGCTAGCCAAGGCTGGAGAGATGGGTTATCCCACTGTCTTAACGGCTAAAACCTGGGGATTCTATGATGTCTCTTTCAACGGTCAGCGATTCAAGTTCCAACGCGCATACGGTTCATATGTCATGGAGAACATTCTTTTCAAAATATCTTTTCCGGCTGAATTCCATTCTCAAACTGCCTGCGAAGCAGCTCTCACCCTCCATCACTGGATGCAGGAACACGGTAAGAATTCTGATGACATAAAGAAAGTCACCATCAGAACCCACGAAGCCTGTATTCGCATTATTGATAAAAAAGGTCCACTCAACAATCCAGCCGATCGCGATCATTGCATTCAATATATGGTGGCAATCCCCATGATTTTCGGTCGACTGACTGCCAAAGATTACGAAGACGATATTGCCGCAGATCCGCGAATCGATTTGCTGCGTGAAAAAATCATTTGTGTTGAAGATCCGCAATTCACTTTGGATTATCACAACCCAGATAAACGATCCATCGCAAATGCCATCGCTATTGAATTTGAAGATGGCACCGTGGTCGATGAAGTAGTTGTGGAGTATCCCATTGGGCATAAGCGTCGGCGGGCTGAGGGAATCCCCCTACTTATTGAAAAATATCGAACTAATCTGGCCCGCATCTTTGATTCTGCCCAACAAGAGCAGATATTGGCTAAAACCCTCGATTTTGAGGGCTTATCAGCCATGCCAGTTGCCGATTTCCAGCAACTTTTCGTCAAGAACTAAGTGATGTCGTAAAGTATCGCCATTGTTTATCAATGAGTGAAGAAATCTAGGAACCTTTCGAAAGGGTCAAAATGTCCACAGCAATCCTGCACACCTCTATGGGTGATGTCACCGTCGAGTTATTTCCAAATCACGCCCCTAAAACTGTTGCCAACTTTGTTGAACTTGCTTCAGGTGCTCGTGAATGGGTCGACCCACGATCTGGCGAAACAAGCACAGCTAAATTGTATGACGGCACGGTTTTCCATCGCGTCATTGCAAACTTCATGATTCAAGGCGGCGACCCTCTAGGTACCGGCACCGGCGGACCGGGCTATCGTTTTGCTGATGAATTCCACGGCGAATTGAACTTTGACCGCCCATATCTGCTTGCAATGGCCAACAGTGGTCCAGGAACCAACGGTTCACAATTCTTTATCACCGTGGCACCAACCGCTTGGTTAAACCGCAAGCACTCTATCTTTGGTGAAGTAACTGACCCAGCATCACAAAAAGTTGTTGATGCTATTGCAACCGCTAAGACCGGCGCTGGCGATCGTCCAGTTCAAGCCATCACGATTAATTCTGTAACCATTACTGAATAGCGGTTTTTGGATGCGAAGAAAGTACACGCTCACTAACTGGCTGATTGCAATAATTTCGGCTTTTTATGTAATCGCTACTTACCTTCCTAATCTGACGAATCCTCCAGTTCAGGAACAGCTCTTTCTCATTCGCCGTGCCATCCTCAGCGATGGTGCGGTGCATGGAGTAGCAACCGGTGAGTGGTATCGACTTGTAACCGTTGCGTTAACCCATGGAAGTTTGACCCATTTACTTTTTAATATGTTGGCGCTCTTCTCGGTCGGCACCCCAGTCGAACTTTTTTATGGGCGCTTAAAATTTTCGATCATCTTTGCGGTATCACTGCTCACAGCTTCGGCCGCCTCATATGCCTTTAACCCGGAAAATGTTCCGGCAGTTGGGGCATCCGGCGCAATCTTTGGCCTCTTCGCTGCCATGCTGGTGACTGGTCGACGAATGGGGGTCGACTATCGAAGTGTGGGCGGAGTAATTGCCGTGAACTTACTTATTACCTTTGTGGTGCCCAATGTCGATTGGCACGCCCATGTGGGCGGAATTATCGGTGGGGCAGCAGCGACCTATTTAGTCAGGGCCAGCAAGAGATAGTTATCCACAGGAGTTATCCACGATGTGGAGAATTACACGCGTGTAATTAGGGGGTTTTAGCGCCAGCGAGTAGCAGTCTGGCGGGCTTGTTAGCGCCAGCGAGTAGCGAGCGTAAAACCAACGGCTACGAAGCCAAAGCCAACCACCATGTTCCAGGCCCCAATATGAGGGATTGGGTATGCGGTCGAGCTGATGTAAAAGATGACGATCCAGATGAGACCGGCAAGGAATGCGCCCACCATAGTTGGAGCAAGCCACTTGGGGCTCTCCTTAGGCAGAGAAACTGCGTTCACAACCGGATCCG
Source organism: Actinomycetes bacterium (assembly GCA_037142435.1). Classification (GTDB taxonomy): domain Bacteria; phylum Actinomycetota; class Actinomycetes; order Nanopelagicales; family Nanopelagicaceae; genus CAIMZW01. The sequence goes on along the minus strand of JBAXAO010000028.1, from coordinate 8,233 downwards.
GGTTGTGGTCCTTGTCCTTTTTACGAACCTTCGATTTAGGCATGGGCCAAAGGTACACCAGAATAAAGCCATGAGTTTAGCCCCGCGGAGGATTCTGGTTGTAGATAACTATGACTCTTTCGTCTTCAACCTGGTTCAGTACCTGGCTCAAATCGGTGCCGAATGCACCGTGCTGCGCAACGATGAGGTCTCGCTTACCGATGCTGCAACGTATGACGGGATTCTGATCTCCCCAGGTCCAGGAACACCAGAAACTGCTGGGCTCAGCATCGAACTCGTGAAAATGGCTGCGGCCAAAAAGATTCCACTTCTTGGAGTCTGTCTCGGACATCAGGCTATTGGTGTGGCATTTGGAGCCGTGGTTTCACGCGCTCCCGAATTACTGCATGGAAAGACATCCGTAGTTCACCACGAAAATGTTGGTGTGCTCAAAGATATCAAGTCACCTTTTATTGCAACGAGATACCACTCATTGGCGATAGAGAACGACTCCATTCCGGAGGAATTAGTTGTTACTGGTCGAACCGACTCCGGAGTCATCATGTCGGTTCAACATCGGACACTTCCTATTTCTGGGGTGCAGTTCCATCCTGAATCAGTGTTGACCGAGCATGGCCATCAAATGTTGGGCAATTGGTTAGTGATTTGCGGCGATGCTGGCGCTCGCGCGAGGTCTGAAGGGTTATCCCCGGTAGTAAATAAAAGTTAGTTCGTTGATTTATTTACAGTGATGGTGACAGTACTACCAATATTTTGAGTAGTTCCTTCATCCGGAGCCTGCGCTAAGACAGTATCTAACGGTTGATTAGGATCGAAAGCATCTACCTCTTGCACCAAGAAACCAGATTGCGTTAAAACGGTAGTGGCTTGAATTTGAGTGAGCCCAACAAGATTTGGAACTTGCAAATTTCCGCTAGCAATTTGCAGAATCACTCCGCTACCTGCAACTACTGTGCTTCCCATTCCAGGACTAACACTGAGAACAGTTCCTGGTGCTTGATTGGAATCCATGGGTATTGCTTGGGAAATCACCAGACCTGATGAGGCCAAACTTGCCCGTGCTTCCTCCAAAGTTTTACCGACCAAATCAACTGGGACCGTTGTGTTTCCAGGTCCATCCGAAATGGTCAAAGTAATGGCGCTACCGCGTGAAACTTTAGTTGTAGCCAATGGAAGTTGGTTTGCGATGCGATCTTTCGGAATGTGAGAGTCAGGTGCGTGCTGGTAAGTCACAGTGAAAGCACCCAGGAGTGCCCCTGCTTCAGACTGAGTCAATCCGACCACGTTAGGGACGAGCAAAGGGACGACGGTCTGAGTTCGGTTGGAAAGCCCAAAAAAGAGCGCAACGCCTATTGCCACCAAAACGCCAAGGGGTATGAATATTCGTCGTAACGGCTTCTTTACTTTTCTGATTTTGGTAGTTACTGATTGACCGCGCAAGACTCTCTGCAGATCAGCCAACATATCCGAGGAAGTTTGGTAGCGATCGGCAGGATCTTTAGAAAGTGCCACCGCAAGAATCGTGTCCAAATTTGGATCGAGCTCAGGAACGAGCACTGAAGGCGGTTGAAAAGGCATAGAAACATGCTGATAAGCAATAGATACAGGAGTATCGCCACTAAAAGGTGGTTGCCCTGTAAGTAGTTCGTAAAGCAGGCATCCGACCGAGTAGATGTCGCTGCGACGGTCTGCCGTCTCACCCGTTGCTTGTTCTGGCGAAAGATATTGCGCAGTGCCCACGACGTTCCAGGTGTTGGTCATAGTCGCGCCTATGTCGTCCAACGCGCGGGCAATTCCGAAATCCATGACCTTTACATCGCCAGACTCGGTCAGCATGATGTTGGCAGGCTTTATATCGCGGTGAACAATTCCGTTGGAATGAGAATATTCGAGAGCTTCTAAAACACCACACACAATTCTTAGCGCACGGTCAATAGAAATTGTTTCACCTTCACGAATCAGATCTCTGAGAGTATGTCCGGTTACTAATTCCATGACGATGTAAGAATCACCGTTCTCTTCTCCGGAGTCATAAACGGCAACAATTCCTGGGTGGTTTAATCCGGCCGCAGCGAAAGCTTCTTTGCGAAAGCGGGCAACAAAAGATGGGTCGCGCGCCAAATCGCTGCGCAATATTTTTATTGCAACGCTTCGGGATAGGCGCAGATCTTGGCCGATATAAACATCGGCCATCCCACCGGTGCCAATCATTTCGCCGAGGGAGTATCTGTCTCCTAAAATTTTATTCACGGGCAGCGCCTAAGAGAACCAAGTCAGATGCGTCTGTCGATGAACTTATAACTTCGACCCAGAGAATTGTGATGTTGTCCGGGGCGCCTTTTGCTTTTGTGGCGGCGATTAGATCAGCAACCACATTTTCATTCTCGGATTTCTTTAAAATTGAAACTATTTCTAGTTCAGAGAGCACGCTGGAGAGCCCATCGCTGCATACTAAGAAGCGATCACCGATCTCGGTTGGGTAACTGACCAAAACCGGATCCAGGTTGGCTTTTGCTATCAATACTTGTGTGAGCAAAGACCTTTGTGGGTGATCGATAATTTCTTCGGCGGTAAGCCGCCCTTGATCAAGCAACTCTTGCATAACGGTATGGTCGTAGCTGAGTTGGGTCAGTTTGCCATCTCGGTAGCGATAGCAACGCGAGTCTCCAACGTGAAGAAGTTCGACTTTTTTCTCACTCAAATAGAGAGCAGTCAGCGTTGTGCCCATGCCGGAAAGGGCAGGATTGGTATCAACTCGCTCTTCGAGTTGGTGCACGATTTCAAAAGCAATATTGAGAAAGAGGTCTTCACGCGATTGCACATCAACCATGGGGTCATCGAGAATCGGCTTGAGTTCCACTAGCGTCTGAATGGCGATGGTCGATGCCACTTCACCAGCCGCATGCCCGCCCATACCGTCAGCTACTGCGACGAGGCGAGGGGAGACCAGTGCAGAATCTTCGTTGCCATCGCGAACGAGCCCCAAATCGGATTCGGCAAGAGTTTTAAAAACCCACATCGAATCTCGACCTCCTTGGTTGGATAAAGAACTTATGCAACTACAGGTATCTAGCCTAACGGTGCTAATCTCCCTCGCAAGAAGCGCGAGTGGCGGAACGGCAGACGCGCACGGTTCAGGTCCGTGTACTCGCAAGGGTGTAGGGGTTCAAATCCCCTCTCGCGCACATGTTGATTTACGCGCACCGCGGTGCCCGAAGGGTCTACCCCGAACATACCTTGCTGGCCTATGAAGAAGGCATCAGACAAGGCGCAGATGGATTCGAATGCGATATCCGACTCACTAAAGATGGCGAAATGATCTGTTGGCACGATTCTGACACCTTAAGGATGTCTGGCCAGAAGATAAAGATTTCATCTTCGACATTTGCTGATCTTGCTTTTGCTGCCCCGATGAAATTTGAGACCCTCCTAGATTTAGCAATCGCCCATAAGAAGAATCTGGCTATTGAAACCAAACACCCAGTTCCTACTGGCGGAGCTATCGAACATGCGCTCTTGAAATTGCTCGAGAGCAAGAAAGAAGCGATTGCTGCCAGTGGAATCTGGATAACGATCATGTCTTTTTCGGTTCGGGCGGTTCAACGCGTCAAGAAAGCTCCTTTTGAGAGAGTCTTCCTCATACAACATCCACTCTTCTTACAGGATAACCCAGCCCCGATCCTGGGACCTGGAATACATATTGTGCGAAAGAATCCGAGACTTGTTGCCCAAATGCACAAGCAAGGCAAGAAAGTATTTGTTTGGACGGTTAATGAGGATGACGATGTGCGTTTATGTCACGAGCTGGGGGTCGATGTGATCATGAGCGATACACCCGGGCAAGCCCGAGCCGCCCTCGGATACTCTTAGAACATGACGCGTTATGCATATCTAGGTCCTGCCGGAACCTTCACCGAAGCAGCTTTGCGTCAAATTACTTCTGACAATGACGAACTTATTCCGTATGCAAATGTGACCGCAGCTTTAGAGGCCGTTCGTACCGGTGCGGCAGCCAAAGCCCTAGTCCCCATTGAAAATTCGGTAGAAGGCGTCGTCGCTCGAACCCTCGATGAATTGGCTACTGGTGATCCACTCGTCATATCAGGAGAAACCACACTGCCAGTTTCTTTTGCTTTGATGGTTTTGCCCGAGAACGCAGATAAACCCATCGAGCGAATTGGCACCCACCCTCATGCCGAAGCCCAGTGTCGTACTTTTGTCGCCCAAAAATGGCCTGATGCTGAAATTATGGAAACACCTTCAACAGCCGCAGCTGCTGCCGGGTTAGTAACTCGAAATTACGACGCCGCAATTGCATCCGCTTTTGCCGCCGAAAAATATGGTCTCACAATCGTTGCTAACAATATTGGTGACAATGAAGGGGCGGTCACACGATTTGTTGTGGTTGAAAAGCCAGGGGATATGCCAGCCCCAACCGGAAACGACCGTACCTCCTTGGCCGCGTTCATCGATATCGATCATGCGGGCGCACTCCTGGAGATCCTTACCGAATTCGCCAATCAGAACGTCAACCTCACTTTCATTCAAAGTCGTCCCACGGGGCGCGAGCTTGGCCACTACCACTTCATCATTGATGCCGAGGGGCATATCGATGATCTGCCGGTTCACAATGCCATCGAAAATTTACGGAAAATTTGCGATGAAATTCGCTTCCTCGGCTCCTATCCACGCGGTCCACGCACGGCTCGTGCCAGTTAATCCTCGGTAGACTTAACACATGATTGATTTAAAGGTTATTCGTGATAATCCTGAGGCCGCACGTAAATCCCAGAGCGTGCGCGGGGAAAATCCAGATCTCATCGATCAAGTAATTGCCGCCGATGACGCCCGCAGAACTGCAATTGTCGAATTCGAAAAGTATCGTGCCGAACAAAATCTTCTCTCCAAAGCCGTGGGCGCTGCCAAGGGTGATGAGAAGAGCGCACTTCTCGAGAACGCCAAAGAATTAGCGCAAAAAGTTAAAGTTGCTGATGCTGCACGCGCAGTAGCCGAAGAAAATTCCCGTCAGATTCTTTTGCAGATTTCAAACCTCATTGACCCAGCGGCTCCAGTCGGTGGCGAAGCCGATTTTGTAGTTTTGGAAGAAATCGGAACTCCGCGCGATTTTGCTGCCGAAGGCTTTGAAGCAAAAGATCATGTTGAACTCGGCAAAATTCTAAAAGCGATCGATACCGAACGAGGCGCCAAAGTATCGGGCGCTCGCTTCTATTACTTAACGGGCATGGGCGCGTTGCTCGAGTTCGCATTAGTTAATTACGCAATTTCTTCTGCGACCAAAGCGGGTTTTACTCCAGTGATCCCACCTGTTCTTGTTAAACCACCAGCTATGGAAGGCACGGGTTTCCTGGGTCAAGCAGCCGAAAATGTTTTCCACCTAGAAGAAGATGATTTCTATTTAGTTGGCACTTCCGAAGTTCCATTAGCTGCGTATCACATGGACGAAGTCTTGGATGGCGCCAGCTTGCCATTGCGCTATGCGGGTTATTCCTCCTGCTTCAGGCGAGAAGCCGGCACTTACGGCAAGGACACTCGCGGGATTATTCGCGTTCACCAATTCGACAAAGTCGAAATGTTTACCTTTACTCGCCCTGAAGAAGCAGAAGCCGAACATCAACGCTTGTTGCAATGGGAGAAAGATTTCCTTAATGCTATGGAGATTCCTTATCGCGTGATTGATGTTGCCTCCGGCGATTTAGGATCTAGCGCCATTCGCAAATTCGACTGCGAAGCTTGGATCCCAACACAAGGCGCTTATCGTGAGGTAACCAGTACCTCTAACTGCACCGAGTTTCAAGGACGTCGCTTGAATATTCGCTACAAAGATAGCGATGGCACTAAAGCAATCGCCACTCTCAACGGCACATTGGTAGCAATTCCTCGGATGATTGTTGCCATCCTTGAAAATCATCAACAACCAGATGGATCTGTAAATGTGCCCAAGGCGCTGCGCCCATTCCTGGGAGTAGACACTTTGGTGCCTGCGTGAGTATTCCTGGCCGCCGTCCCAAATTAATCGCCACTGATCTTGATGGCACGATCGTTGCCGATTACGGATTTATTTCACAACGCACCATCGCGGCATTCACGGATGCTCATAACATGGGTATCGAAATCTTCTTTGTCACCGGAAGACCACCACGATGGATGCAAGAGATCAAAGATACTTTTGGTTTCGGAAATGCCATCTGCGCTAACGGCGCGATGCTCTTCGATCTTCCAACTCAGCGAGTGATCGAAGAATGGTTGATGCCGGTTGATGCCCAACTTCAAGTTGCTTCGAAATTACGTGCAGCCATTCCTACAATCTCATTTGCTTTGGAATACGGTGAAAGATTTCACCGCGAGATTTCATACATTCCTCGTTGGGATGTTGGCATGGACAACATCGGGGTCGAACATATTGAGACTTTGATGACGCAACCAGCTTTCAAGATTTTGGCCCGTTGTTCAGATGGGGATCTAACTTCCGATGAGATGTTGGATATCGCACTAGGTGAACTAGATGGCATCGCCACCGTTACACATTCCAACGGCGTGGACTCGTTGCTCGAAATTTCCGCCGTGGGCGTCTCCAAAGGACTCACCCTGGCGAAGATGGCAGCGAGGGCAGGCCTCACGGCCGAAGATTGCGTCAGCTTCGGTGATAACCCCAATGACTTTTCGATGCTGGAATGGGCGGGAAGGTCATGGGCTATGGCCGATGGCCACCCAGATGCAGCCAAGTACGCCAATTTCATCGCCCAGCCACACCAAGATGATGGCGTCGCCATGGTGATCGAAGAGCTTTTACGCCTTCCTGAATAGATCACCTCCGCAAAAGTTCTCGGTTTTGAGCCCACCTGCCCATAACGGTAAGTTTGCCCACGGAGGGCTCGCATAGCGGCCGAGTGCACCGGTCTTGAAAACCGGCAAGGGAAACCTTCGAGGGTTCAAATCCCTCGCCCTCCGCCATTCTTTTAAAGCACGGGGCTATTTAGTCATAGGTTGGGCAGGAACCACTGCCTCCTACTGAATCGCCTTAGGTTTGGACACATGTGGGAGATTTCATAGCCTATTAAGCCCGCGCGACCTAGCGGATACCTATCGAAGCGATGACACTTCTCTTATCTATGCCCGCCGATAGCTAATTGGTGGGCAGTTTCGAACCGTAATTTAAGAGGAGTGACTAGGTGGCAACAGGAGTTTTCTCTAATGGGCGTGCCAAGATCGCAGAGCGAACTCTGCGAACGGATCGCTGGTGGTTACAACCCGCGTTTACCGTATTGGTTCTGTTTTCTTTCATCGTTTATGCAACCTTTCGAGCCTTTGAAAATGCGCATTACTTTGTAGAGCCGCTAATTTCGCCGTTTTATTCGCCTTGCTTGTCAACGGGCTGCGTAACCGGTTCCTCTTTATTAGGACAACCACTGGGCGTTTATCACATCTTCGGATTGATGATCTCGCCATCGTTATTCATCCTGATCTTTCCATTGGGATTCCGCCTTACTTGTTATTACTACCGCAAGGCGTACTACCGATCCTTCTGGTTCTCCCCACCAGCTTGTGCCGTGGCCGAGCCACATTCGAAGTACACGGGCGAAACTCGCGCACCGTTGATTATGCAGAACGCGCACCGTTGGTTCTTTTACGCGGGGCTAGTTTTCAACGTCATTCTTACGATTGATGCCATCTTGGCTTTCCGCAATGAACACAATCAATGGGGCCATATGAGCGTCGGAACTTTGGTTCTGCTCGCCAACGCCACCTTCCTGTGGTTGTACTCCGCTTCGTGCCACACCTGCCGACACACAATTGGTGGTCGACTTCGTAACTTCTCGAAGCACCCAATACGTTACAAGTTGTGGACTTATGTTTCTATCCTGAACCACAAGCATCAGAACTTTGCTTGGGTCTCACTCTTCGGAGTAGCGCTTGCCGATCTCTATGTTCGCCAAGTATCAGCCGGTTCCATTACCAACCTCTACTTCTTCTAAGCGAGCACCATGACTAATTCAATCGAACGACACAAGTACGACATTCTCGTCATCGGCGCTGGTGGTGCCGGTCTGCGTGCAGCTGTTGAAGCTCGCGAAGCGGGTCTGCGAGTTGCCATCATTTGTAAGTCTCTATTCGGTAAGGCTCACACTGTTATGGCAGAAGGTGGCGTTGCCGCTTCTATGGGTAACGTGAATGAGAGCGATAACTGGATGGTTCACTTCCGCGACACAATGCG
>JBAXAO010000027.1:0-19208 GCA_037142435.1 Actinomycetes bacterium | reverse complement strand
CCGGTTGCAATTGCAGGTCCGATTGCAGATAGGCCATAACCGACCAGGTTGAGTGTGCCTTTCATCTTTTGTGCCTTTCGTTTTAGTTATTACTAGTTAGCGATAACCAACTAGTTCTTTTAGAACTTTGTAAAACCGATAAAACTTTTAGTGCTCGTCTGCCAGCGCACCAGCAATGTAGAGCGCAGTCAGCAAAGTAAAGATGTACGCCTGAAGGCATTGGACCATAAACTCGAAGAAGGTCAGGCCAATTCCAAAGGTGAACGCGAACGGAGAGATCAGCTTTAGACCAATGACACCCTTGAGCAGATGATCTCCGCCGAGGATGAAAACGAGCAGAAGCAAGTGGCCGGCAAACATGTTCGCGAACAAACGCAAGGACAAAGTCAGCGGACGCACAATAAAGAAAGTTGCTAATTCAATTGGGGTTAGGAGAATGTAAACCGGCTTGGGTACTCCCGGCATAAACATGATCTCTTTGAGGTAAGGAAGCAAACCTTTTTTGCGGATGGCAACTGCGTGGAAAATGATAAAAGTAAAAATCGCCAGCACGTATGGGAAACTGACGTGGGACATCGCTGGAAATTGGAGCAATGGCACGATTCCGAAAATATTGTTGGTCAAGATAAAGGTAAAAAGAGTGAACAAATATGGGACAAATCGCATGAATTCATGCCCAATGACATCGCGTGCCAAATCATTTCGAACGAATGCGTAAATGGACTCACCAGCAAATTGCAATTTGCTTGGGACTACTGCGGCTTTACGTGAAGCTGCAATAAAGAAGACTGAAACTAAAATAACTGAGAGAACAACCAGGGCAATGGGCTTAGTGGTGTAAACGTTGTGGCCAAAAATCGGCGGAAGGTTGAAGTCCGCTGTGCTTGGAGGAACGAAGCCTCCACCACTGCCAGTCAACAGAAACGAGCGCACACACACTCCAGGTCTCGATCAAAAATCATTGGTCAGAAATCATTGGGAAGACGGTGGAACCCTATTAGTTTTAGGGAAAAATCCCCAAATCCTCACCAACGTGAAGGTGGTGTGAGGTTGGACTACTTATTGGTTGTCGAGCCGCCACCGGTCGATTGACCAGAGGAACCTCGACCAAATCGGAGCCAAACGAGGTACATCGAAGCGCCACCTCCGAGCAGCATCCCGATTAAGACGAAGAAGTGAGTACCGAGCCAATGATCAGCAGCCCACCCCAGTCCACCCCAGATCAGCAGACCAGAAAGCAGGTATCCCATGATTGACCAGAGGGCGCCTTCTTCATTTCCAGCCATTTCTCCCCCTTCGGGAATCCGCTTTTTGGAGCAGAGTGAAGTTATAAATCTAACCCTTCGCAGGTGGTAATGGTAATTGGAAGCGCAGGCGCAAAAAAGCCCGGATTTCGCCGGCTAGCCAGACCGCGGTGATGGTCAGAGCGCTGGCGGCAAAACTGGCGCGATCGACATCGGCCTTGGAAGTCGTCTTGGTGACGATCAAAAGAAACGCCCCCATGAGGATCACCTTGGCAAAGTAGGAGAACATGGCCAGGGCCATGGTCGCCATGGGATCTAAATCCTTCGTCAAACGCGAGACCAGTAAGTGGACCGAAAAGAAAATGATGACGGTTACTCCGGCAAGCAGCGCACCCCAGAAGCCAGAACGCCCGCGAAAAAAGCTGGCCAGCACGAGCGCCAAAATGGCAACAACCGTGGCTGGAATGATCGCACCGCGCCAAAGCGCCTGATCGTTGGTGAGTTCGCCCTTACTCTCATTGCCTTTACCGAGTTCTTCCATTTAAACCAAAACCTCCGCTGCGTTCATCGCTTCATTGCTACCACCAGGATTGCGGAGCCGATTCTTTTTAGATTTCCAGATCCATCCAATCAGCACTAACGAGAGCGCCAGAATAATCGCGCCGACGCTGATCGAAACCCACAGTGGCGCAAAAGCTGCAACTACCGTTGATACCGCAAACATTGCCGTCCATAGATAAAGGATCACTGTCGTTTGGCGATGAGTGGCACCAAGATTCAAGATCCGATGATGAAGGTGTTCCCGATCGGCGGCAAAAGGTGAACGCCCGGCCCTTATTCGCCGAATAATCGCCATTCCTAAATCGATTAACGGGATAGCAAGTACTAAGAAAGGTAACAAAAGAGGAAGCAGAGCCAAGCGCGAACCTTGAGTCGTAATGGCGTTTGCATCAATCTGGCCAGTCAGTGTGATGGCTGCTGAAGAAAGAAGTAGCCCTAAGAGCATTGCTCCCGAGTCTCCCATGAAAATCTTGGCTGGGTGAAAATTGTGGGGTAGGAATCCTAAACACATTCCCACGATCACCGCTGTGACCAGCGAAGGTGCACCTGCACGGCTAAAGCCATTGACCACCGCTAATAGATAGGAGAAGGCGAAGAATGCCGATGCACATATAGCAACAATGCCTGTCGCTAGTCCATCTAATCCATCCACGAAGTTAACGGCGTTGATCACGACCATCACAAAGAGAACCGTGATCAGTTGACCGATATTGGCTGGCAAGGTCATGATGCCATTAATCGGCAACCAAAGAATCTGCACCCCGTGAAGAAGAAGAATTCCGGCAGCCAAGGCTTGCCCCGCAAACTTCGTCAGCGCGTCGAGGTCGTATCGATCATCAAGAATTCCAAGAATCATGATGAAGGTGCCAGCTAGAAAAATACCGGTTGCTTCTCGCCCAAATGATTTACCAACGAGAGGCAAGTGACTTACGGTCATAAATGTCAGCGCCATTGCAACCCACATAGCCAGGCCACCCCACCGCGGCGTGATTTCAGTGTGCATATCGCGGGAACGAAGATTGATGAAGGCGCCGGCGCGCATCGCGACAATTCTTATAAAAGGGGTGATCAAGAAACAGAGCGTTGCGGCAAGTGATGCCGCTAATAGGTACTCCCGCATTTTTTAAATTTATCTGGAGTAGACAGGAAATTGCGCAGTTAGTTCGTGAACTTCAGCGGCAATTGCGGCAGCTTTGCCTTCCTCGCCGCCGTCCTTGATGGCACGTGCGATGAGTGCTGCAATAGTGCGCATCTCGGGGAGCCCCATACCCTGTGTTGTGGTCGCCGCAGTTCCGACGCGAATTCCACTGGTGACAGCAGGAGTCTCTGGGTCGTACGGAATGGCATTCTTATTGAGGGTGATTCCGGAATTGCCGCAGCGTTCGTCGGCAACTTTTCCGTTCACGCCAGTGCTACGAATATCAATTAGGGCCAGGTGAGTTTCGGTTCCGCCTGAGACTGCGCGCATACCTTCCTCGACTAAACCAGCGGCCAGGGCCTTGCAATTTGCGATGACATCTTTTGCATATTGTTGATATGCCGGAGTTGCGCATTCTTTGAGGGCAATAGCCTTTCCAGCCACGGCGCTCATGATGGGTCCCCCTTGCATACCTGGAAAGACCGCTTTATCAATTGCGGCCGCGTGCTCGGCTTTGGAGAGAATCATTCCGCCACGAGGTCCACGCAAAACTTTATGGGTCGTAAAAGAAACGACATCTGCATAAGGAACAGGTGAAGGGATTGCCTTTCCAGCAACCAAACCAATGAAGTGAGCAGCATCAACCCACATGATCGCCCCTACTTCATCACAGATTGCGCGAACTTTTTCAAAATCAATCAAGCTCGGATAAGCAGTAGCACCAGTACAAATCATTTTTGGCTTGTGTTCGATTGCCGAATCGCGTAATTGATCATAATCAATCAATTCATTGTCGGCTCGAACTCCATAAGAAACGATGTTGAACCATTTGCCAGAAAAGTTAACTTTGGATCCGTGAGTCAGGTGACCTCCGTGAGGAAGGGACATTGCAAGAACGGTATCTCCGGGTTTGGTGAACGCTTGATACACCGCAACGTTTGCACTTGCACCCGAGTGAGGCTGAAGATTCGCGTGTTCTGCACCAAAGAGAGATTTAGCTCGATCGATGCCAATTGTTTCAACTTTATCGACCTCTTCACAGCCACCGTAATAGCGCTTACCCGGATAGCCTTCTGCGTATTTGTTGGAGAGAGTCGAGCCGAGAGCCGCCAGTACTGAAGTCGATGTGAAGTTTTCGCTGGCGATGAGTTGCAGGTTTTTGCGCTGACGATCAAGTTCACTCAGCAGGAGACCTGCGATATCAGGATCTTGAGATTGCAAGGCGGAAAAATCTGGACCATAAAAAGTTTCATTCGACATGGCGCTAAGCCTATTCGCTGGCTAAAGAAATCGCGGGCAAGATCTTCTTGAGTCTGGCCAAGGTAATGGCTCCCTCACGAAGAACCTCTAGGCCTGACTCGACTCCGATCACACTCTGACGAACAACGGTCGAGGCCTTTCCTGCCTTTAACACTCCTTCATCAGCATAAATGCCAATATCCGAATAGAGCGCAACGATCCCACCAATATCGCGAACTGGTGGTCTACCCGCCAATGATGCACTTGCGACGGCCAGGGGGCCGCTCAGGACAAGTACCTGTTGAAAAAATTCACTCTTGGGAATGCGAACTGCAAACTCGCCCAGCTCTCCGCCATCTCCCAGATCCCAGTTAAGGCCACGATGCGGTTGGACATGTAGAGTCAACAAACCGGGCCAGAACGCTTTAGCCAGCTTTTTGATGTCGGGGCTGACCTCCTGAGCCAAGCCTTCAAGGGTCTGCACATTTCCGATCATGACCTGACAGGCGGTTCCAAAATCATCGCCACGTAAAGTGTGTAAACGTTGCACAGCCTCTTGATCGAAAGCATTGCAGGCATACACATATGCACTCTCGATAGCGAAAACATTTATCTCACCACGTTGTAAAGAAGCGACAACTTGATCAATTGTGGTCTTGGTTTTGCGGGGATGCCCAATCAAACCAGCCACATCAATTACTTCAGCCAAGTTTCACCCGACTCTCTGTGAGCAATTATTTACGAATTGCAGTTGTAAATCTTGGACGTTCCGATAAATCGTAATGGATTTTTATCTCAGTGAAATCAGTCGAGAGCGCTTCACGCATGAGCTCGACCTGGCTCTCATGATGTTCAAAAGCTGCAAACCCGCCGCTCTTCAAGAGCCGAGCAGCAGTTGCTATAAATGCCTGGGGTACTGCCATGCCCGACTCATTTCCGCCTCGAAGGGCCAGCTCAGGCTCAAAATCTGCCACTTCTCGGGGAAGTTGATCGCTCTGTGGGATATAGGGCGGGTTAGCCACGATGACATCGCACTTGACTCCTTGAAGTGCAGTGGTGACATCTTCAGCAATGACCCGGATCGGTAAATCGAACTTGGCGATATTTTGTCGAAGCCACGGCAAGGCGTCTTCAGACTTCTCTACCGCGACTACATGCACAATCTTCTTGCCAGCGGTCTCGGAAGCGAGTGAGATGGCAATGGCGCCCGAGCCCGAACCCAAGTCGATCACGGAAATTGGTTCACCTAACCCAGCAAGATGATGGAGCACTTCATCGACGAGAACTTCAGTCTCTGGTCTTGGAATAAGTACCCCTGGGCCAACATCTAGAGTCAGGTAACGAAAAGGCGCTTCGCCGGTTATGTATTGAGTTGGTTTTCCAGTCAAGCGAAGTGCGATCGCATCTTCAAATTCTTCTTTAACGCGGGCTTCTTCTTCGCCGAGTTCTATCGGCTTTGAATGAAGTTCCATGCGAGATAGACCCAAAATATGTGCCAACAGCAACTCGGCATCGACGCTAGAAATATCTTTCGTCGACAGTTGATCTTTACCCCATCGAAGTAAATCGCGAATCAACGTCTGCTCCGTCGCAATTAGTGCTCGGTTGAAGAAAGTTTGGCGGCTTTATCTGCATCCAAAAGTGAGTCAATAACAGGATCGAGCTCGCCATTGAGAACTGCATCCAAATTATTGGATTTGAAATTCACGCGGTGGTCGCTCAATCGATTTTCGGGATAGTTGTAAGTACGAATTCGCTCGCTGCGGTCGACGGTACGGACCTGGCTCTTGCGCTCTGCGGAAGCGATGGCATCTTGGGCTTCTTGAGCCGCAACCAACATTCGAGCACGCAAAATACGAAGTGCAGATTCCTTGTTTTGCAGTTGGCTTTTTTCGTTCTGACACGAGACGACAATTCCGGTCGGAACGTGAGTGATTCGAACAGCCGAGTCTGTGGTGTTTACGCTTTGGCCACCCGGACCGCTGGAACGAAAAACATCGATGCGTAGATCATTCATATTGATCTCGACATCAACTTCTTCAGCTTCAGGAAGTACTAAGACACCGGCTGCAGAGGTATGGATGCGACCTTGTGATTCAGTCTCAGGTACGCGTTGAACCCGATGCACCCCTCCTTCAAACTTCAATCGTGAATACGGAGTCTTGCCCGGCTCGGCAATTCCCTTGGACTTCACGGCCATGGAAATATCCTTGTACCCACCAAGATCGCTCTCGGTCATATCAATTATTTCAGTCTTCCATCCTTGTTTTTCGGCGTAGCGCATGTACATGCGCAGAAGATCGCCCGCAAATAGTGCGGATTCATCGCCACCGGCGCCAGCTTTAATTTCCAAAATAACGTCTCGGTCATCGTTGGGGTCGCGAGGTAGAAGCAACTCTTCAAGTTTTTCAGCGGCCTCATCGCGAGATTTCTCTAGGTTAGGAATTTCGGTAGCGAAATCAGGATCGACTTCAGCTAATTCCATAGCGGCCTCTAAATCATCCTCGGCTGATCGCCAAGCGCGGTATCCCCCTATGACTGGGCCAAGGGATGCGTACCGTTTTCCGAGTTGGCGGGCCTTGCCCTGATCGCCATGAATAGACGGGTCGGCGAGATCTTTTTCTAGCTGGGCATACTCAGCGAGTAAATCATTTACTGATGCAAAGCGATCTGCATTGTCTGCTGCCATCTCTCCTCCATTTCATCTCATTGGCTGGTAATAAAAAAGAGACCGCACCGCCCATCCTGATGGATGAGCGAATTGCGGTCTCTGAAAAAAAGCTACTTAGCGGTTTTTTTACCGAAACGCTCTTCGAACTTGGCAACGCGTCCGCCAGTGTCGAGAATTCTCTGCTTGCCGGTGTAGAAAGGATGGCAAACCGAGCAAACTTCAACATAGATGGAACCAGAAGCTTTAGTTGAGCGAGTTGTGAAAACTTCGCCGCAGCCACAAGTCACGGTGGTCTCTAGGTAATTTGGATGAATATCAGCCTTCATGTGTTTCTCCTTTTAAGTGACTGGATCGAAAGCGTTCTTCGGGAACCAGCGCGAAGTGGCAATTCTAGCCGTAAAGGGAGCCACCTGAAAAACCGAACTTTCTCCGGTTCCGAGGAGCCCCCTCCGCGGCAATTTTGAGCGTGAAATTAACCGTTCTTGGAATTCGAGGCGGAATCGGCGATAACGGTCTTCTGGATTTGCATCAAGAATTCGACGTTGGACTTGGTGCCCTTCATCTTGTCCAAGAGCAGTTCTAGGGCCTGCTGAGGCTCTAATGCATGCAAGACGCGGCGCAAGCGCCAGACGATATTGAGTTCTTCAGTACCCATAAGAATTTCTTCTTTACGAGTGCTGGAGGCATCAACGTCGACGGCGGGGAAAATTCGCTTATCTGCAAGCTTGCGGTTGAGGATCAATTCCATATTTCCAGTTCCCTTGAACTCTTCAAAGATAACTTCATCCATCTTTGAACCAGTTTCAACGAGTGCTGTTGCGAGAATGGTTAGCGATCCACCGTTTTCGATATTACGTGCGGCACCGAAGAACTTCTTAGGTGGATACAAAGCTGCTGAATCCACACCACCGGAGAGAATACGACCGGAGGCAGGAGCTGCGATGTTGTAAGCACGACCCAAACGAGTGATGGAGTCGAGAAGCACAACCACATCGTGTCCGAGTTCGACCAAGCGCTTAGCGCGTTCGATCGCAAGTTCAGCGACAGAGGTGTGGTCATCAGCGGGACGGTCGAAGGTGGAAGCAATTACTTCGCCCTTTACTGTGCGCTGCATATCGGTTACTTCTTCTGGACGCTCATCAACCAGAACAACCATCAAGTGACACTCGGGGTTGTTGGTGGTGATGGCGTTAGCAATGGCTTGAAGAACCATGGTCTTACCAGCCTTTGGAGGCGAAACGATAAGTCCGCGCTGGCCTTTACCAATAGGTGCAATCAAATCGATAACGCGGGTAGTCAAAATGTTGGGCTCGGTTTCTAGACGCAAACGATCTTGCGGATAGAGCGGAACAAGCTTGGAGAATTCAACGCGATCGCGTGCGCTCTCTGGATCCATTCCGTTAACAGTCTCAACGCGAACCAAGGCGTTGAACTTTTCTTTTCGCTCACCTTCGTGTGGTTGACGAACTGATCCGGTGATGACATCGCCCTTGCGCAAGCCATATCGACGTACTTGCTGAAGGGAAACGTAAACATCGTTATTGCCCGCGAGGTATCCCCCGGTGCGAATGAAGGCGTAATTCTCGAGAATATCGAGCAATCCACCTACTGGTAGCAGAACATCATCTTCGGAGATCTGGATTTCACGCTCGTCACGGTTGCCGCGGTCACGAGTGCGACTGCGATCGTTACGGTCATTGCGACCGCCACGATCATTGCGATCATTACGGCCACCACGGTCATTGCGATCATTGCGATCGTTACGGTCATTGCGATCGTTACGGCTAGGACGATCATTGCGATCATTAGAGCTGTAGCGATTATCTGAATCCTGGTTGTCGCGGTCGTTGTTGCTACTGCGGTCGTTGTTGCTACTGCGATCGTTAGACCGGTCAGCATTGGAACGCTCTCGAGTGCGCTCTGGCGCGGAATTCTCATCGACGGCGTCATCGCCAGAATCACTGGCCGCATCATCGCTGGCCTTGTTTTTGCCGGCATTGCGACGCTCTTGGCGCTCGGCTCGGCGCGCTTCGCGCTCGTTTTTTGCCGCTTCGCGATTGGCAGCCTGGAGATCGCTAATGGCTTGCACGAGGGCAGCCTTCTGCATCTTGGCGGCGCCATCTATGCCTAGTTGGCCAGCAACTTTTTTCAGTTCTGGAAGCAGCATTGCGGAGAGGTCGCCACTCTCTTTGCCAGGGCGAGTTGTTGTTTTATCAGTCATTTTTTCTGTGCTTTTCATTTCTCTTGATACTGCTGGTTTATTTCCAGTGGTATTTCTTTTTTTGGTTGAAATCTCACTCAAACTCTCAAAACACTGCAGTTTTGGCTACTTCGCAAAAACTAAGGAGGTGAGAATATTTATGAAAATCCGAAGGTTATTTAAAGGATTGGGCCACTCGATTTTGTGAAACCTGACGAGTGTGATCTTCAGACACAAGAAAGGTAGCACAGGTTTTCTGTAGGTGGCAAACCCGCCACACGCTCAATCCACGCCCGAAAGAGCCTATTTTGCTCCACTCTGCGAAACCTCGAGAACAAGTGGTTTAAAGGTATCGGGCGCCATGCTGACAATATCTGCGAGCTCTTGGTCATTATTGGTGTGCAATACCAAAACTGAGGGCCCGGCCCCTGAAATAGTCGCCGCTATCCCAGCAGCTCGTAACTTCTTAACGAGCTCTAACGATTTTGGCATAGCCACGCCTCGGTACTCTTGATGAAGATGGTCCTCTGTTGCGGCGAAGAGTAAATCTGGTCGATGCGAAAGGGCATGAACCAAAAGCGCCGATCTCGATGAGTTAACCACTGCATCTCGATAAGGAACGGTATCGGGAAGAAGCTTGCGTGCTTTGCTCGTGGCCAAATGATTTTCAGGGAGGAAGACAACTGCTTTGATTTCGGCAGCCACCGGAATCGTGATTGCTTTACCAAATTCTTTGCCCAGAAGATTCTCCATCCAAGCAATAGTGGCCCCTCCGAGAAGAGCGGCAGCAACATTGTCGGGGTGCCCCTCGAGTTCAGTCCCCAGTGCAATTAAGTCATCGTTAGTCATGTATTGATCGCCGCCAACAACCAAAGCGCGCGCCAAGGAGAGCCCACCAACGATTGCGCTGGCCGATGAGCCCATCCCGCGACCTTGTGGAATCGAATTTTTAGCGCGAATGGCAATTCCCTTAGGAGTTTTGCCCATGAACTTAAAACCAAACATCATTGATTTATAAACCAGGTTTTTGGCATCTCGCGCGATGTCTTCCGCGCCTTCGCCGATGACATCGATATCGGCGCCATCACCATCAAGAATCTGCGCTACATATTCATCACGAATTTCCAGCGCCAGACACAATGAGTCAAAGCCTGGTCCTAAATTGGCGCTAGACGCCGGAACGCTAACTTTTGCCGCTGCAGCTTTAAAAGTTAACTGATTCATCGCCGCGGCCATGTTAAGCCAACCCCATAGCGGCTGCAGCCCGGTCGATATCTACTGGGATCAGCGTTGGCGCGCCGGCGCCATCGAGAACCCACTGAACATCCTTCAAGCCATTACCGGTCACAGTGATAACAATCTTTTTACCAGAAGGAAGTTGGCCAGCAGCTTTCTTCTTGATGAGGCCAGCGATTCCGGCAGCGCTAGAAGGTTCAACAAATACACCCTCTTTAGCCGCAACCAAGCGGTAGGCGCTGAGAATTTCATCGTCAGTGACAGAGTCAATAAGACCACCAGAGGTATCGCGAGCAGAAACCGCTTGCTCCCACGAAGCTGGGTTACCGATACGAATAGCGGTGGCAATGGTTTCAGGGTTGGTGACAACATGTCCTAAAACGATTGGTGCAGCGCCAGCTGCTTGAAAGCCCCACATCTGTGGAAGTTTGGTAGAGGTGCCGTCAGCGAAATACTCTTGGTAGCCCTTCCAATAAGCGGTGATGTTGCCAGCATTTCCAACGGGAAGAACATGCAGGTCAGGAGCATCGCCCAACATATCCACGATCTCGAAGGAGGCAGTTTTCTGGCCTTCAATACGGAATGGGTTAACAGAGTTCACCAGAGCAACGGGGTACTTTGCAGCGAGGTCTCGCGCCAGAGTTAGGCAATCATCGAAATTGCCATCCACTTGTAGCAATGTCGCGCCGTGCGCGATGGCCTGGGCTAATTTGCCCATTGCGATTTTTCCTTGCGGAACCAAAACCACTGGCGTCATGCCCGCCTTGGTGGCATATGCAGCTGCGCTAGCAGAAGTATTTCCAGTTGATGCACAGATAACGGCCTTTGCGCCTTCTTCAGCTGCTTTTGAAATAGCCATTGTCATGCCGCGATCTTTAAAAGAGCCGGTGGGATTTGCGCCTTCTACCTTCAGCCAAATTTCGTTATCCAACATGTCAGAGAGAGAGCATGCTGCAACCAGCGGTGTGCCGCCTTCACGCAAGGTAATGACTGGAGTCTTTTCCGAAACCGGCAAGCGGTGACGATATTCGTCGATTACTCCACGCCATTGATGCGAAGTTTCATTACTCATGAATTAAGTCCTTCCACGCGGATGACGCTGAGAACATCTTTAACTGATTCAAGTTCAGCTAATTGGGTCACTGTCGAAGATAGCGCCGCCTCGGTTGCAATGTGGGTGAGAACTGTGAGTTCAGCGTCTAAGCCGCGGCCATCTTGGCGAACCGTCAAAATAGAAACCCCGTTATTTGCAACCGTTGTTGCAACCGCTGCTAGAACTCCAGGAATATCAGCAACTTCTAGTCGGATTAAGTAGCGAGTCTTTGTCGCACCCATTGGTGCAATATCAAGATCGGCATAGTCAGTTTCAGTAGGTCCGAGGCTGCCTTCAATGCGGTTGCGGGCGACAGCGACGAGATCACCCAAAATCGCAGAAGCGGTTGGAGTGCCACCGGCTCCTCGGCCATAAAACATGAGTTCGCCAGCAGACTCGCACTGTACGAAGACTGCGTTAAATGCTTCACGTACTGAAGCCAGTGGATGAGTTTTAGGAATCATCGTGGGGTGAACACGTACGGAAATTGTCTCTTCTTCGCTTCCGTGTGTTTCATTGGCTTCGGCGATTGCTAAAAGTTTGATGACAAAACCCATCTCTTTTGCCACCCAGACATCATCTGCAGTGATGTGGGTTATGCCTTCGCGATACACATCTTCATCAGTAACTTGGGTATGAAATGCCAATCCCGCCAAAATTGCAGCCTTGGCAGCGGCATCAAAACTTTCGATATCTGCTGTTGGATCAGCTTCGGCATATCCCAAACCTTGAGCTTCTTTTAGCGCACTTTCAAAAGATGCTCCAGTTTCGTGCATCTTGGTAAGAATGTAATTAGTTGTGCCATTGATAATTCCCATGACTCGTTGAACGCGATCTCCAACTAAAGATTCAGCAAGTGGTCGCAAAATTGGAATTGCACCAGCAACTGCGGCTTCGTAATAGAAATCAACATCTGCTTCATCCGAGGCGTGGAAAAGTTCAGCACCATGTTTGGCGAGTAGCGCTTTGTTTGCTGTAACAACCGCTTTGCCATTTTCCATCGCGGTAAGGATCAAGCGATGTGCGGGCTCGATGCCACCCATGACCTCAATGATGAGATCGATAGACGGGTCAGTCACAATTGATTCGACATCGGTGGTGAAAAGTTTGCGATCAATGCCCGGGTGTGCGCGCGCGAGGTCGCGAATACCAATTTTTACGATCTCGAGTCCGGCACCGGACCTGGCCGCTAAATCTTCCTGGTTTGCGATCATGAGGCGAGCGACTTCAGAGCCCACGACTCCGCAACCGAGCATTCCTACTCGCAGCGTTCCCTTTACTGAGCTCATCATTTACCTATTCTTCTCGTTCATTCGTTCTGGCTCCACTACATCGAGAGCCAGCAAGTCGTTTTCAGTTTCACGTCGGACAATGACGCGAGCTTTTCCGCCCGTGACAGCCACAACGGCAGGCCTTGGCACATGGTTGTAATTGCTGGCCATGCTTCGGCCATAGGCACCTGTGGCGGGTATCGCCAACAGGTCACCTGGTGCCACGTCCTCAGGTAGATCGATCTCGCGAATAATAATGTCGCCGGATTCGCAGTGTTTTCCTACAAGTCGGCTGGAAATAAGATCGGCGCTGGATCGGCGGTTAGCTAAAAGGGCGTGGTATTCGGCGGCATAAAGCGCGGGGCGAATGTTGTCGCTCATCCCGCCATCAACAGCGATATATCTGCGGGTCTGGCCACCATCGAGCTCCACTGATTTTGTGGTGCCAACTTGGTAAATGGTGGTGGTGGTGGGACCCACGATGGCTCGGCCCGGCTCGATGGAAATAAAAGGAACATGAAGAGAGTGCTTGGCACATTCGCCGGTAACTACGTGCGAGAGGGCTGCCATTATTCGTTGCGGATCTTCGGACTCTTCTCCCGGCAGATAAGCAATCCCATATCCCCCACCTAAATCGAGTTCGGGTAATTGCCGATCAAAGTGGTCGCGATATTTAGCGAGGAGTTCGATGAGGCGCGATGCTGCGATGGAAAAACCTTCGATGCCAAATATCTGTGAACCAATGTGGCAATGCAATCCAGCTAGGCGCAGCGAATCCTGCTCTTCAACATGTTCGATCGCTTTCCAAGCAGAACCGCTAGCAATGGAAAACCCAAACTTCACATCTTCATGAGCTGTGGCAATAAATTCGTGAGTGTGTGCCTCGATGCCTGGAGTAATACGAAGCAGAACTTTCTGAATGGTGCCAAGTTCGGAGGCTATGCGTGCGACTCGTTCAATTTCTTGAAAAGAATCTATAACTATTGCGCGGACGCCGACCTCGATGGCTCGTCGAATCTCACTTTCGGACTTGTTGTTGCCGTGCACTTCAATGCGATCCGTTGGAAAGCCTGCAGCAAGCGCGACTGCAAGTTCGCCTCCAGTACAGACATCAAGACCAATGCCTGATTCATTAATCCATTTAGCAACTTCAACACTGATAAAAGACTTTGCCGCATAGAAAACCGTTCCGGCGTGAAGAGCAAAGTTCTTTTCTAAAGCGCTCTTCCAAGAAGCGGCTCGATCACGGAAATCCTCTTCGTCGATGACGAAAAGTGGAGTTCCAAATTCGGTGGCAAGGCTTGTCGCAGTACAACCGGCGATGACAAGTTCATCACTGGTAAATGCAGATTTCGAAGAAAAGACTTCTGGCGCGAAGCCAGAATTTTCAGGTGAAGACACGGTTACATCCTCTCCGGAGCGCTGACGCCAAGAAGAGCCAATCCGTTGGCTACAACTTGGGCAGTGGCCAAGCAGAGATTAGCGCGCGCAGAATGAATTGGCTCGGCAGGTTCATCTCCCATGGGCAAGACGCGACAATCGTTGTAGAAGCGGTGGTAGACCCCAGCCAATTCTTCAACGTATCGAGCGATGCGATGTGGCTCGCGCAGTTCGGCGGCACCTGTAACAACCTTGGGGAACTCGCCCAGCAAGCCCATGAGTTCGCGCTCCCGATGATGCTCTAGGAGTTCGTATTCGGCGGCAAAATCTGCGCCATAAGCAATGCCTAAATCTGAGGCATTACGAAGTACGGCACAGATGCGCGCATGGGCATATTGCACGTAATACACGGGGTTTTCGTTGGTTCGGCTTCGAAGCACATCGACATCCATCACCATAGGTGTATCCACTGGATAACGAATAAGTGTGTAGCGAGCAGCATCGACGCCAACCTTCTCGACTAACTCTTCAAGAGTAATAATCGTTCCGGCGCGCTTGGAGAGTCTAAGTTCTTCCCCACCTTCCATGATCTTGACCATCTGTCCGATCAAGACATGAATGTTGTATTCGGGATCATCGCCGGCACAGGCAGCAATTGCCTTTAGTCGACCGACGTATCCGTGATGGTCTGCACCTAACATGTAAATGCAAATATCAAATCCGCGTTCGCGTTTGTTGATGTAGTAAGCCGAATCTGCCGCGAAGTAAGCAAAGGAACCATCAGACTTAATAATGACGCGATCTTTATCATCGCCGAAATCTGTCGTGCGCAGCCATGTCGCGCCCTCGAGTTCAAAGACATGTCCTTGCTGGCGTAACTTCTCTAGACTGTGGTTGAAGAAATCATTTTCAAATAAACTTTTTTCAGAGAACCAGACATCAAAATGTGTACCTAAATCATCCAGCACGCGTTGTTGATCTTTGAGCTGGAGCGCGTAACCATAATCTCGGAATGCAGAGATAGCTGCTTCGCCTTCCAGTGATAAAACTTCAGGATGCGCCGCCACAATTTCTTTGGCAATGTCTTCAATGTAGGCACCGTGGTAGCCCTCTTCGGGACGCGCCTTGCCTAGCGCCGCAGCTCGAATAGAGGCGCCGAAAAGTTCCATCTGATTTCCGCGATCGTTGACATAAAATTCGCGCGTAACCGAAGCTCCGGTGGCGGCGAGCAATCGTCCTAATGAATCACCGACGGCGGCCCAGCGAGTGTGACCCAAGTGCAAGGGTCCGGTCGGATTGGCGCTCACAAATTCGAGGTTTACGGAGACTCCGGACATGACTGAGGTGTGGCCGAATTTGTCTGCTTGGCGGAAGATGCTGGCTACGACTTCGCCTTGGCTGGATTTGGCCAAAGTAATATTGATAAAGCCGGGACCGGCGATATCAACCTGAGCGATTTCGGGCAGGGCGCTGAGACCCTTTTGAACTATTTGGGCAATATCGCGAGGTGACTTTCCTGATGGTTTCGCCAACGCCAACGCAATGGAGGTGGCGTAATCGCCGTGATCGCGATTTTTAGGTCGGTCGAGGGTGATTTGGGTGGGGATCTCACATCCTAGAAAATCCCGCGAACTCTCCAAGATCTGCACTATTGCAGCGCTAATGTGATCCTGAATTGAACTCATCTGGGCAAGGTTACCGTTTCGGCACTTGCACATATTCCCAATTTTCGTTATCAAACCGTTAGCAAAAATGTCCTATTTGTCGAGATCTAACTCGTGACCTTTTCTCTCGTGGAGACTACCTTTCGAAGGCTGTCTCGTACGTATGGCCAAATGCAGGTTTGGCCACGAGAGGCACCTTCGAAAGGTAATTTCACATATGACCAAGCGACGTATCGCGTTTACTGCCGTTCTCGCAACAGCAGCACTCGCACTTACTGGTTTTGCATCTACCTCAGCAAACGCAGCCGCAAAGGGCTTCGTTGGCGTCATCCTTCCAGATGCCGCTTCTTCAAACCGCTGGGAAACTGCAGATCGTCCATTCCTTACCGCGGCTTTCAAGGCTGCTGGCGTAACCGCTGACATCCAGAACGCAAATGGCGACAAGACAGCGTTCCAGACCATTGCTGATCAAATGCTCACCAAGGGTGCAAAGGTTTTGATCATGGTCAACCTTGATTCCGCATCTGCCAAGGCAGTTCAGGACAAGGCCAAGGCTCAAGGCGTTCCAACAATTGACTACGACCGTTTAACTTTGAATGGTTCCGAGTCCTACTACGTCTCCTTCGATAACACCGCTGTTGGTGTACTACAAGGAACCGGAATTGTTAACTGCCTCAAGGCCGCTGGAAAGACCAAGGCTCGCATTGTTTACCTCAATGGTTCTCCAGACGACAACAACGCCACCTTGTTCAAGAAGGGCTATGACTCAGTCATCCGCCCAATGATCAAGTCCGGTGCTTACACCCTCGTTGACGACCAAGCCGTTCCTGGCTGGGATAACGTCAAGGGCGGAACCATCTTCGAACAACAACTCACTAAGGCTGGCGGCAAGCTCGATGCAGTAGTTTCTGCAAACGAAGGCCTCGGACTCGCTGCAGTTGCAGTTCTCAAGAAGAACAAGCTCAATGGCAAGGTTTGCGTATCTGGACAAGATGCAACCGTTGATGGTCTCCGCGCCATCTTGACCGGTGACCTTTCCAACACCGTTTACAAGGCCATCAAGGCCGAGGCAAACGGCGCTGCTGCACTTGCAGTAGCTCTCCTCAATGGCAAGAAGGCAGCAACTGCTACTGGCGTAACAAACAACGGAACAGTCAATGTTCCTTCAGTTTTGTTGAAGCCAGTCGGAATCACCAAGGCTAACGTCAAGGTTGTTATTGCTGATGGATTCCAGAAGCGCGCTGATGTCTGCAAGGGCATTGAGGCTCTCTGCAAGGCGAACGGCATCTAAGTAGTTAGATACCTATAGTTCGTGTAATTGAATAGGCGCCCGGTTCGAGTAATCGAAACTGGGCGCCTATTTCTATAGTCTGCCTACCGCAATCCAATTAAGATTTAGCAGTTGCATATACAGGAAATCATTTCTGGAAAATTTGGACACCCGAAGAGATCGAACGAAAGGCATACAGTGGCTGAGCCCATACTTTCACTACGTTCCATCAACAAATCATTTGGTCCCGTTCACGTCTTGCGCGATGTCAATCTTGATGTCTATCCCGGTGAAGTGACCGCACTTGTCGGAGATAACGGCGCTGGAAAATCTACGTTGATCAAATGTATCGCCGGTATTTATACCCCCGACAGCGGTCAATACCTCTTTGATGGCAACGAAGTTCATGTCCACGGTCCGCGCGATGCGACCGCCCTAGGGATTGAGGTCGTGTACCAAGATCTTGCTCTCTGCGACAACCTCGACATCGTTCACAACATGTTCTTGGGACGCGAACAGAAGAAGGGAATGGTCCTCGACGAATCCGCCATGGAAGTTATGGCACGTAAGACCCTCGATGGCCTCAGCGTCCGTACCGTGAAGTCAATTCGCCAAACAGTTTCATCGCTCTCTGGTGGCCAACGCCAGACCGTCGCTATCGCTCGCGCCGTTCTCTGGAATAACAAGGTCGTCATCCTGGACGAACCAACAGCCGCGCTAGGTGTTTCTCAAACCGAGCAAGTGCTTCATCTTGTTCGCAGATTGGCAGATAGCGGTATTGGCGTCATTCTCATTAGCCACAACCTCAACGACGTTTTCCAAGTAGCTGACAACATTGCCGCTTTATATTTGGGCCAGATGGCCGCTCAAGTGCGCAAGGCCGACGTTACTTCCAACCAAGTAATCGAACTCATCACCACCGGAAAATCAGCGGGCGTGGCCTCGATTGGAGCTAATTCATGAGCACTGAAGTCGAAGTCACCGTTCATCCATTAAAGGGTGCTGCCCAGGATTATTGGTCACGCATTAAATCTGGCGACATCGGTGCGCTACCAGCCGTCCTCGGTCTTCTCGTTCTCTGCGCTGTATTTAGCGTTATGCAAGATTCGTTCTTAACTCCTGGCAACTTTGCCAACCTATTAACTCAGGCAGCTGCGGTGATTGTGATCGCCATGGGCTTGGTCTTCGTTCTTTTGCTGGGCGAGATCGATCTCTCCGCCGGTTACTCCTCTGGTGTGTGCGGCGCCGTTCTCGTCATTTTGGTAACCAACCACAATTTCAAATGGTGGATTGCTTTCCCTATTAGCATCGTCGTTGGAATTGCACTTGGCCTCTTCATCGGCTGGTTGGTCTCCTTCCTTGGTATTCCATCCTTCGTTGTAACGCTGGCAACTTTCTTGGCCTTCCAAGGCCTCTTGTTGTTGCTTGCTGGTGAAGGCGGAACTATCCGTATGGAAGATCCGACCGTGCTCTCGGTTGAAAACAGCAATATGAATGTTTCGATCAGTTGGATTTTCTATATTGCCTGCGGGGCTTTGTATGTTCTCAGCGGACTTCGTCGGGTTTACGCCCGTCGCAAGGTCGGGCTGAAGACCGAACTCATGCAACTCTGGGTTCTCAAGACGGTTGGTTTGCTTGCGGTAACTGGCGTTGCGGTTTACGCCCTCAACCTCGAGCGCAGCAATAACCCTCAACTCGTTAGCCTCAAAGGCATTCCTTATGTAGTGCCCGTGATTCTCTTCTTACTGGTCGTCGGAACCTTTGTTCTCAATCGCACCGCCTTTGGGCGTCATCTTTACGCTGTCGGTGGCAATGCCGAAGCAGCAAGACGTTCTGGTATCAACGTGAAGTGGGTGCGCATTTCGGCCTTCATCATCTGTTCGGCGCTCTCCGCCGTGGCCGGTTTGATCTTTGCCTCACGGCAAAACTCAGTCTCCCCCACAACTGGAGGAAGCTCGACTCTGCTCTACGCCGTAGGAGCAGCCGTTATCGGCGGCACCAGCCTCTTCGGCGGAAAGGGCAAGATGCGCGATGCCATTCTTGGTGGACTGGTCGTTGCCGTTATCGATAACGGAATGGGTCTGTTGGGTTATGCAGCCGGCATCAAGTTCATTGTTACTGGCTTGGTTCTCTTGATCTCTGCCAGCGTCGATGCCATCTCCCGTAAGGGCGGCGGTAGTTAATTCAGTTCATTAAAAAGCGGACCTCGTGAAATTCACGGGGTCCGCTTTTTTTAATGCT
>JBAXAO010000026.1:0-19295 GCA_037142435.1 Actinomycetes bacterium | reverse complement strand
CCAACGGCACCAACGGCACCAACGGCACCAACGGCACCAACGGCACCAACGGCACGTTTATTACTGCTCTAGGCGGACCATGTTCGGTCAGCGCCAATGGAAAGACCTACAACGGCACTCTCCAGTGGGTATCCAATGGAGGCGACAACCGTAACTTCGTAGTTGGTTGTGCTACTTCTGGAACCTCTGAGCAAGAGAAGAGTGGTTCAAATAAGGATAACTCGGCACCCGTAAAGCCAATTACCAAGCCATAAAACGCTTAGATTAGGCTCAAAATGCCGCGCTTTCCGAACTTGGAGGGCGCGGCATTTGCCTTTGAAAACGCAACGAAGTTCAAATTACTTCTATTTGGCGCTGATAATTCAGAGTTGGAGGTGTAGCACGCGCTAACTCTCAACTTCCAATTTAGGGTTATGATGCAAAAAACCCTTGATTTTCAATGCTTTTTCTCTTGCGACACACCGATTTATATGTCGGTTGTTGCGCTGTGCGATGCGTAGATTTCTTCTTACGTTAGACGAATGTCTAACATTTACGCGTAAATAAGGGGATTTAATGAACAAGGCCCAGTTCATCGCATTGCTGGCACCACATTTTGATAACAACAAGAAAGAGACAGCTCGCGCTGTAGACATCGTTTTTGACAGCATCGTTCGCACCATTTCCAAGGGCGAAGATGTAATGATCAATGATTTCGGCAAGTTCAAGAAGGTTGATCGCGCTGCACGTAAAGGCCGCAACCCATTCACTGGCGAGACCA
This sequence comes from Actinomycetes bacterium, assembly GCA_037142435.1. GTDB lineage: Bacteria > Actinomycetota > Actinomycetes > Nanopelagicales > Nanopelagicaceae > CAIMZW01. Next base: position 18,535 of record JBAXAO010000026.1, on the reverse strand, counting down.
TCCAGATCAAGGCCAGCAAGAAGGTTCGCTTCTTGCCAGCAAAGGCTCTTAAGGAAGTTATCTCCGGCGCTCGTAAGCTCGAAGCCGCTCCTAAGCCACCTGTAAAGGTTGTTGCTAAGCCTGTCGTCAAAGCAGCTGCCAAGAAGGTTGTAGCGAAGAAAGCTCCAGCCAAGAAGGTTGTAGCGAAGAAGGCTCCAGCCAAGAAGGCTCCAGCCAAGAAGGTTGTAGCGAAGAAGGCTCCTGCGAAGAAGGCTCCAGCCAAGAAGGTTGTAGCGAAGAAGGCTCCTGCTAAGAAGAAGTAATGTAAAAGTAACTCGAAAGTGGGGGCGCGAAAAGCACCCCCACTTTTTTATTGCGTAATAACCTTCTCGCATGTCGGAAAATCTCAACACTGACGTTGACCCGGTTTATGCCCCGCCTTCAGGTCATCCCTTGGGAACTAATAAATATTTCTATTTTGCCTCCAGGATCTTGCTGCCAATTCTCAATCTGGTGACTAAACGAACCTGGCTGGGAGTTGCCAACATTCCTAAATCGGGACCGGTGATTGTTGTCTCGAACCATATCTCCTATGCCGATCCATTGATTTTCACGCATTTCCTTTTCAAGAATGGTAGAGCGCCGCGTTTTTTAGGAAAGGCCTCTGTTTTCAAGGTTCCCGTGATCGGCAAAATCATCGCTGGTTCTGGTCAAATTCCAGTGGAGCGAGAAAGTTCTAACGCCTCGCATTCTCTCCGCCATGCGCTAGCTTTTCTCACGGCTGGTCATTGTTTAGGTGTTTATCCTGAAGGAACTTTGACTCGTGATGAAAATTACTGGCCGATGGTGGGCAAGACCGGAATAGCAAGGTTGGCGATCCTCTCGCAGGCGCCAGTGATTCCATGCGCCCAATGGGGAGCCCAAGAATTACTACCTGCATATTCCAAGCGTCCAATTTTATGGCGTCGTACTCCGGTCACAGTTGTGGCTGGTCCGGCGCTGGACTTCTCCCGGTGGGAAGGCAAAGCCGAGGATCAAGAAGCTCTCGTTGAAGCCACTGCATACGTGATGGATACCTTGACTGGGATGCTGGAGCAAATTCGAGGGGAAGTGGCTCCAAGCATTACATTCGACCCTCACACATCGGATTTGCCGCGGACTGGCAATTACAAGAAGAGGAAGAACATTTGAGCAAGGTGACAGTTTTGGGCACTGGTGCTTGGGGTACGACCATGGCTCAAATTCTCTGTGACGCCGGTCAAGAGGTTTTGCTCTGGGGTCGTAATGCTGATGTTGTTTCCGAAATCAATGCAAAACATTCAAACGATAAATTCTTGCCAGAGATCCAATTACCTTTTGCCTTGGCGGCAACCTCCGATATTCATGACGCCTTCGATTTTGGTGACACCTTGGTTTTGGCAGTACCCGCCCAAAGCCTGCGAGCAAACCTAACGGCATGGAAAGCATTTATTCCGAATGATCTACCTATAGTCAGCACGCTTAAAGGCATTGAAGCAGATACACATTTACGAATGACCCAGGTCGTGGATGAAATCCTCGGTGGCAGTAATGACCGAATGGGATTGATTACCGGACCCAATTTGGCTGGTGAACTTGCCTTGCGTCAACCAGCTGGCGCCGTTGCCGCTTCGGAAAACTCTCAGGTAGTTGATCTGATTGTTGAACTCTTCACGGCACCTTATTTTCGGGTTTACCCTTCTTCAGATTTGATCGGGTGCGAACTTGCTGGAGCGGCAAAGAGCGTCATCGCTTTGGCAGTTGGAATGACCATCGGGCTTGATTTGGGAGAGAACACCCAAGCTATGGTCATTACCCGAGGTTTGAGTGAAGTAGCACGTTTTGGTGGTGCCTATGGGGCAAACCCACTGACTTTCCTGGGATTGGCTGGCATGGGCGACCTGGTCGCAAGTTGTGGTTCGGCTCTTTCTCGCAATCGCACCTTTGGTGAAATTCTTGGTCGGACTGGATCCATGAGCTCGGCCCGCGAAGAAGTTTCCAAAACGGTTGAAGGCGTGGCTTCAGCCGGAGCAATTCTTGAACTAGCCCACCGCGTTGGAGTTGAAGTTCCGATTATTGAAGCAGTGTCCGATGTAGTCAGCGGAATTCTCTCACCTACTGAAGCTGTGGATCGATTGATGACCGTCAGCGTGAGAGCGGAGATCTAAATGTCCACCAAAGTAAAGGTAGGCATACTCTGCGGCGGCAAGAGCAGCGAACATGAGATCTCGTGCATCTCTGCCAGCGGGGTACTTGAAGCCATCGATCGGGAAAAGTACGATCCAATTTTAATTGGAATTACCAAGAGCGGACGTTGGGTCATTCCGTCCGCGGATGTTGCTCTAAAAATTGTCGATGGACAATTGCCCGTAATACCTGAAGATTCTCCTGCCATCTCTACCGATGTTCAAGGTTTTAGTTTTAACGGCCACCCTCTCAACTTGGATGTTGTTTTTCCGGTGCTCCATGGCCCTTACGGCGAAGATGGCACCGTCCAAGGAATGCTAGAGATGGCAGGCCTTACTTATGTCGGTTCCGGAGTGCTGGCGAGCTCGGTGGCAATGGATAAATCATTCGCAAAGCCCATCTTCGCAGCCCATGGTCTGACCGTGGCAGATGGAATCGTTATTCATATTCGACAGTGGAGTACCGATGAACGTGAAGAAATCATTAACCGCGCCAGCCAATTAACCTTTCCACTTTTCGTTAAGCCTGCCAGAAGTGGTTCTAGCCGCGGAACATCAAAAGTAAAAGAGTTAAACGAGCTTGTTGTCGCCATTGATTTTGCATTTGAATTCGACACTAAAGTCATGATCGAAGTAGGCATCATCGGTAAGGAAATTGAGTGTGCTGTCCTGCAAAGCCATGGCGTGGCACATGCCTCTCCTGTCGGCGAGATTGTCATCTTGGGCGACCACGAGTTCTATGATTTTGAAGCAAAGTATCTCGACGATTCAACTCGGGTTGATTTTCCCACCGATCTTCCGGCCGGTATTTCTGAAGAAATCCGCAGTTCGGCGATCCAAGCATTTAATGCGCTGGGGTGCGAAGGATTGGCGCGAGTTGACTTCTTCTATTCGACCTCTGGCCAGATCATCATCAATGAAATAAATACCATGCCCGGATTTACGGCGACGTCGGTATATCCCAAATTATGGGCGCATGCCGGACTGAACTACACCGATCTCATCGGAAAATTGTTAGAGGCGGCCTTGACGCGCAGTCGAGACGTGACGCGCTAAACCCGTCCGAAATTAGTAGCTGGTTACAGGGCAGGTGAGGGTGCGAGTAATTCCAGGAACGACCTGGACTTTCGACAAAATTACTCGGCCAAAATCTTCCATGCTGGGAGCCTCGGCGCGCATGATGACGTCGTATGGGCCAGTGACACCTTCTGCCAGCGTGACGCCAGAGATTGCTGATACTGCCTTCGCAACGCTTGATGCCTTGCCAACTTCAGTTTGAATGAGGATGTATGCCTGAACTGACATCTGGGACTCCTTTAAAGTTTTCTTGCTGGTCTGGTGGGTGATGATCCAGGTTCCAACGGCGGCCTCCGCTGCGCTGCGGCTGGGTAGGCTTCTAGGCTACCGCCTCAGGCAAAGATTAGGGAACGAGTATTTTGGAACCTTCATCACAGGAAAGGGAGTCAAACGGTGGCAACTGAAGCCGAATTGATTGCTGCTCTCGGCAGCATCTTTTCCCAGCGCCCTGCCTTAGGTGTTGAAGTGGGAATTGGCGACGATGGCGCTGTGTTAACTGCTCCAACTTCTAAACAGATTGCTGTTGCCGATATGGCAGTTGAAGGCGTCCACTTCCGTCGGGATTGGAGCTCGCTTTCCCAAATTGGCGCGAAAATTACCGCAGCGAATGTGGCCGATATCTTGGCGATGGGGGCTAAGCCGACCTACTTATTAGTGACTGCCGGTTTGCCTGCAGATTTTTCTGCGGCCGAGATGATCGAACTAGCTCAAGGGATTCAATCTGAAGCAGACCGGGTCGGAGCCACTGTTGTTGGGGGAGACTTATCGGTTTCACCTGCAATGGTCATTTCGATAACGGCCCTCGGAGAAACTGATGCGCCAATATTGCGATCGGGAGCCAAGGTTGGAGATACAGTTTTTGTGACCGGCCTGCCAGGATGGTCGGCAGCGGGTCTAGCATGCTTAAGCGCAGGTCGCTCTCATAAAAAAGCTGTCGTTCAACATCTCACGCCCAGTGTGGATTATTCGATGGCAGCTGACCTTGCCACTGCAGGAATTAATTCACTTTGCGACATTAGCGATGGCCTAATTTCTGAGGCGCGCCATCTCAGTAATGCATCTCGAGTAAAAATAGTCATAGATCCCGAGGCATTGGCGACGAGTCCAGATTTTGCCGAGATCACCGCTTTGGCCCAGGAATTAGGAATCGATGCGTGGCGTTGGATTTGCGGCGGAGGTGAAGATCATCTCTTCTTGGGCACATCTGCGAGTGCAACCAACTTGCCGCAGGGAGTTTTAGTTATCGGCCGAGTGATTGAGGGCAGCGGTGTAGAACTCATTGGAAAACCAGAATTTGAAAAAGTGGGCTACAGCCACTTTCAGTGAAAAAGTTAGCGAGTGACCTTTCCGGCCTTAAGGCAGGAAGAGCAGACATTCTGACGCTTTGGTGTACCAGCTACGAGGGTACGAACTCGCTGAATATTTGGATTCCAGCGGCGACGAGTCTTACGCATTGAGTGGGAGACGTTATTGCCGAAGCTAGGTCCCTTGCCGCAGATATCGCAGTTTGAAGCCACGGTTGAACTCCCTAAAAGTTAGAAATGGATTTCTAGAACTGGCGAAGATTACCGCTTAGCGGTGTAAAAAGGCTAATCCAGATTGTCGCCCGGCGCCCACTATGCGCGACCCGCGCATTTGAGCGTAAAAAGAGCTCGCTAAAGCGGGAAGATAGCCTCATGGCCAATCTGGAGACCAAGCTCAAGGCAATTGTGGGGGACCGGACGGCCGCCGCGCTGGCTACAGGCTTTGGCATGGAAACGGTCGAGGATCTCTTGCGTCATTATCCGCGGAGGTACGTCGTGCGGGGCGAACTTTCCGATATCTCGGCCCTGGTCGAGGGCGATGAGGTCACGGTATTGGCCGAAGTTGATGCAGTCGGAGTCAGGCGCGTCAACGGTCGAAATTTGCTGGAGGTAACGGTCACTGATGGCACCTCCAAACTCTCATTGACTTTCTTCAACCAAGCATGGCGCCAGAAAGAACTAAGCCCTGGGCGCACCGGGCTATTTGCCGGGAAAATCGGAGTTTTTAAAGGAAAGCGCCAGTTGACCCACCCCGATTACCAAATGGTTCCAGATGGGGATGATGTCGATGCTGCCATTGCCGATTTTGCTGGAAAGTATTTGCCGGTTTATCCCGCAACTGCAAAGTTGCCTTCCTGGAAAATCAGTCAATGCGTTGCGCTCACCTTGGATTCCCTCGATGATGTCGATGAATACCTACCGCAGGAAATTATTACTAGCAATAAATTTCCCACAAAAATGCAAGCGCTGCGGTACATACATCAGCCGGAAGATCTGGATCAGGTTGCGCTCGCGCATGCACGTCTGACCTTCGATGAGGCGCTGCTCTTGCAAACGATCTTGGTACAGCGCCGCGCAGAAATTGGTGCCCTGGCTGCGACTCCTCGTCAGATATCTCAATCCGGCATTGTCGCCGAATTCGAATCTCAATTGCCCTTCACTTACACGCAAGGACAACGCGAAGTTGCCGCGGAAATTGAAGAAGATATGAAGCGACCACATCCGATGCACCGATTACTCCAAGGTGAAGTTGGATCGGGCAAGACGGTTCTGGCGCTACGGGCCATGCTCACAGTTATTGAATCCGGTGGCCAGGCTGCGTTACTTGCTCCGACAGAAGTTCTGGCGCAACAACACCTGAAAACAATTGGCAAAATTCTTGGACCTTTAGCACTTGCCGGCACTCTGCATGGCAATGGCAAGGGAACGCAATTGACTTTGCTCACGGGATCACTAAACGCAGCAGCCAAGAGAGAAGCCTTGGCCATGATCTCCTCCGGTGAAGCCGGCATTGTTATTGGTACGCATGCACTCTTGAGCGAAGGCGTTGAGTTCCATGATCTAGCTCTCGTTGTCATTGATGAGCAACACCGCTTTGGAGTTGAACAGCGCGACGCATTAAGAAGCAAAGCAAAATTGCCGCCTCATCTCCTGGTAATGACGGCAACACCTATTCCGCGTACGGTCGCAATGACGATTTTCGGCGATCTCGATATTTCGACTTTGCGGGAACTGCCTTCTGGTCGAAGCCCCATCCAAACTCACGTAGTGTCACTTGTTCAAAAACCAAAGTATCTCGAGAGAGCATGGCAGCGAGTTCGCGAAGAAGTTGATGCTGGGCACCAGGTTTACGTGGTCGCTCCCCGTATTTTCGGCGACGAAGAAGAAACTTCCAGCAATATTAATGAACGTGATCGCGCAATGGCCAAACTGATGGGCGAGAATCTTGATGACGAAGAGTTAGAAGGATCGGCAGGAATGAGTGCGGTTGACGTCCTCGCCCCAGAACTCGCTACGGGTCCGCTCAAGGGCATCAAACTCGCCGTCCTGCACGGAAAGCTGTCGTCGTTGGATAAAGAGGAAACAATGACCGCCTTCGCTAGGAATGAAATCTCAGTTCTCGTTGCCACGACTGTCATTGAAGTCGGCGTTGATGTGCCTAACGCCTCGATGATGATCATCATGGACGCAGATCGCTTTGGCGTATCTCAATTGCATCAACTGCGTGGACGTGTTGGCCGAGGTGGAGTCGCTGGTCTCTGCTTGCTGGTGAGCAAAGCAGAACCAGACTCCTTGGCTATGGAACGTCTGGCAGCCGTCTCCAGCACCCTCGATGGTTTTGAACTTTCGCGAATAGACCTAGATCAACGACGCGAAGGTGATGTCCTTGGAAAAGCACAATCCGGTACGCGCTCTCATCTACGACTACTTCGCGTGCTTCGCGATGAACCAATCATTGAAAAGGCGCGCTCGGCAGCGCTGACATTAATCGCCAAAGATGCAACGCTGCAGACCTGGCCGCACCTAGCTCATGCCGTTGAAATTCTTCGCAAAGAAGAGAGTTCGCAATTCGTCGACAAGGGATAGATTTTCAATACAAAAAACGAGGGGTCCTATCATGAGAGTTATTGCAGGAGCGTACAAAGGTAAAACTTTGGTCTCTCCGCCAGAAAGAACTCGCCCTACTTCAGATCGTGCGAGGGAGGGATTGTTCTCCTCCCTGGAATCCGCCTTCGGAAGTATCGAAGGACTTAACTTCCTAGATCTCTTCGCTGGATCAGGCGCCGTCGGTATCGAAGCCTTTTCTCGTGGCGCCGCATTGGTTCATTCCGTGGAGAAAGACCTCATTGCCTGGGAAACTGTCACGAAGAATTTCGCATTACTTAAAGGATCAGAACGGAACTTTCACGTGTACAAAATGAGTGCGCTCTCATTTTTGGAAATGAGCCAAGGCGCCGCCTATGACATTATTTTCATGGACCCACCGTACGATGTTTCCAATGACGTAATTGAAAAAATGCTGTCAGATATTGCTCTCAACAATTTTTTGAAAAAGAATGGAATGATCGCGATAGAACGCGCCGCCAAGGCCAACCCATTCACGTGGCCCGAGCCATTTGCATTGGAGAAAATTCGTTCTTATGGGCAAGGGAGTATCTTCTACGGAGGCTATTCTGCTAGCGTTTTGCCGTGAGAAGAGTTGTGTGTCCAGGATCATTCGATCCCATTACTTTCGGCCATCTGGACATCATTGAACGTGCTAGCTCACTCTTCGATGAAGTCGTGGTAGCTGTTCTCGTAAACAAGACCAAGAAGTCGCTCTTCACTGTCGACGAACGCATTTCCATGATTCGCGAAGTAACCACTAAATATCCCAATGTGGTTGTTGATTCCTGGTCGGGCTTGCTCGTTGATTACTGCAAAAAGAACTCAATTCCTATTATTGTCAAGGGATTGCGCGCGGTCACAGATTTTGATTACGAACTCCAGATGTCCCAGATTAATTTGCAGCTGCAAGGAGTAGAGACACTTTTCATGTCGACAGCCCCTGCACACTCTTTCCTATCTTCGTCTTTAGTTAAAGAGGTAGCCAGTTATGGTGGTGATGTTTCAAGTTATGTTCCATCAGTACTGCTCGAACGACTTCAGCAGAGACTGGATTTGCAGCAAAATTCATAGGGCAGTTGAGATTCAAGAACTCTGAATCTCCTTAAGTAAAGAGGTAACCAAATGGATGCAATCGAGAGAGTGCAATCTGCTATCACCATGGTCGAAGAGGCACGATCAGTTCCACTGTCAGCCAGTTGCGTGGTTCACCGTGGCGAACTTCTAGAAATTTTGGAGCAGGCTCGACAATCCTTCCCAAGCGATTTCGATCAGGCCGGTCAAATCCTTTTGCAACAAGATCAAATCTTGGAGGAGGCTCGAGTAAGCGCTGACCAACTCATTGCGCTGGCTCGCGAAGAAGTTGCGCAGATGGTTGAGCAAACGGAAATTGTTTCAGCCGCGCACAAAGAAGCACAACGCATTTTGGATGAAGTTGAAGCCGAGGCCAAGAAGGAGCGCGAAGAGATCGAGGCATACATCGACTCTCGACTTGCAACTCTTGAGGTTATTCTTAACAAGACTCTAGAAGTTGTAAATCGCGGTCGCGATAAATTAGGTGGGCTCGAAGAAAAGCATGCTCTCTCTGAATTGGCCGAATGATGGCCTTCAATCCTTTCCTCTTTAACACTCACGATTTGCCCCGACGTCCGGGAGAGATGCGCGAGTACTTTTTGGAGATAGATGATCACGACCCAATGGGTTTTGACGTCATTTCTATTCCAGATTACGAACCCATCGATATCGAGCTCAAACTGGAATCTGTCTCTGACGGAATCTTGGTCTCTGCTTCCATCCAGGCTGAAGCCGTGGGCGAATGCACGCGCTGTCTTGATCCCGTTGAATTCAGTATTGATGAGAGTTTCCAAGAGCTCTTTGAATACGAAGTGGATTATCGCCAGCAGCCCAAGAAGAAGAAAGGCGAACCGGTCGAAGATCCTTTGGATGAAACGGCCGATGAGGTGAAGCAAATGGTGGGGGAGATCATCGATCTCGAGCCCTGCGTTCGAGATGCCATCATCCTCAACTTGCCTATTAACCCCCTCTGTGACCCCGACTGCCCAGGTCTCTGCCCAGAATGTGGCATTAAGTGGACCTTGCTACCGGAAGACCATGCCCATGCCACTGCGGATATTCGCTGGGCCGGACTTGAGGGCTGGAAGAGCCCAGAGGCATAGATTTCCGCCCCGTTTTGTCTTTAGACCAGGTTTGGGGGATACTTCTCCTCTCGTAAGACTTATTCTGACGTGCGTCAGAACCGGTGCCTTAAGGCGCCGATTGGAAAACCCAAGAGAAGGGGTTAATCGTGCCAGTTCCAAAGCGAAAGATGTCCCGTTCTCGCACCCGCCATCGCCGTAGCTCGTGGAAAACCACACCAGCTCCACTAGCGCCATGTGGCCAATGCCAACAACCAAAGTTGCAACACGCCGCCTGCCCAACCTGCGGTACATACAACCGTCGACAGGTTCTCGAGGTCTGATCTGTACTCTCGTCTGACCGACCTACTCGGTATTTCGGTTAAGGATGAGTTGCTCGAACTTGCGCTCACTCATCGCTCTTTTGCGTACGAATCTGGCGGACTTCCCACAAACGAACGTCTGGAATTTCTAGGAGATAGCGTCCTTGGTCTAGTTGTCACGGAAGAGTTGTATTCGGCGTTTCCCGATCTCGACGAATCCAGACTTTCACCGCTGCGCTCCGGTGTCGTCAATATGCGCGCCCTAGCCGATATCGCACGTCAATTAAATTTAGGCGATTTTTTGCGAATCGGTAAAGGCGAAGAAAGTACGGGCGGGCGAGATAAGAATTCCATTTTGGCCGATTCACTTGAAGCCCTTATCGGGGCCATCTACATCGAGCACGGCATACAAAAAGCCAGCGACATCGTCTTGAACTGGGTTCGCCCCGTTATCACTTCAGCGCATAACCTCGGGATAGGTCTCGACGCCAAGACTGCGCTGCAAGAGCTTGCGGCCGCAAGAAATCTCACCCCACCGGAATATGAAATAACGGAATCCGGCCCCGATCACGATAAACGATTTACTGCATCGGCCATTCTTTCCGGAGATAAATATCCCGTGGGAGATGGCAAGAGCAAGCGCGAAGCCGAGCAAATGGCGGCGCGGTTGGCGTACGAAGCCATCATCACGAAAAAATAGGGGTAGGTTTTCCCCGTGTATTTGAAGAGCATGACCCTCAAGGGCTTCAAATCCTTCGCCTCAGCAACCAGTCTCAATTTTGAGCCGGGGATTACCTGCGTCGTTGGACCTAATGGCTCAGGTAAGAGCAACGTTGTCGACGCTCTCTCTTGGGTTATGGGTGAGCAAGGTGCTAAATCCCTGCGCGGCGGCAAGATGGAAGATGTCATCTTCGCTGGCACCAGCGGCCGTGCGCCTTTAGGTCGCGCTGAAGTTTCAGTGACAATCGATAACACATCAGGCACCTTGCCCATCGAGTTCTCCGAAGTCACTATCACTCGTATTCTTTTTCGCAATGGTTCCAGTGAGTACCAACTCAATGGAGATACCACTCGATTGCTGGATATCCAGGAATTGCTCAGCGACAGTGGCATTGGCCGCGAAATGCACGTCATCGTGGGTCAGGGTCAATTGGATGCCATTTTGTTGGCTAATCCCGAAGAACGCCGCGCGTTCATCGAAGAAGCGGCAGGTGTGCTCAAGCACCGCAAGCGCAAGGAAAAAGCGTTACGCAAGCTCGATTCGATGCAAGCCAATCTCTCTCGTATTCAAGACCTCACAGTTGAACTTCGTCGCCAACTCAAGCCGTTGGGCAAGCAAGCCGAAGTTGCTCGTAAAGCCTCCACGATTCAATCCGACGTCCGCGATTCGCGTTTGCGACTCTTGGCCGATGACTTAATCCAACTTCGTTCCACTTTGGATGCCGAAGTAGCTGATGAAACCGCTCTTCGGATTCGTCGCGACGAAGTCGAAGGAGCATTGAACGAATCACGTGCTCGTGAAGAAGAACTTGATCGTGTTACCGCCGAAGAAAATCCACTTCTCGTTCGAGCCCAAGAGAATTATTACAAGCTCACGGCTCAACGCGAAAAATTTCGCGGCATCCAAAATTTGGCATCGGAGCGAGCTCGCTTTCTCTCTGAGGAGAGCGATGACGCTCGAGCAACTGGGCGAGATCCAGATGCAATGGAAGCCGAAGCCGTCGTTCTTCGTGGCGAAGAATCCGCACTTCGAGTAGAGCTAATTTCGGCACAAAATAATCTTTCTGACGTTTCTGAAGTTTTGCGAAATCTTGAAGCAAATCTGGCCCTGGAGGAGAACAGCGTTTCGGCTGCTCTTCGAGCAATTGCAGATCAGCGCGAAGGCACCGCTCGGCAAGAAGGTCATATCAATGGTCTCAAGTCGCGCATTGATGCAACCAACGCTGAGATCACTCGTCTCACTAAGTCTCGTGATGACGCAGCGCTTCGACTCAAGAATTTCCAAGAGGAATTTGCCCTTCTCGAAACTGAAATCGCCAGTCTTGATGCTCACGAGCCCGACCTCGACAGCCAATTCGAGATCTCCAAGACAGCCTTAGGTCAGGCACAAAACGCTCATGCAGAATTATTGGAAAGTGCTCAATTAACAGAAAGAAGTCGATCTGGCTTTGAAGCCCGGCTCGCTGCGCTACAAGAAAGTTTGATCCATCGAGATGGTTCTTCGGCAGTTCTATCTGGTCGTGGCGGCGTTCGAGTTCGAGGTCGCTTGGCTGCTTTGCTTACGGTCTCTCCCGGTTGGGAAGCGGCAGTTGCAGCGGCCTTTGGTCCGCTCGCTGATTCTGTTGTGGTCGAAGACATGTCTTCGGCGGTCTCGGCGCTCACATTGTTAAAAAGTGAATCCGCCGGCCAATCCGAGCTCTTAGTAGTGGACACCTCCGGCACGGCACGTGAAGTAATTATGCCCTCAGGTTTTGAATCACTCGCTTCCAAGATCAACGGCGGAGAAATTGCAGCAGTTGTGGGGCAACTTCTTGAAAAATACGTAGCCGTGAATTCACTCGCTGATGCTGAACGTCTAATCTCTTCGCATCCACATCTGATTGCAGTCACAAGGGATGGAGATGTGATTTCACGTCTGCGGGTCCGTGGTGGTTCGGTACAACAAAATTCAGCCATTGAAATCAGTGCACTCCTCGAAAAGACCAAGAGCGAATTAGCCGAGATCGTGGCAGCAAGCGAACGAATCAAGTTTGAACTTGTCAGGTCGGATGAAGTTTTGGCGGCACGAAAGAACGAATACGAACTCCGCCTTTCCAAACTCAATGAGTCTGATGCGAAGATGTCGGGCCTGGCCGAACAGATGGCGGTCGCGGGTCAGAATGTTAAGAGCGCGCAAGCAGAGGTAGATCGTGCTGTTGCTTCCCTCGAAGAAGCCTCTCATCAGCGTATCTCTGACGAACAAGATTTGGCAGCGGCTCTCACTCAATTTGAATCACACCAAGAACCTGCTGAGCCTGATTTAACCCACCTTGAAGACCTCCGTTCGAAAGTATCTGCAGCCAGATCGCATGAGGTGGAAGCTCGCCTACACCTTCGCACCGTGGAAGAGCGCCTCACCGCAGTCGGTCAACGGGCGCGAACGCTGGAAGAGAGCGCGAAGAACGAGCGTGAAGCCGCTTCGCGAGCCATCCTTCGACGCGAACAGCGCAACATCGCTTCGGTAACTGCACAAAATATTGCTGACACTGCTTATGAAGCGCTCATTCAAATCGAATCCTCTATCTCCAAAGCTGCCACCGAGCGAGAGCGTCTTGAAATCGCCAGGTCTGCTCGCGAAGGCGAAATTCTCGCGATACGCGGCCGCAGCCGCGAACTTTCAGTCGAGCTCGATCAACTCACTTCAAGTGTTCACAAAGATGAGATCGCCCGTGCCGAGCAACGGATGCGCATCGAGCAACTTGAAAGTAAAGCCGTTGAAGAACTCGGAGTCGATGTTTCGACCCTGGTAAATGAGTATGGCCCTCATAATGATGTTCCTACATTTGTCGAAGACGATGAGGGCAATTTCATTCCTGGAGATTTGCTTCCTTATCGCCGTGAGCAACAAGAAAAACGATTAGCTTCGGCAGAACGTTCCTTGAACTTGTTGGGCAAAATCAATCCACTTGCGCTCGAGGAATACACGGCTCTGGAAGAGCGCTTGCGCTACTTGGCTGAACAACTAGAAGACTTGAAGAAAACCCGCCGAGATTTGTTAGAAATTATCAAAGAAGTCGATGACAAAGTTCAGCAAATATTCTTTGAGGCGTACACCGACACCGCACGCGAATTTGAGGCAATCTTTGCTCGACTTTTCCCAGGTGGAGACGGTCGCCTCATCTTGACCAACCCGGATGACATCATGACCTCCGGTGTAGATGTTGAAGCCCGGCCTCCTGGCAAGCGCATCAAGCGTCTCTCCCTTCTTTCCGGTGGAGAGCGGTCTCTAGTTGCTGTAGCCCTTCTCGTTGCGATTTTTAAGGCCAGGCCAAGTCCGTTCTATGTGATGGACGAAGTTGAAGCTGCGCTTGATGACACCAACTTGGGTCGACTACTTGGGGTATTCGAAGAACTGCGCGAGAAGTCCCAACTGATCATCATTACGCACCAGAAGCGGACCATGGAGATTGCTGACGCGCTGTACGGAGTAACGATGCGCGGGGACGGCGTTAGTGAAGTTATTTCGCAGCGGCTTCGCGAAGTAGAAGTCTCTTCTTAGTTTGCCAATCCGTTAATGGCGCTTTTCTCCAAACTCTTCTCAAGGATCCGCAGCGGATCGGTTTCTGCACAAGAGTGGTCTGATCTAGAAAGTTCGCTCATCGAATCTGATTTAGGCGCGCAATCTGCGCATGAAGTAATCGAACTTGCAAAGAAAATAAAAAGTGAATCCTTAGAAGAATCAGTTTCGACGATCCTAGAATCGTGGCTCAGCACTCGGAGTCGAGATTTGGCTCACGCTGATTCTCGAACTACAACAATTTTGGTTATTGGAGTCAACGGAACTGGAAAGACGACTTCGGTGGCAAAACTTGCTCAGCTACTTCATTCGAACGGATCCTCTGTAATTGTTGCTGCTGCGGATACATTTCGTGCAGCCGCCATCGAACAGCTACAAACCTGGGGATCTCGAATTGGAATTCCAGTTGTTGCCGGCAAGGCAATGGGAGATCCTGCTTCCGTTGCATTCGATGCCGCCTCTCAAGCGATTTCGCAACATGCAGATTATTTAATCATCGACACTGCGGGCCGGCTCCACACAAAGTCTGGGTTGATGGATGAATTGGAAAAGATTCGACGGGTTGTCGAGAAGCTTTCCCCCATCGATGAAGTTTTATTAGTCGTGGATGCGACAACGGGACAAAACGGAATTTCCCAAGCAAAAACATTTGCGGAGAAACTTCAAGTCACCGGACTTATTGCCACAAAAATGGATGGGTCGGCCAAGGGTGGAATCACGCTGGCGATAGAACGAGAAACTGGATTGCCCGTGAAATTTGTGGGAACCGGCGAAGCTATTGGCGATTTCCACCCATTTAACGTCAACAGTTATCTTCAGGGGCTTGTTTCCGATTAAGCCGCGTTTTTATATCTGAAATCGGGCATTTCTGGCGCTTTTGAAACCTTTTTGTAACACAATCGGGGTTATCGTCACTTCTCCGTAACCAATCTAAGCACTTGGCCGTAATGCCTATAGGTCAACCTTGCGTTCTCTCAGCGTGGAGATCGAGGTTCATCGTTTTGTTGCAAGTTTCGTTGCAAATTTAGTGTTCTAGATTGGGAGATCACATGCATTTTGATACTGGAGATACCGCTTGGATTTTAGTGGCGTCCGCATTGGTATTGCTCATGACTCCGGGCCTGGCTTTCTTTTATGGCGGCATGGTTCGTGGGAAGAACGTCCTAGGAATGCTGGCACAGAACTTTGTAACCATGGGAATTGTTAGCGTCCTATGGATTACAGGTGTCTACAGTCTGGCCTTCAGCGGCAAGGGTAAATGGATTGGCGATCTTCATCAATTCGGCCTCAATCATATTTGGCAGCAGGCAACTGGCTTTGAAGCGCTCACCATTCCACCATTGGTGTTCTGCGCTTTCCAGTTGATGTTCGCCATCATTACACCAGCCCTTATTACTGGCGGTTCTGCCGATCGCATGAAGTTCAGCGCTTGGATCGTCTTCTCCGCATTATGGCTAGTTATCGTTTATGCCCCAGTAGCGCACTGGGTCTTCTCCCCAAGTGGATGGCTCTTCAAGTTAGGTGCCGAAGACTTTGCCGGCGGAACAGTAGTTCACGCCAACGCAGGTGCCGCAGCATTGGCGCTCGTCTTAGTTTTGGGCAAGCGCAAAGGTTGGCCAAAAGAGAGAATGCGTCCGCACAATGTGCCGTTCGTACTTCTTGGTGCTGGGCTCCTTTGGTTCGGATGGTTTGGCTTTAACGCCGGATCCGCACTCGGTGCGAATACCCTCTCGGCATTTGCTTTCGTCAATACCAACACTGCTACTGGTGCAGCTCTTCTTGCCTGGATTCTTACCGAGAAAATTCGTGATGGTCACGCCACCACACTCGGTGCAGCATCCGGAGCCGTTGCTGGCCTTGTAGCAATTACACCAGCCTGCGGATTTGTCAGCCCTATGGGTTCGATCGCAATTGGTATTGCAGCTGGTGTTATCTGCTGTCTCGCAACGGGCTTGAAGACCAAGCTTGGTTTCGACGATGCACTAGATGTTGTTGGCGTTCACCTCATCGGCGGTATCGCTGGTGCTCTGCTCATCGGTTTCTTCGGAACCAAGCTCACCAACTCTGCTGGTGCAAATGGCCTCTTCTACAAGGGTGGATCTACTCTCCTTCAACATCAGGCTGTTGCAGTACTAGCTGTCGTGGCTTATTCCTTCATCGTGACTTACATCTTGGCCAAGGTACTTGATTTAATTATGGGTCTTCGTATCTCTGAAGAACATGAAGTCGCTGGTCTGGACCTGTCACAACATGCTGAAACAGCATACGAAAATTCATCCTTCAGCGATGGTTCTCGTTTCATCACTTCACAACAGTCGGCAAAGTAGGGGGAATAATGAAACTCATCACAGCAATCATCAAGCCTTTTAAACTCGATGATGTCAAGAGCGCCCTACAAGCTTTTGGAATCACCGGGATGACCGTCTCTGAGGCAAGCGGTTTCGGCCGTCAGCGCGGCCACACCGAGGTGTATCGCGGTGCTGAATACACCGTAGATCTCGTCCCTAAGGTCCGCTTAGAAGTCCTCGTGGACTCTCCTGAGGCAGATGCAGTTATTGACGTCATCGTCAAAGCTGCTTCAACTGGATCCATTGGCGACGGCAAAGTGTGGTCAACGCCAGTTGATCATGTTGTCCGCGTTCGGACTGGGGAACGTGGCGTAGACGCAATATAAGCATCTGCATCCTAAGTAAGAACTGCACGAAACTGATTAGCCTAACTTTCACAACTAGTAAGGTTTTACTGGTTGAGGAAGTTAGGCTTTATCAATGGGTACCCGTGAGAGACGTGAACGGTCTGATTTAGCAGATCGCGAACTCTCTCTTCTTTTTTTACAGGCCGAAAAAGATTTTCCTAAGATGTCCGGCCTCACTGCTTTGGCGGCCGTAGGTGGCTATGGCCGCGGGGAGCTTTCTCCGGGCTCGGATTTAGATATCGTTTTGCTTCACGATGGGTCAGCTACCACTGAATCTCTCACTGAATTTGTCAATGCACTTCTTTATCCACTCTGGAGTGGCAGTCGCTCTATAGATCATTCCGTTCGCACCCGATCACAGACTCGCGAAACAGCTCAATCGGATGTGCGGGTGGCAACCGGATTGCTTGATATCAGATACGTCACGGGGAATATGGATTTAGTCGAAGCTGTCGCAAGTGATGCCAAAGAAGACTGGCGCAAAAACGTTAAGCGCAATTGGCCACTGATAGTTGCAGCAATTTCCGAGCGCGCCGAGAAGTTTGGGGAATTGGCCTTTCTGCTGGAGCCAGATTTGAAAGAGACGCGCGGAGGATTGCGCGACATCAATGCTCTTCGAGCCATCTCCTTAATCGGTACCGTTCCAGTTGCGTTAGATCGATTGGCATCGGCAGAGTCGCTTTTGGCAAATGCTCGAGACGCGCTCCACCAGTCTTCAGGGCGAAATCGAGATCAGTTGTTATTGGCAGAGCAAGACAAAGTCGCTGCACTTTTAGGTTTTTCTGATGCAGATGTTTTGATGTCTGAAGTCGCGAAGGCGGCCAGGGCTGTTGATTACGTTATGGATCTTACGATCCATCGTTTTGAAAATGCTAAGAAGAACTCCTGGTTTAGCAAGAAGAAGAGCGAATCCATTGGGCGCGGACTTCTCGTGGAAAATGAAGAGGTTTTGTTTTCCCCAGGAGAGATTGAAGATAATGATTTTGGGTTGGGCTTGCGCGCCGCTGCCGCAGCTGTGCAACGCGGCCTACCCCTTTCCATTGATGCCTGTATTTATCTAGCCGAACACTTTGTTCCGATTCCGACTCCCTGGCCTCGGCAGTGCCGTGAGGACCTCGTGGCCTTATTAGGGGCGGGGGATTCCACTATTCGTGTTTGGGAGGCGCTTGACCAAGAGGGGTTGATCGAAAAATGGATCCCAGAATGGTCGCACGTCCGCTTCCTGCCGCAGCGCAATGTGCTGCACCGCCATACGGTAGATCGCCACATGCTAGAGACTTCGGTTCGAGCCACTCATCTCATTCGTCAAGTGCATCGGCCGGATCTGCTCCTCGTAGCAGCGGCCTTTCATGACGTTGGCAAAGGATTTCTTGATCTGGATCACTCAGAATATGGCGAGAAATTGATGGCGACTTTGGCACATCGAATCGGTTTTCCAGATGAGGACTGCCAAACCTTGGCTCTGCTGGTGCGTCAACATCTCTTACTCTCTGCCGTCGCAACTCGGCGAGACTTGGATGATCCCCAAACTATCTCCTTCGTGGTTGATCAGGTTCAAGATCCAGAAACGCTTGAACTTCTGCACGCCCTCAGCATTGCTGACGGTGAAGCCACGGGGCGGGCAGCATGGAGCGAATGGAAGGCAAAATTAGTTGCAGATTTGGTGAGGCGCTCACTTGCATCGATGTCTGGATTCGAGCCAGCCGAGCAACTGGAACTTTCGCCCGAGCAATTGCAGAAATGTGCTGAAGGCGCTCTCTCGATTGAGATTTCTGCTCGCGAGAATACTTTTGAGATTGAATTAATAGCCCCCGACCAAGTAGGGCTGCTCTCTATCGTGGCTGGAGTTCTTAGTATTTCTCGAATGGATGTTCGTTCCGCCCGTACTCGTTCGCACGGTAATTCCGCCGTTATGAAGTGGATCGTTTCATTAGATGC
>JBAXAO010000025.1:0-19460 GCA_037142435.1 Actinomycetes bacterium | reverse complement strand
TAGTTCACTCGGCACAAGGTCTTTGGAAAATCACGGCGCAGATTCGGGCTGCCCTTCGAGAGCAAGCAGATCGAATCTCGGGCGATGCTGGGGCTTTGATTCCGGGAATGATTTTGGGGGATACGACCAGCCAATCGACCGCATTTGCCTCAGCAATGAGAAGAGTGGGTTTAACTCATTTGACGGCAGTGAGCGGGGAAAACTTTGCCATCGTTGCTGCATTTCTTCTTTGGATTCTGCAATGGGTGTTGAAATCCATGAAAGCGCGCATTGTGGCAACTTCGGTGTTTTTGGTCTGTTTTCTCTTTTTAGTAAGACCTTCACCTTCGGTTTTGCGAGCGGCGGTAATGACCGCGGCCCTCCTTGTTGCGCGCGCACGCGGCCGAAGATCATCCGCTTTGGCATCGTTGGGGCTAGCCATATCGACTTTACTATTGATCGATCCATTTCAATCTCTGGATCCTGGATTTGCGCTTTCGGTCTCAGCAACCGCCGGAATTCTTTTGCTCGCACCTAGGTTAACTGCCAGGTGGGAGCCAGTCGTAGGTCGATTGGCTGGATCGATAGCCATTCCCGCGGCAGCGACCTTGGCGTGCACGCCCATCATTCTCGCTATCTCTGGTCAGTTTTCGTTGGTAAGTATTCCTGCCAACCTCATTGTCGCTCCCGTTGTTGCGCCAATTACCGTACTTGGGTTGATTGCTGCACTCGTTGCACCACTCGTGCCCAGCCTTTCCCATCTTTTGCTCGTGATCGCCTCCCCTTGCAGCCAATGGATTGCATGGGTGGCCAAGAACTTCTCGAAATTTCCAGTTTTGTCAGTTTCTGCAAATATTTTCTCGATTTCTCTACTCTCGTTGATCACCCTTGCCGTGGCAACCAAACGTTGGTCTGTAGTGATTACATCAATAACCATCCTGAGTCTGGCGCTCTGGTCTCCTTGGGCGACATGGCCAATGACTAATTGGGTATTTGCCAATTGCAATGTGGGACAAGGTGATGCCTCTGTCATCAATCTGGGAAAGCATCATGCAATTGTTATTGATGTGGGTCCAAGCCCCTCGTTGATCGATAGTTGTCTTAGACAACTTGATATTCAAGAAATAACCCTTCTTGTGTTAACTCACTTTCACGCCGATCACGTACAAGGTCTAGAAGGAGCTATGCATCGACGAACAATTGGGTCGGTCTGGCTCACTAATCTCAATCGGCCAATCCTTGAGTCAACAATGGTCATGAATAAGTTAACCCGAATTCCTCACCATGTCGTGAATGCTGGAATGACAGTCAACCTTCTCCGGCTCAGCAATGGCTTACATCGTGGCTACATCAGCGTCATCTGGCCGAGCGCCGAGGCAAAGAATTTCGCGAATTTGCCTGGAGATGGTTCGGCCATTAACAATTCAAGTATCGCCTTGGATATCGAAATCGATGGTTTACGGATTTTCGAGGGCGCCGATATTGAGCCGCCGGTTCAGGAAGCGGTACTGGCGACCGGTCGGGTGCAACCAGTGCAAATTTTCAAGGTTTGCCATCATGGCTCGGCTTATCAGTACCTACCTTTTCTGCGACAACTTCACCCAGAAGTTGCGGTTATCAGCGTAGGAGCAGGCAATTCGTATGGACATCCGGCCGCCAGTACCGTGACCGCTCTGCGACGCGAACACGCTCAAGTTCTGCGGACCGATCAGGATGGGGCGATTGCTATAGATAATTCCCTTAAGATCAGAGTTCTGAAGCGAGATTGGTGGCGGTTTTCGTGGGGTTAGCTCTTTTGTTAGGCGGCGAGGCGATTCTCGCTGATCGCGCGATTGCAGAACTCATCTCCCAAAATCCTGGCGCCCAACTTTCAACAATCGACGGCAGCGAAAGTGAAATCGGAGCCATCACCGATGCGCTGGCACCCTCGCTCTTTGGCGAATCTCGCATCGTCGTTATTCGAGAATTGCAAGATCTCTCTGCTGATCAACAAGAAGAAGTCACCAGTTACCTTGCGGACAGCGATGCCAACGTGCTCTTGGTCTTATGGCACAAAGGGGGAGTCAAGGGCAAAGCTCTACTAGACAAAGTCAAGAAGTTATCTCCCACCGTCGTCGCTTGCGACGTGTTAAAAAAAGAGAGCGAGAAGCTCGAGTTCGTTCAACGCGAATTCTCTCGGCTGCAGCGAAAAATTACTTCAGGCGCTATTCAAGATTTGGTCGATGCTCTTGGCAGCGACCTTCGCGAACTAGGAGGCGCATGCTCCCAATTAGCTTCAGATGTTCTTGCGGGCAAAGTTATCGATGAAACTGACGTGGCTCGTTACTACCAAGGTCGGACTGAAACCACAGGATTTGAAGTTGCCGATGCCGTTATCGATGGTCGCATGGACGAGGCGCTGATTTCCCTTCGCAATGCTTTAGCTACGGGCGTGGACCCAGTTCTGATTATTAGTGCTCTGGCTTCTTCGCTGCGAACTTTGGCAAAGGTTTCCGGGGCTAGTCGAGGCATGAAGGCTTTTGACCTCGCCTCCTCGCTGGGGCTGCCTCCTTGGCAGATAGATAAAGCCAGGCGCCAACTGGGTGGTTGGAATCCCAACTCACTTAGCCAGGCGGTCATAACCGTGGCGCAGACCGATGCTGATATCAAAGGCGCGGCTGCCGATCCCGCCTATGCGCTCGAGCGTGCGCTCATCCAAATCACCCGCTTCCGGGCGACAAAATAGCCCGCTGAAGCCCATTTGGCGCCCAAAAGCCATCTGAGTTTGAGCCATAAGGGGCTGGACTGGTAACCTTTCGCGCTCAGCCCGGCTCGCAAGATGTCGGCTTTTTAATGCACGCAGTAACCCAAATTCGGGGATCTTTTAGATCATGGAAGAAAGTAGTTCGAAGTGGCAAATATCAAGTCGCAGATCAAGCGTATTAAGACGAACGAGAAGGCGCAGCTTCGCAACAAGTCTGCCCGCTCTGCCATCAAGACTGCGATCCGCCGTTTCCGCGATGCGCTCGCCGCTGGCGATCAGAAGGTTATCGCTGACGAACTCCGCCTTGCTTCCAAGTCACTTGATGTCGCAGTCACCAAAGGCGTCATCCATGCAAACGCTGCAGCAAACAAGAAGTCAGCTATGGCTAAGCAAGCCAACAAAGCTGTCGTTCGTTAATTTTCTCGTTTTACAAAGTTCATGCCTGCCATAGAACTTTCTAAAGCTCCGCAACCTGCTTCAACCAATCCGGAGCAAATACGTAACTTTTGCATTATCGCGCATATCGACCACGGTAAATCCACGCTGGCAGATCGCATGCTGGGTATTACTGAAGTTGTCGAGCAACGAAATATGCGTGCCCAATATCTAGATCGAATGGATATTGAACGCGAACGTGGCATCACTATCAAGAGCCAGGCGGTTCGCTTGCCTTGGCGATCTGGCATCGATGGCCAGGAATACATCTTGAATATGATCGACACGCCCGGTCACGTCGACTTTACTTATGAAGTATCTCGGTCCTTGGCGGCATGCGAAGGCGCCGTTCTCCTGGTTGACTGTGCTCAAGGTATTGAAGCCCAGACGTTAGCCAACTTGTATTTGGCCATGGAAAACAACCTCACCATCATTCCGGTGCTTAACAAGATCGATCTTCCTGCCGCTCAACCTGAAAAGTTTGCCGAAGAACTCGCCAAACTGATTGGCTGCCAGCCAGAAGATTGCCTGCGCGTTTCCGGAAAAACTGGCGCTGGCGTTGAAGAACTTCTCGATCAGATTGTGAAGCAGATTCCGCCTCCTGTTGGCGATGCAAACGCTCCGGCTCGTGCACTTATCTTTGATTCGGTTTACGATACTTATCGCGGCGTAGTTACTTACGTAAGAGTTGTCGATGGTCATCTTTCTACTCGCGACCAAATTCAAATGTTCTCTACCGGTGTTCGTCACGAAATGCTGGAAGTTGGCGTTATCTCTCCCGAGCCTGTTGTTAGCAAGGGTCTTGGAGTTGGCGAGGTTGGTTACGTCATCACCGGCGTTAAAGATGTACGCCAGTCTCGAGTGGGTGACACGATCACGACGTATCACAATCCAACAACCAAAGCGTTGGCCGGTTATAAAGACCCCAAGCCCATGGTTTTCTCTGGTCTTTATCCTTTGGACGGTGCGGACTATCCACTCTTGCGCGAAGCGCTAGACAAACTTCAGCTCAATGATGCAGCCCTGGTCTACGAACCCGAAACCTCTGCTGCGCTTGGCTTTGGCTTCCGTTGCGGATTCTTGGGTTTGTTGCATATGGAGATCGTGCGTGAACGTCTCGAGCGCGAATCAAATCTCTCGTTGATTTCAACCGCACCTAACGTGGTTTACCGAGTGAAACGCGACGATGGCAAAGAGTTAATCGTCACCAACCCCAGCGAATTTCCTGACGGCAAAGTTGCCTCGGTAGAAGAGCCCATTGTTCGTGCCACTATCTTGGCACCGAGCGAATTCATCGGAGCCATTATGGAACTCTGCCAGCAACGTCGGGGCCTGCTGAAGGGGATGGATTACCTTTCTGAAGATCGGGTTGAGATTCGATACACGCTTCCGCTTGCTGAAATTGTTTTCGACTTCTTTGATCAACTCAAGTCCAAGACTCGCGGATATGCCTCTTTAGATTACGAGCCAATTGGCGAAGCAGAAGGCGATCTCGTCAAGGTGGATATCTTGCTGCAAGGCGAAACTGTGGATGCATTTAGCGCAATTGTTCATAAAGACAAGGCCTACGCCTATGGCGTCATGATGACCTCCAAATTACGCGAGCTCATTCCACGTCAACAATTTGAAGTTCCCATTCAAGCTGCCATTGGTTCGCGCATCATTGCACGCGAGAGCATTCGTGCCATTCGTAAAGACGTACTGGCTAAATGTTATGGCGGCGATATTTCGCGCAAGCGAAAACTCCTCGAAAAGCAAAAAGAGGGCAAGAAGCGTATGAAGATGGTTGGCCGCGTTGAAGTTCCACAAGAAGCATTTATTGCTGCTCTCACGACAGATGCAGATGTAGACAAGGCAAAGGCCAAGAAGTAAAAATGCCCGGTGCTCTTTCACCGCTCTCTTTCTATATTCACGTTCCCTATTGTCTAAAACGCTGCGGTTACTGCGACTTCAACACTTATACGCCCGGTGAACTTCGGAATGGTGGCGATTTGGCAACTGTTTCTGATGGGTATATCGATTTACTCATAAAGGAATGCAATTTTGTGCCGCCAGCCGGACCTATTCCTACGATTTTCTTTGGTGGTGGTACACCAACCCTGATGGAGCCATCTGACTTGGGTCGATTGCTTCGTCACTTAGAAAATAGATTTGGTTTCACCGAAGATGCGGAAATAACCATTGAAGCCAACCCAGACACGGTCACTGCAGAGAAATTGCAGCAACTAAAAGAAATTGGAATCAACCGAATTTCCTTTGGAATGCAATCGTCAAATCCTCAAGTTCTAAAAGTCCTTGATCGAACTCATAATCCGGAAAATGTCTTCAAAGCAACCGAGTGGGCCAAATCAGCAAACTTTGAACACATAAGTGTTGATCTTATTTACGGAGTTCCCAGCGAATCGATTGCAGATTGGCGTAGCTCAGTTGAAACAGCCCTTTCGCTCCCAATTGATCATATTTCTGCCTATGCACTCATCGTCGAAGATGGAACAAAACTTGCCGGCCAAGTGCGGCGAGCCGAGGTTGTTATGCCAGATGAGGACGAGACTGCTGACAAATATCTCTTGGTTGACGAACTAGCCACTGCGGCTGGTCTTTCTTGGTACGAACTCAGCAACTGGTCGAAACCTGGTGGTGAGTGTCGACACAACATTGCATATTGGGAAGGCAAGAATTGGTGGGGGCTTGGACCCGGAGCTCACTCACATATGAATGGTCGGCGTTGGTGGAATGTGAAGCACCCCAATGCTTACCGCGAAAAATTGTCTGCACAGAATTCCCCGATGCACGATGAAGAAGAATTGACAGTCGAGCAAATCGAACAAGAACGAATAATGTTGAATATCCGCTTACCCCGCGGCTTGCCTTTGGCGACTTTGAGCGCCGAACAGGTCCAGAACTTGCTTCCATATCGCGAATCAGGCCACCTTGACGCTGGCTCGTGGGGTAGCGGCAATCTGACGTTGACCAGATCAGGGCGATTAATAGCAGATCGAATCGTCCGCGAAATCCTGCTGTAGTAGCGTAAGACCATGCATCTGGCCCACAATATTCTCATCACGGTTTTAGCCTTGATCTTTCTCATTGCGGGCGTTTCAAAACTTGGTGGAAGCCCTAAGGGACTTTCCGGGACCCGAGATCTCAAAGTGCCTGATTTTCTCGCGCGCGCGGTCGGGCTATTTGAGGCGATCGCTGCGCTCTTGCTGATTTATAGCCTTCGCTACCCAGATACATTTCTGGCCTGGTTTGCTCTCGCTTATCTTTGGTGCGGCATGGGAGTTTCAATATTTTTGCACTCACGGCAAAACAAGATGTCTTCGGCGTTTCCGCCCTTCTTTTTGATCACGCTACTTTCTATCGCTCTTGTCATCTCTTGATATGAGCAGGATCTAACATGCAAGATAGACAACTTGAAATTTTGCGCGCCATCGTCGAGGAATACGTCGCCACAGAAGAACCTGTCGGTTCAAAAATAATTGCCGAACGACATAGTTTGGGGGTATCGCCAGCAACTATCCGAAATGAAATGGCGATTTTGGAAGAGGCTGGTCTTATTACTCAGCCCCACACCAGCGCTGGACGTATTCCAACCAATCGTGGTTACCGGTTATTTGTAGACAAGCTCGCTGATGTGAAACCACTTTCCAATCCCGAACGTCGCGCCATCGAATCTTTCCTCGAAGGTGCCCTCGACTTGGACGATATCGTCACCCGCACCGTTCGATTACTGGCGCAAATAACCAAGCAAGCGGCGGTTGTTCAATACCCGTCGTTGACCAAGTCTCGAGTGCGCCACATGGAGCTCGTCCTCCTTCATCCTTCTCGAACCATGTTGGTACTTATCACCGATTCCGGTCGCGTCGAGCAGCGACTCATTGACCTACCCTTTGATATCGCTGAAGAATCTCTTTCCGAATTGCATAAGCGCATCAATAGTGTGATTCAAGGTCATCCGCTATCGCGAGTTGCGGCACAAGTGGATGGATTAATTTCGGGCTTCAACGCTGCTGAGAGAGCTTCCGTTGCAATTATTATCGCCACCCTGATCGAGGTAGCCGTAGAAAAGCCAGAAGAGAAGGTTGCTCTGGCCGGAACCGCCAATCTGGCCCGCTCCAACCAAGAATTTCCTACAACAATCCACCCGATTCTCGAGGCACTCGAGGAACAGGTTGTACTTCTGAGATTACTTTCAGATGCGGGTTCGTCCGTTCAAGTTAGAATTGGCGATGAGCAGAGCGAACAAGGGCTCAAGTCAACCTCTTTGGTCAGCATGGGTTATGGATCTTCGGATTCATCCTTAGGTGCCTTAGGAATTATCGGACCTACACGAATGGATTACGCGAGTTCTATGGCAGCAGTCAACGCAGTTGCACGGTATATCGGCCACTTCCTTAACGAGGCACACTGATGGCAGATCATTACCAAATTCTCGGCGTAGATCGAGATGCCTCCTTCGACGAAATCAAGAAGTCGTATCGGAAGTTGGCTCGCGAGTACCACCCTGATGTAAATCCGGATCCCGACACTCAAGAAAAATTTAAGCAGATAACTGCGGCCTACGAAGTTCTGAGCGATCCCGAAAAACGACAGACCTACGACCTAGGTGGAGATCCGTACTCTTCGCAATTTGGGGGTGGCAACTTCGGATTTGGCGACATCATGGACGCTTTCTTCGGAGGCGGTCAAACGCGTGGCCCACGTGCACGAATGCGTTCTGGACAAGATGCACTCATAAGAGTTGAGGTCGACCTGGCGGAAGCGTGTTTCGGAACTACACGCGAGCTCAATGTCGAAACTGCAATTGCGTGCGAAAAGTGTCAGGGATCTGGTTGTGCCAACGGATCCTCACCCAAGACATGCGAGATTTGCCGCGGACGCGGGGAGGTCCAACAAGTTACCCGGTCTTTCATTGGGCAAGTAATGACTTCCAGGCCATGTGCCAACTGCCAAGGGTATGGAAGTGTCATCGCCGATCCATGTGGTGAATGCGCCGGTGATGGTCGAGTTCGCTCCAGGAGATCGATTACGGTCAAGATTCCAGCCGGAGTCGAGACTGGTAATCGCATTCAAATGTCAGGTCAAGGTGAAGTCGGACCGGGCGGTGGACCTGCTGGGGACTTGTATGTAGAAATTGTTGAAAAACCTCATGACCTCTTTATCCGAGAGGGAAATAACTTGCATCTATCGGTCAGTATTCCCATGACGACTGCCGCCCTAGGTGGAAAATTCACAGTGACCACTCTTGATGGCGAAAAAGATGTGGCAATTAAAACTGGATTTCAAAGCGGACATACCGTTGTGCTTAAGGAATTAGGAATCACCAAATTGCGTGGCCATGGCCGCGGAGATTTGATAGTTCATGTCGAAGTTCAAATCCCGAGCAAGTTGAGTAAAGAGCAAGAAGATCTCATGCGCCAATTAGCGGCGCTTCGCTCTGAAACTTCCGAATCCGTTGAGATTCACCACGTTGGAGAAAAGAATCACGAGGCTAGTTTCTTCGGTCGCTTCCGCGACGCGTTCACCAGATAGAGCGATCATGCTTTCACTTTTCTTCGTTCCTTCGATTGAGGTTCCCAGAACGTTGGTCATCGGTGAAGAGGCCCATCACATTCAAAAAGTCCTGCGTATGGTCGTTGGTGAGGAATTATTTTTGTCAGATGGGCACGGCAATTGGGGCAGAGGTAAAATATCTTCTCTCTCGAAAAGCGAAATTTCAGTCGATATTTCCGACTCAGGTGCTGAGGGCGAGAAAAAGCCTCGACTTTCGGTGATTCAGGCGCTTCCCAAAAGCGATCGAGTTAAAGAAACTATCGAGCTACTTACTGAAGCCGGTGTAGATCGAATTATTCCTTGGCAAGCAGCACGTTCAATTTCAAAATTTCAGAGTGACTCCCTTGATAAATGGCGACAGGCCGCCATTGCCGCGGCGAAGCAGTCGCGCAGATTTCGCATCCCCGAAATCGCATTTTCATATTCTGCCGCGACAACGGATCAGGAACTTTTTAAAGATTCACTCATTCTGACCTGCCACGAATCTGCCAGTGCCAAACTTTCGCAGGTTTTTTCGACTCCGCTCCCTAACGACATTCAGGATATTTTTATAGTTATTGGACCCGAAGGCGGACTCACGGATGAGGAAGTAGGGCACTTTCGATCCTTGGGGGCACACACCGTTCGTTTGGGCGAGCCAATTTTTCGTTCGGCACATGCGGGGGTTGCCGTTCTGTCGGCAATTCAAGCCCTCATAGGGCGTTGGTAATAGGCTCTCACAATGAACTGCCTCTTCTGTAAATTCGCTGCTGCTGAAATACCTGTGGCAAAGATCTATTCCAGCGAACTTGTTTTTGCGATTGAAGATATCGCCCCGCAGGCACCAGTTCACATTCTCATTATTC
Source organism: Actinomycetes bacterium (assembly GCA_037142435.1). GTDB lineage: Bacteria > Actinomycetota > Actinomycetes > Nanopelagicales > Nanopelagicaceae > CAIMZW01. Next base: position 9,905 of record JBAXAO010000025.1, on the reverse strand, counting down.
CCGTGCGCCATGTCGAGAACGCCGCCGAACTAGCCGAGGTCGATTCCAGGGCGCTCTCCGAACTTTTTGCCGTGGCCAAAGCTTTTGCCAAAGAGCGTGACTTAACGGGATATCGGATGGTCTTTAATACGGGAGAAAGCGCTGGCCAGAGCGTCTTTCATGCTCATTTGCACCTGCTAGGTGGTCGACCATTCGCGTGGCCGCCCGGTTAAAAGTAGACTTAAAAGATATGGAGCCTGCGTTAATTACTGTACCAACCGCCATTCCCATGGTGGCTTTGGTCGGACCACACGATGCCTACTTGCGCATTCTGGAGGCAACCTTCTCTGACCTTTCCATCACTGTTCGCGGCAATGAAATTCATGCAGGCGGCAATCTGGGCGAGCTCGCTCAGTTCGAATCGCTGATCAAAGAATTACTCGTTCTCCTTCGCGCTGGTCAGAGTCTGTCGGAAGAAATCTTGCATCGCTCTATTGCCATGATTCTTCACGAACCTACCGAACATCCAGCCGAAGTTCTTTCACTCAATATTTTGAGCAATCGCGGAAAGATGATTCGCCCCAAGACCTCGAATCAAAAGAGATACGTTGAGGCGATCGATCAACATACGATCACCTTTGGAGTAGGTCCTGCTGGAACAGGCAAAACTTATTTAGCTATGGCAAAAGCAATTCAAGCGCTGCAGACCAAGCAGGTTAATCGCATAATTTTGACGCGCCCTGCAGTTGAAGCCGGCGAACGTCTGGGTTTCTTGCCCGGAACTTTGCAAGAGAAGATCGATCCGTATCTGCGCCCACTTTTCGATGCTTTGCACGACATGATCGACCAAGAGTCAATTCCTAAATTAATGCAGACCGGGATTATTGAAATTGCTCCCCTTGCATATATGCGTGGACGAACACTTAACGATGCATTTGTAATTCTTGATGAGGCTCAAAATACTTCTGCCGAGCAAATGAAGATGTTTCTTACGAGACTTGGGTTTGGTTCCAAGATGGTAATTACTGGCGACGTAACTCAAGTAGATCTACCTAACGGCACACCATCTGGCCTGCGCATTGTTCATGACATTTTGGACGGCGTCGAGGACATCTGTTTCATGCAGCTTTCAGCCGAAGATGTGGTTCGAAATCGATTGGTCGGCGAAATCGTCAGCGCCTACGGACGCTTTGATGAAAAAAGCCCTAGCCCCTTAAATTCCAGGAGTTTTCGCTCGGGGACTGGTGATCGCTAACTTTGTCTGTTGAGTTGGAAAATAACTCCCAAGTCACGTGTGATGAGACTGGGCTGGTTTCACTTGCTACCTTTGCGTTAGGGCAGATGGGAGTTCATCCTGATTCTGAACTCAGCATCACCGTTGTAGATGAAGACGAGATGTCCAGGTTGCATTTAGAGTGGATGGACTTGGCCGGTCCGACGGATGTACTTTCATTTCCTATGGACGAGGTGAAACCATTTTCCTCGGCATCGGGTCCTGCCATGGTCGGCGACATTGTTCTTTGTCCGGCTTTTGCAGCAGCACAAGGTTTGGCGCATCCCTTGGAGCACGAACTCAATATTTTGACGGCGCATGGTGTCCTACACCTTCTCGGTTATGACCATGCAGAAAAAGAAGCCGAAGCTGAGATGTTCGCTCTGCAAGAGCGCATTGTTCACGATTGGAAATCATCCACATGAACTTCGTAACAGTGCTGATTGTCATTTTGCTGCTCCTCTTCGCCGGTTTTCTCGCCGGAAGCGAGTCCGCTCTCAATTCGATTTCGCGTGTCATTGTCGATGATTTGATCGAAAATAAGCCCAAGCAGGCGCAACGCCTCATGAAGGTGATCCAAGAGCCGTACCGCTATCTCAATGTGTTGCTGCTCGTTCGAAAGACCTGCGAATTGAGCGCAACAGTTTTGGCTGCGGATGCATTTCTTGCCAATACGCATCATCATGCATGGAGTTTGGTGATCACCATTGCCGTAATGGTTACTTTGTCCTACGTAGTTGTCGGTGTTGGTCCGCGAACGCTAGGTAAGCAACATGCCATGTCTTGGGCTCGACCGGCTGCCATTGTGGCTGACTTTCTAGCGAAAATATTGGGTCCGCTCACCACCTTATTGATAGCTATTGGAAATGCCATCACTCCTGGTCGTGGTTTTAGGACCGGTCCATTTTCCAGCGAAGCCGAGCTTCGCGATCTTGTTGATCAGGCGAGTGAGCGTGGACTAGTAGAGGAATCTGAACGCGAGATGATTCACTCGGTATTCGATCTCGGAGAAACTTTGGTTCGCGAACTAATGGTTCCACGAACAGATATGGTGTGGATCGAAGGCGGAAAAACTCTGCGCCAAGGCCTTTCTTTGGCTTTGCGTTCTGGTTTCACCCGAATTCCCGTTATCACTGAAAACTTAGACAATGTCATTGGCATCGCCTACGTAAAAGATCTTGCCCGGCGAGTCCACGAACATCACGAATCTGAGCAGACCGAGAGCGTTGAACAACACCTTCGCCCGGCCACTTTCGTGCCCGAAACCAAAACCGCTTCGGACCTTCTCAAGGAAATGCAACGAGACCAGATTCATATGGCAATCGTTATCGATGAGTACGGCGGAACTGCCGGGCTCATCACCATTGAAGATATTTTGGAAGAGATTGTTGGCGAGATTGCTGATGAATACGACAGCACGGCCGAAGAAGTCGAATGGTTAGATAAAGACAGCGCTCGAATTTCGGCACGCCTGCACGTCGAAGATTTCGCGGATGCTTTTGGTCTTGAGATCGCCGAAGATGATCGAGAAGATGTCGATAGCGTTGGCGGATTATTATCCAAGCAACTTGGTCGAGTTCCGATTCCTGGCAGCACCATCTCACTTGGATCTTGGAAATTAACAGCTGAACGTCCTATCGGACGTCGCCATCGAATTGGTACGGTGCTGGTAACGAGAATTTTTGACGAGAAGGAATCAACTCGTGAGCAGTAATCCTGAGGATACAAAGTTGCAGGTCTTAGCGAGCGCCACCAAGACTCGTTCTGGCGCAACATCAGCCGCGGCCCTGCGCGATAGCACCGGTCGCACCTATGTGGCCATTCCGGTTCTTTCCGGTGACTTCAGCGTTGATGCGCTACAAGCGGTACTCGTGGTGGCCAAAGCCAGCCAAATTCAGGGGATTGAAGCTGTCGTTGTCGCCGGAGTCCAACCTTCGACAGAAAGTCTCAATCTCATTCGCGGGGAATCACCTTCGGCTCTCATTCTTTGGGTAAATACCGAAAACCAGCTGATTTCTCTTTAACGGTAGAGTTCGCCTCATGCGAATTGTGCGATTTAGCCCCCTCGAAAGTGCTCATTTGGGCTCGGATCCGCTCTTTGGCGTGCTCAATGACCAAAACAAGATTCTGGTGTTGAAGGGCGACCCGATCTACTCAGGAATCGTTCCCATGGACAAGACCGTCGATTTAGATCATGTACGCCTTCTTGCGCCCGTGATTCCTCGGAGCAAGGTGGTTTGTGTTGGCAAGAACTACGCCGACCATGCAGCTGAAATGGATTCAGCGGTTCCCGAAGAGCCCATCATCTTTATCAAACCAAATACAACAGTTATTGGTCCACATGATGTCATCCAGTGGCCGCGTATGAGCGAGCGAGTCGATTTCGAAGGCGAACTAGCAATTGTAATTGGACGCATTTGCAAAGAAGTTCCTGCTGCCAAATTTCGCGATGTCATTTTTGGTTACACAATCGGTAATGATGTCACCGCTCGAGATTTACAGAAAAAGGATGGTCAGTGGAGTCGAGCAAAAGGATTCGACACCTTCTGTCCTCTCGGCCCCTGGATTGAAACTCAGTTCGAACCCGGCGAACAAATGATCTCCACTGTGCTCAATGAGGAGGAGAAACAATCTTCCAAATTATCAGCCATGATCTTTAAAGTGCCTGAAATTATTGAATTTGTTACTTCGGTAATGACTTTATTGCCAGGTGACGTTATTTTGACCGGAACTCCTGCTGGGATCGGTCCTATGCCCGCGCATTCTGAAGTTACTGTCACTATTGAAGGTATCGGATCTTTGTCGAATAGGGTGTCATCTCGTGCCAACTAATAAAGAAGTTCGTGTTCGCTTTGCTCCGTCTCCGACAGGCGATCTGCATGTGGGAAATATCCGTACCGCGCTTTTCGACTGGGCCTATGCCCGTCACACTGGCGGAAAGTTTATTTTTCGCATCGAAGATACCGATCGTGAGAGAGTCACAGATGAATACATCGCTGCTGCGCTCGACACCCTAAGATGGCTTGGGTTGCAATGGGATGAAGGTCCCGAAGTAGGTGGACCTTTCGGACCGTACATGCAGAGCCAACGTCTAGATATTTACGCAGAATGGGCGCAAAAATTCTTGGATCAAGGCGATGCCTATTACTGCTATTGCAGTTCCGAGGAACTGGAAGCAAGACGCGAGGCTCAGCGAGCTGCGAATGTTGCACCGGGGTATGACGGCAAGTGCCGCAACCTTTCTCCTGAAGAGCTCGCCGCTTTTCTCGGTGAAGGCCGCAAACCAGTAGTCCGCATGCGCATGCCTGATGGGCATACAACTTTCACTGATCTGATTCGTGGCGAAGTTAGTTTCGATCACAACTTTGTACCGGACTTTGTCTTGGTGCGCGGTGATGGCTCTCCGCTGTATACGCTCGCTGTCGCCGTCGATGATGTAATGATGAAAATTACCCATGTGTTGCGCGGCGAAGACTTGCTTTCATCGACGCCTCGACAGATTCGCGTCTATCAAGCGATGGGTCTCACGGAAGCTGAATATCCCGCGTTTGCCCATCTACCTTTTGTTATGGGGCAAGACAACGCCAAACTTTCAAAGCGAAACGGCGAAGTTTCCATCGCTTGGTACAGAGATGCCGGGTATCTACCGGAGGCCATCTGTAACTACTTGGCTCTACTTGGCTGGTCACCTGGCGATGATCGCGAAGATGTTTCGCGCGAAGAAATCGCTCAACTCTTCACGGTTGAACGAGTCCACAGTTCGCCAGCACGTTTCGATATGAAGAAACTTGAAGCGATCAATGGGGACAAAATCCGTGCCCTCGAACTCGAAGATTTCTTGGGTCGTGTTCTGCCCTTCTTGAAAAGAGATGGTGTTGTCACTGGCACCGAGGCTGAACTCTCCGTGGTACGCCAGGCTCTGCCTTTGATTCAAGAGCGGATTGCTACTTTGGCTGAAGTTACGCAAATGGTGAAATTTCTATTTGTTCAGGATTTTGTTGTTGATACTGATTCGGCGCCAAAGATTGCCGATGCACAATCGCAATCTGTTCTGAAGGCTGCCTTGGTGGCACTCGAGACAATTAGCGAGTGGAGCCACGCGGCTATTGAGGCGGCGCTTCGGGCAAGTTTGATTGAAGGATTGGGACTAAAACCTCGCATTGCCTTCGGGGGAGTGCGGATTGCCATCACTGGCAGCCACATATCACCGCCACTCTTTGAATCCATGGAACTCCTCGGACGAGAGCGCAGCTTGTCTCGAATCAAGGCTGCGATCGCGTAATTCCCGTTCGAACTACCTCTTTTTTGGGGGTATCCTTAGCCGTTGCTTTGGCCCGTGCTCCTTCAGAAGAGCGCAATATCGGTCTCGAGCAGTGGGGTATGGGGTAATTGGCAGCCCAGCTGATTCTGGTTCAGCTTGTCTAGGTTCGAGTCCTGGTACCCCAGCGATTTTTCTTGTTCTAGGAATGTTTTTCCCGCGTAATCCGGCTTCGGTCGACTTATCTGGGTTGAAATGGCCCCGTCGTCTAGCGGCCTAGGACTCTGGCTTCTCAAGCCAGCTACGAGGGTTCGAATCCCTTCGGGGCTACTTAGTTTTTGCTAAATATTCGGTTAACCGAGCTGCCGTTGCCATGACGGATGCGGCATGAATACGACCCGGTTGGCGACCTAAACGTTCCATTGGTCCACTAATGCTGACAGCAGCAATCACTTTGTTGTTGGGTCCGCGCACGGGGGCCGAGACGGAAGCAACTCCGGCTTCTCTTTCACCAACGGATTGAGCCCATCCGCGACGACGCACCGCGGAAAGACTGGCCGCCGTGAATTTTGCATTTACTAGGCCGCGATGCAATCGGTCGGGTTCTTCCCAAGCCATCAGGACCTGAGCTGCAGAGCCAGCCTGCATAGTCAGCACGGTTCCTACGGGGACAGAATCTCGTAATCCGCTCATACGTTCGGCGGTGGCTACACAGATGCGCTGATCGCCTTGGCGGCGGTACAACTGGGCGCTTTCGCCACTGGCATCCCGTAGCGCGGCCAGAGCCGGAGCTGCGATAGCAAGAAGACGATCTTCCCCAGCGGCAGCGGCTAGTTCAGCCGAGCGTGCGCCCAATACAAAGCGGCCAACGAAATCGCGCGAAACCAGGCGATGAAATTCCAGGGCCACAGCCAAGCGGTGAGCCGTTGGCCGGGCAATGCCAGTAGCGGCCACCAACTCGGAAAGAGAGTGCGGGCCGGATTCTAAGGTCGCCAATATGCGTACGGCTTTATCTAGTACGCCAACTCCGCTATTCTTCTTGTCCACAATCTAATACTGGCATCTTATCTAGTGAGACGCAAGTATCTGGGGTGGATTAGCAAGAATTGAATAGACCGAGCGAGAGCAGGAACAGATATGGGTAAAACACTAGCCGAGAAAATCTGGGCTGATCACATCGTTAGCAGCAACCCTGGAGAACCAGATCTGCTTTACATTGATCTTCATTTGATTCACGAAGTCACTAGCCCACAAGCATTCGATGGCCTTCGTCTTGCCGGGCGTGCGGTTCGTCGTCCTGATCTGACCATCGCCACCGAAGATCACAATGTGCCTACTCAAAATATCAATCTTCCGATTGCTGATCCGGTTTCAAAATTGCAGGTAGATACTTTGCGTGCCAATTGCGTTGAATTTGGCGTACGTCTGCACTCATTGGGCGATGCCGAGCAAGGAATTGTTCACGTGGTTGGTCCGCAACTTGGAATCACCCAACCAGGAATGACTATCGTCTGCGGCGATTCCCACACTTCCACCCATGGAGCTTTTGGTGCTTTGGCATTTGGAATTGGTACCAGCGAAGTCGAACATGTTCTCGCCACTCAAACTCTGCCGTTGCTTCGACCTAAGACGATGGCCATTAATGTTGAAGGAACGTTGCGTCCTGGAGTAACCAGTAAGGACATCATCTTGGCTGTCATCGCCGAAATTGGAACTGGTGGCGGACAAGGTTATGTTTTGGAATACCGCGGATCTGCAATCCGTGCGCTTTCGATGGAAGGGCGCATGACTGTTTGTAATATGTCGATCGAAGCAGGTGCTCGCGCAGGTCTTATTGCCCCTGATCAGACAACTTTCGATTATGTCCATGGCAAGCCCCATGCACCGGAAAGGGCCGATTGGGATGCGGCTCTTGCTTACTGGAACACTTTGCACAGCGACGCTGATGCCGTTTTTGATAAAGAAATTTTTATTAATGCTGATGAACTGGCGCCCTTCGTTACCTGGGGTACCAACCCCGGCCAAGGACTTCCACTCTCGGCAAACGTTCCAAACCCAGCCGATATCGCTGACGTTGAAGAGCGCGGAGCTGCCGAGCGCGCCCTTACATACATGGGGCTAGTGGCCGGCACGCCGTTGAAATCCATCAAGGTTGATACCGTCTTTCTTGGCTCTTGCACCAACGGCCGAATCGAAGATTTACGTGCTGCCGCAGCTGTCCTGGAAGGTAAACACATTTCCAGCGATCTTCGCATGTTGGTAGTTCCTGGTTCTGCCCGAGTGCGCTTGCAAGCCGAGCAAGAAGGTTTGGACAAGGTATTTATCGCAGCAGGTGCTGAATGGCGCAACGCTGGTTGCTCGATGTGTTTGGGAATGAATCCTGATCAATTGGCACCAGGGGAGCGTTCGGCATCTACCAGCAACCGAAACTTTGAAGGTCGCCAAGGAAAGGGTGGACGAACTCACCTGGTAAGCCCGCTTGTAGCCGCTGCCACCGCACTTCGTGGCACCTTGTCATCACCAGCAGATTTGTAAGGGGAGAAAATGGAAAAATTTATTAAGCACACCGGAACCGTTCTGCCCCTTCGTCGCAGCAACGTCGATACCGACCAGATCATTCCCGCCGTTTATCTCAAGCGCGTGACCAAGAGTGGCTTTGAAGACGGTCTCTTCGGTGCCTGGCGCAACGATCCCGAATTCGTTTTGAACAAGCCTGAGTTTGCTGGCGCGACTGTTCTAGTCGCCGGTGCAGATTTTGGTACCGGATCTTCGCGCGAACACGCTGTGTGGGCGCTCCAGAACTACGGATTCAAAGTCGTCATCTCTAGTCGCTTTGCCGATATTTTTCGCGGCAATTCGCAGAAAGCCGGCTTGCTGACTGTGGTCCTGCCACAAGAAGCTGTCGAGGCAATCTGGGTTGCGGTCGAAACCGATCCGAAGTTAGCGGTAACCGTTGACTTGGAGAGCAAGACGGTGGTGTATGGCTCGGTTTCTTTGCCGTTCGCAATCGATGACTACACCCGTTGGCGTTTAATAGAGGGTCTGGACGACATTGGACTAACGCTCAAGAAGTTGGACGAAGTCTCGGCCTTTGAAGCCAAGCGCGCCAATTTCAAACCAAAAACTCTGCCCGTTAAGAGTTAGGAAACTTGAACAACTTTTCCACTTTGGATTAAATCAAAGGCAGCATTTGGTACTGGTGAGAAGACTTCAACCAGCAGTGCAGAGTTCTTAAAAGCAAAGTATGCGTTCTTGCTGGTTGCCGTTTGGCGATAGACCAGCGCGCCGCCTTTGTCTTTTACGGTGAGAGCTCCTGCGGCTTTGCCCCAGGTTTGAAGTTGTTCGAAAGCGCCCGTCTTGGGATATGAGCCAATGGTTAGTGAGGCTTCCGGGGATCCAGCGGTGACGCCGGCGGCGAGGTAGCGAACGTAGACCGAACCACTCTTAGTGATAGTCAGTTCATACGAGCTGTTGGCAATAGTCCCAGCCCAGTAGACCGAGTGCTTCACGGTTGTATGAACATTTGATAGTTCCAGTTGGTTGACGAGGGCTGGCCCAAAAGGGGTGAGTGATACCTGCGTGGCCACTGAGGGACCCACGCTCTTGGTGGAATTGGAATGAATGATGAAAGCCCCGACGCCGCCTGCAATGAGGATCAGCCCGGCAATCACTGGAACGAAGAAACGTTCGACTCTTTTCTTGGCTGTCGAAGTCTCATCGGAAGGCGGTTCGCTCATTGCCATATTTTCCACCTTGATTTTCTCTGGTTCGGCAGGAGGGTCGTTTGAGGCCCATTTTTGGACCAAGATTCTAGATTGCGAGTTTGGTGCGATGTTCTAAGCGTAAAAATTGAATTATTTCATTTGTGGCTAGACCTGTGGTCTGTGAGTATAACGTCAATCTTCCGAGAGGTAGAGGAGAGATTTGAGAGAAGCCTCTCAGATAACTATCAATGGTTTAAGGGAAGGGCAAGAAATGGTTTTTACAAAGAAGAATATTTTGTCGCTCGTATTGGCGACAGCTTTGTCGGCTTCCGTACTTGTTGCGGCCGGAATTTCAACATCAACCGCCGCATCTGCCGATGGATCTTCATCGGAAGGTTCCTCCTCCAACGAAGGCCCTAAGGGTCCTCAGGGCGATCAAGGCGATCAAGGCGTGCAGGGAGACAAGGGCGATCAAGGCATCCAAGGCATCCAAGGCATCCAAGGCATCCAAGGCATCCAAGGCATCCAAGGCGACAAGGGTGATCAGGGAATTCAAGGAATACCTGGCATCCAAGGCATTCAAGGCGATGTTGGTCCTAAGGGTGACAAGGGTGACAAAGGCGAAGCCGGCACCAACGGCACCAACGGCACCAACGGCACCAACGGCACCAACGGCACCAACGGCACCAAC
>JBAXAO010000024.1:0-19957 GCA_037142435.1 Actinomycetes bacterium | reverse complement strand
GAGGACCAGTATCTCTCAATCAAAAGCCCTCCATTGCTCAAGGTTCCACTGCTACAAGGAGTTGCATCAGATGCCCATGCCAGACCTAATGCCCACTTACAAAGTTGATTTAGCTCTGCACTCGTTGGCAGGTACCAGTCGGTAAGGCTCCCACCCCTATAGGAATCGGCAGAATAAGCCGCATATGCCGTACCGTCATTTCCGAAGTCGTTGCACATTTGATTCTCGATTGCAAGAGAGTTTTTACGGCCAAGACCAATAGCATCGCTACTGTTATTGGCAGATGCATCAGCTGTGATTCCTGGTACGAGGCAAGTTGGGTCTGTCGTATACGCCCAAGTCTTTCTTGGATCCGTGGATCCTCCCGACCAAGTATTAGGTGCAACTTCTAAGTAATGACATAGCCCACCGGTTGGACTTCCCGTAGGAGTGAATGTGTTACCACAATTGAAACCAGAAGCTCGGTAGTAATAAATCAATCCTCCTCCCGGACCCGTGTCACCTACGTTATAGCCGGCAGAGGTAACGGTGAATGTAAACGTGGCATTTGCACTTCCTGATGCATTAGTTGCTGTCACCGTATAAACGGTGGCACTTGCCACTGCAGTTGGAGTTCCACTAAATGCTCCCGTGGAAGTATTAAAACTAATTCCGGCCGGTGCTGCTGGTGAAATAGCAAAGCTGGCAATAACGCCGCCGGTTGAGTTGATCGTGAATCCGGTCGCGGCGCTATTGGAGGCGCGAGATTCAAAGGAGGCAGAGAGTGTGAAGGCAGGTGCTGCTACCGGGGCGGCAGGAGCATGAGGTGTAGTGATCGCGCCACTGACGCTGCTGCTGGCCGATATCCCATCAGCGCTCACGGCCGTAATTGTGAAGGTGTATTGAGTCTGCGCCGAAAGGTTCCAAATGTGGATCTGTGTCAGATTAGCTAGCGGGGCTCTAGCCACTTTAGTGGTGATCCCGGTAGTGAGATTCTTAATCAGGTAATAGGTAATTGGTGAATCTGTTCCATCGCCATCTTGGGCAATACTCAAGATCGCTCCGTCATGAGTAAAAGCTAAAGTCGATGAGATCGTCGGGGTCTTGGGAGTGGAGATGGCGCGGTAGTAATCCGTACTCTTTTGATACTTAGCGCAGCTAGTGCGAATGAGCTGATAAGAGAACAAGGGGTTAATCGAGGTGCAGATGCGAAGGGTGATAAATCCAGTCCCGGAGTGTGTCGGGCTATCAATTACCTCAGGATGAAAGATCGTAGCGGCATCTTCAAAGTCGCAGCTTTTCTTATTGGCACGAAGAATTTCAGGAAGATGGGTTGTCAGATCGGTGCAGATGATTATGTTGGCAGCTGGAGTGAAAGCATGAGATGTGGTGGTGAGAGCAACTAAGGAAGAAGCGATAAGAGCAAGAGTTAAAAGTGCAACTTTATTCTTATCATCCAGCTTCATGAGCGATCTCGAGATCCCCGGCATCCGCAAGATGCAGTGCTACTTCTCCGGCTAGAGCTTAAGTCTCAACCGCTTGTCAGAGCTGGGCAAGTAATTAGCCTGTGAGGTGCGACTTTTAGACAGTTTGTAGTGGTGGCTCCGCGGGATAACTCTCCTATTTGAACATCACACCCCAAACGTGATGCTTTCTCTTTACTTTGATAAGCCAGGAGCGAAGCATTAATAAGCAAAGTCGTTTTGCGAAGTTTCTGAAGGGCAAGTACCCAAAATGAAAGCACTCGTATATGGCGGACCTGGTATCAAGTCTTGGATTGATGTGCCAGATCCGGTGATTCAAAATCCAACGGATGTAATTGTTCGATTGGACACAACAACTATTTGTGGAACTGATTTACATATTCTCAAAGGAGATGTACCTGCAGTCACCCCTGGTCGAATCTTGGGCCATGAAGGCGTCGGAAAGATCACTGAAGTTGGCTCCTCCGTTACCAATCTCAAGGTCGGAGATCGAGTAATTATTTCTTGCATTAAGTCCTGCGGCTCTTGCCCTAATTGCAAGATGGGTCTCTACTCACACTGCCTTGGTGACGAAGGCGCGTCTGGAATTGGCTGGGTCTTTGGACACCTGATCGATGGAACCCAAGCTGAATATGTCCGTGTTCCATATGCAGAGAATTCTCTTTACAAGCTACCTGCGAGTGTCACCGACGAAGAAGGTCTCATGCTCTCCGACATCTTTCCAACGGGATTTGAAATTGGAGTTCAGTATGGTGGCGTAAAGCCAGGCGATGTTGTTGCCGTCATTGGCGCTGGTCCTGTGGGATTGGCTGCTATTGCAACTGCCGGTCTCTATGGCGCAGCAAAAATTATTGCTATTGATCTTGACTCAAACCGTCTGGAGAAATCTCGAGAGTTTGGCGCAACCGATACCGTTCTTTCTGGCACGGCAACATGGAAAGCGGAAGTAATGGCCATGACAGATGGCGCGGGCGTTGACGTTTCAATTGAGGCTGTGGGAGTTCCTACAACCTTCACTATGGCGACTGAAATAGTTCGGCCAGGTGGGCACGTCGCAAACGTTGGTGTGCACGGCAAAGAAGTTCCACTACATCTAGAGAGCCTCTGGATTCAAAACGTCTTCATCAGTATGGGATTGGTTAATACAAACACAACCCCAATGCTTCTGAAGTTAATTGAAAGCAAGAAATTACCAGCTCACAAGATGGTTACTCATCGCTTTACCTTCGATCAATTCATGGAGGCATATGACACCTTTGGCAGAGCGGCTGAAACCAAGGCGCTGAAAGTGGCTATCGCGCGTTAATAAATGACGAAAGCAAAGCGTGGAGCTGAGGGGAATCGAACCCCTGGCCTCCTCGTTGCGAACGAGGCGCGCTACCAACTGCGCTACAGCCCCTAAATACCTGGGGCTTCAGGCTAGCACTAGTCGTTTACGGCTTTAGATTCCCGAACTTCAAGGTGCTCAACAGCCGCTTGTTCGGCCAGCTCTTGATCAAAGATATCTTCTCTTGATGGCAACAAGAAGGTCTCAAGCAGAATCTCTTCTTCCTGCCAAGTACCCGGAACGGTTAGATCAATAATTCGCTTTGGCGTAATGGCCTTTGGCGCGCTGGCATAGGTAGGTTTTGGCACCGATATTGGCTGCCAGCTTTGGCGTTCCCGTGGAATAACCACAACGCCAGCGGTATCCAAACGCTCAGTGAGCGGTACCCAATTTTCTGCGCTCTCACTTCGTTCTCGTGCAAATGTAATTCGTTCCGTTGGTTCAAGTTTAATTTCAGCAGCAGTAATTTGCTTGAGCGCGTTCAAGCGACGAGTGCGAAGTTGGGTTGCGATTATCTGACGACGAACCGAAACGCTATAAATCGCGAGCGCTGAAAGGGGAATGAAAAGCAGTGACCAAGCAACGGCACCAACTGTTACAACAACTAGCGTCCCTAAAAAGGAGGTGGCTAAAATTGAAAATATAATTCGACGACGAGCGATAATTTTTCGCTTGAGATCCGGCTCGACTATTTCTGGTCGAAAGTTTGGCCGATCATTTTCGGTAACTGATTTCATTGCGCTCTTCGCGCGTTCGGCAGAACGACCTGAAACTTCTTCATGGCTGGTGATCCAACGCGGAAGAAAATATGCGACCCACATCCCGATGATGATTAGGTAGATCAAACTGGAAGCCATAATGACAAACCTTAGACTTCCAAGCCTAAAAATGTCGGGATTTGCCTTGTATGTCCACTTTGAAATTAAATATTTTTCTCGTAAAAAGTTAACGAATTATTACTGAATTGCGGGATTTTCTTTATAAAAGGAGAGGTGATCGCGCCATTGCCCATCGATGTGGAGGAAGCGAGGACGTAGCCCTTCGAAGGTATAGCCGCATTTTTCGGCCACTTTCTTCGAAGCCGAATTCTCTGGGCGAAGGTTGATTTCAATCCTATGGAGGGCCAGCTCATCGAAGGCATATCGGGTCAGTAGGTTTACCGATTGCGTTGTGATCCCCCTATTGGAGTAACGCGAGTCAATCCAATACCCGATGTGAGCCCCCCGAAGGGCGCCAAGAACAATACCGCCCAGCGTTATTTGGCCGACAAAATTCGATTTCCCGCCCTCGCTAAACCAAATCCCGAGCGAAATCGAGCGAAGCTGTCGTCCCTCGCGGCGGTGCTGATTAACCATTTCATAGTAAGTGGGCAGTGACCCGCTGCTCGACTCACCCGGTATTAGTGGCCTGGTTGCCTCCCACGGTGAAAGCCATTCTCGATTGGCTCGACGAACTTCATCCCAGCGCTTGCGGTCTCGATACCGCAGTGGTTTTAACGTAATTGCACCATCGTGAAGAATCATGGGCCAGTAGGTGCTCAATTAATTATTGCTTCGTTCGAGAATTATTACATTTACCATTTCGCCCGCTTTATAACCTTCACTCTTTTCGGGAACAGCGATTAACCCAGCCGCATCGGAGAGTGAGAGCAAATCATTCTGATCTGGCAGCGCAATAACGGTGCCATTGGTTTCGATCGCGGCTCGGATATAACTGGTCTTTCCTAGCGGGGACGTTATTGATTCCGCCAGGGTGAGTGAGAGCACATTTCTAAATACATTCGAAGCGCCAAGCATCGTTCGAATCATGGGGCGAATAAATATTTCCATTGACAAAAATGCACCAATTGGATCGCCTGGCAAAGTCACAACGGGGGTCTTATCGGGACCGATCAGACCAAAGTTATGTTGTCCGCTTTCGGCCAGATTAGGTGTGACGGTGGTGATGTCGCCCATCTCGGCCAATACTCCAGTAATTAAGGCAAAGGATTCGTCTTGGCTTTCGCCGCTGATAACAATTAAATCGGCGCGCACCAACTGATCTTCAACAATTTGACGAAGTTGGGCATGATTTTCTGGGATGGTATGGACTCGATAGCCGGTGGCTCCAGCTTCTCGAACTGCGGTAGTTAGAAGCCAAGAGTTAGTTTCGTATTCGTCCTCTTCGTCACCCAACGGTTGGCCAGGTTCAACTAAATCATCGCCGGCCGAAATCACTACGACCCGAGGATGTGGCCTGGTAGGCAAGCGATCCAACCCGATCGAGGCGGCCAAGCCAATCTGAGTAGATCTAATCCGGGAGCCGGCACGAAGGACCAACCGCTCTCCCGCGAAGATGTCCTGAGCCAGGCTGGCGCCATGGGCATCCAAAAGCGGCATATCAAAAGGCTCTAAGGGGTGAGAGATTGCCAGCAATTGGTCGAGAAAATCGCTGACTCTGCTATCCATGACTAAACCCTACTTCTTCCTTAGAGTAAAGCCATGCATTTTTCAGCGTTAGCGAACTCTCAACTATGACTCAAAACGAAAAAGCGGAACTTAGAAAATATTATCGCCATGAACGCGAACTTCGCTTTGCCCAGGATTCTTGGCTTCATATTCTGGCTTCCGATGAATTTAAAGCAGCATCTCAGATCGCCTCGTATCTCTCCTATGGCAGTGAACCAGCGACGCAGGATCTCCATCAAGAACTACTAAGAATGGGCAAGGTGATCTACCTCCCAAAACTACTTCCAGATAACGACCTGGCGTGGATTAAATGGGATGGCGAGATTTCCACTCTGAAGCAATCGGGAAAAATTATGGAGCCAACGGGAGCCCCGATCTCTCTATCTGCTGAAGCTGAGATTGAAATCGTTATTGTGCCAGCGCTCCATGTTGATCGCGAAGGCAATCGATTGGGTCAGGGTGGCGGCTCTTACGACCGAGCGCTGGCTCGGGTTTCAGCTTGGAAAATTGCCTTGCTCCACAGTGGCGAAATCACCAGTGAGGCGATTCCCAACGAAAGCCATGATCAACGAGTCGATGCCGCCGCAACCCCCGATCTGATCGTGCGCTTTCGAAAGTAAGTTATTTATAGCTCGTTTAAATGGCGCGCCATAACAACCCGTTGAATCTGATTGGTACCTTCATAAATTTGAGTTAATTTGGCATCGCGCATCATTCGCTCAACTGGATAGTCGCTGACATAGCCATAGCCACCTAAAATCTGAACGGCATCAGTCGTTACCTTCATCGCCACATCAGAGGCAAAACATTTGCAAGCAGCTGAGTAGAAAGTTAAATCAGAATCGCCCCGCTCGCTTTTCACGGCAGCGGTGTAAACCAAAGAGCGCGCGGCTGCGATCTGCATTGCCATATCGGCCAACATAAATTGGATCCCTTGAAAATCAAAGATCGGTTTCCCGAATTGAATTCGCTCATGCGAATATTTCAACGCGGCATCGAAAGCGCCTTGAGCAATACCCAACGCTTGGGCAGCGATGGTGATTCGAGTGTGATCCAAAGTCTTCATAGCTATTCCGAAACCATCTCCGACTTCGCCCAACCGTCGATCATCGGAAATTCGAACGTTATCTAAATAGACCTCTCTCGTTGGTGAACCACGAAAGCCCATTTTCTTTTCATGAGCGCCGAAGGAAACTCCGGCATCGCTCTTTTCGATAATAAAAGCAGTAATTCCCTTTGCTCCGAGCTCTGGATTTGTGGAGGCCAGAACGGTGTAGAACTCGGAAAAGCCAGCGTTTGAAATCCATTTCTTGCTGCCAGAAATCACCCAACCTTCGCCATCTCGCACCGCCTTAGTCTTCATAGCGGCGGCATCGGAGCCCGCTTCGGATTCTGAAAGACAATATGAGAAGCCGTTTCCAGCCACTAACTGTGGCAAATATTTCTGCTTCTGCGCCGAACTTCCCGCTATCAGCAATGGGACCGAACCCAATTTATTGACGGCGGGAATTAGCGAACTGGCGGCGCAACCTCTGGCAACCTCTTCAATAATGATTACTGTAGCTAAGGCATCGGCGCCCTGGCCGCCAAACTCTGCCGGGACATGGGCCGCCGCCAAGTCAGCCGCATGCAGGGCTTCGTAAGCTTCCTGCGGAAAGCGCGCCGCTTCATCAACATCATGGGCGAAAGGTGCGACCTTCTTTGATACCAGCGACTTCACACTTTCGCGCAACTCTTCATATTCCGGTGCTATTAATGCGTCCATGATCCAATTAACCCAGTTTCTAAGTTGGTCGTCTAGTTAATTCTCGGGATTTTCCTGATCGCGGCGAGCCAGGTTCAGTAAATGCTTGTTATACGTTGCTAATTCATCATCATCGCCCATGGCCACCGCGCGATCAGAAGCTCGATCCAAACGCTTTGCTTCGCGAGAATCATCGCGCACCCACTGAATAAATGTGGCCACCAGTGCAATCAGAATTGGAATCTCCCCCATAGCCCAACCAATAGCGCCACCTGCCTTTTGATCAGCCAGTAGATCCAGTGACCAAGGTCGATGAAGGGCGGCAAAATAGCCATGATCTAAGAGCGAGCTGGAAGACATCAACGCCACCGAGAAGAAGGCATGAATGCTCATTGCGGCAAAGAGAATGATGATCCGAACCAGATGAGGTACTCGCTGGGGATTTGGATCGATTCCTACAATTACATGGAAGAAGAGAAAACCGGCCGCCAGAAAATGGATATCCATCAACAGGTGGCCGCTGTGGCTCTTCATCAAACCACCGAAGATCGGGGTCATGTAAAGCAAAAAGAGCGAACCATCGAAGATCGCCAACGCCGTAATGGGATTGGTGATCGTTCGCGCATAGCGCGAATTCAAGAATGACAAGAATGTCGCCCTTACGCCACGCTCCGATGGAGTGCGCCCGATCGGCAAGGTACGAAGAGCCAAGGTGATTGGGGCACTTAGTACAAATCCAATTGGCGCAATCATTCCTAAAATCATATGAGCGACCATATGAAGGGAGAAAGAAAAATGCGAATAGACACCTATGCCGCCGCTAGTTGCAAAGTCAGTGGCTACAACGCCGAGAATGAATGCGACAGTGCGACCCTTAGGCCAACTATCGCCTCTACGAGCGAGCAAAACGACACCACGGATATAGAGCGCCGTGGCCAGCACCAGCAAGCCGATGAAGGTTCCATCAGGTGCATATTCGGTCATGATCTTCATAAAAGTTGGAGCTGGAGGCATCGCCACACCCGTCAAATTTATCGCCGGGTCGAATGGGGCGCTGGCGGTTGCGTTTGAAACCGGTGGCGCAGTAACTGATAACCATCCGCCTATTACGACGGTGATAGTCATGACAAAAAGTTCCGCCGTTAAGAGTTGAAATACCGCTCTGGTGCCGGAAAGTTCGCGCGCAATATATCGGCGGTGACGAACACCAAAGCCGATAAGGATCGCCATTAACGCCACCTTCAGCGCTACTAAGACGCCATACATAGAATTCCAACCAGCTAAGAAGTTTAGCCGGGTCCAAGCATTTGCCACGCCACTGATTGCAACAATGACTGCGCACCATAACGCCAACGAACTAAAGCGTGCCAAACTCTTTTCTCGATTGACTGGTGAAATAACCAACAGACCAATAATTCCGCCTACCCAGAGCGAGATCGCCAGAACGTGAAAGAGGAGCGATCCAATTGCCAAGCCATGATTACCGGCGCTGCTGGAGTGGCTCTGAAAAACCGGTAAGACGAAACCCATTAACGTAAAAGCCAAAGCAAGATTGAAGCTGCCAATCTTTTTCATTCGGCCCAGTGAGGCCAAGATGGATGCGGCAATTACAAGCTGAACGAAGTAGCTGTGACCCAATGAAGTTTGCGTGAAGAATGATTTCATCGTGGTTGGATCTAGCGAGGAACCAATTGGTTGCGCCAGTAAATTTGAAATTTCAAGAACTACATTGCCAAAGATACAAATAAACCAAACCAGAAAAGCAAACCGGATTAAATCTCGAACCCTAAAGCCCTCCTTGGTGATTCGGCCGTGCTCTTCTTCGATCAAAAACGAAACTGCTAAGAGCAAACCAATTGCGGTGATCCCAGCCACCAAACTTAAATCTTTAACAATTGGAATCAAAGCGCTGACCAAGGGGCCAGCATCTGGGAAGTGAGTAACTGCTTCAAAAAACATGGCGGTTTAAATCTACTTTCGCTTTGGCTTTTTTGTTCCCGATCGGAAAATAATGATCGCGTACCAAACTAAAAAGAGAAAGACGAAGAGCGCTGCAATCAAAAGCGCATAAATCAAAGTGCTGGTGGAGGCATTAGGCGCCGGCGTTGCGGTGAGGGTGGCCATGGTTGGCCTGCTGCTGGGAGCGGCAATCACTGCCGGAGCATTAAAAGTAAAACTAAAAGTGCCAGTTAGCGGGTCTTCATTTACCGCTAACAATGTGTAGGTAACGGTATAGACCCCGGTAGCCGTTAGCGGCTTCATACCTATTACAGCAGTATCGATATTGATCGCGAGCGAACCGTCATCAACGCGGACACCCATGGAATCAGTAACGCTGACGCTATTGCCTTGATCCATCAGTGGCGTTGCGGTAGTAATCGAAACCGCATTGGGAGCTACGACCAGAATGGCATCGGCTAATGGGGAGGTGCTCGTTATCGAGTTGGCGTTAGCCAGGCTGGGGATTAGCAGAAAGGCGAAACTGAGCGCTAAAACCTGGAACTTTCTCATGCCCGGCCTCTCTCGATTAGAACCAATGGGCTCACTTCTTTAGACTACTGCCCATGCCCACATATCAATATGCCTGCACCGTCTGTGGCCATGAATTTGAGCTCTTTCAAGCCTTCTCCGAAGATGCCATTTCGATCTGCCCGCTCTGCCAGGGCGAAGTTCGCAAGGTCTACTCCAATGTAGGTGTCGTTTTTAAAGGTTCTGGTTTTTATAAGAATGACTCTCGGACCAGCACGACTTCAACCGAGAAGAAGAGTCCAACCCCAGCACCTACTCCTGCCCCGAAGAGTGATCCCGCTCCTTAGCTTTCTCTAAATAGCTTTATTAGTGGTGGGGTGGCTTATCAGCTGCGATTTCTGCATCCCGTCGATCATCTGATTCATTATCAACTTCATCGGAAGTAATCTCCGGCAAAATCTTTGGATCGCTCATTTCTTCGCCACCCTATTAACGGTTTTTAATTTGGTAACTGGCGCTGCGCCTTGCAAGGCAACTTCGATCGAATCCAAAACTAAATGAATTGCTTCCTCCGGCAATAAGCCATCTAAAACCAGCATAGATGAACCGTGAATCGCGGCCCAGACCAAAATTTCAGCGTTCGGCCGAACCGCTGGATCTACTGCGCCAATTGCCGACATCTCTTCCAACCCCGAGACCAACAACTGCCAAGCGCGAGAATTCGCTTTCTCATCAAATTTTCCCATGGCACAAAGTGGGCCAAAACATAAGCGGAAGAGATTTGGATTCGATTTTGCGAAACTGAAGTAAGCCACCCCAATTGCCCGAAATCGTTTGCGAGTGGCAGTTGCCGATTTTCCAGGGATCGCCTTTGATGCCGCCTCTTGTTCATCAGCCAGCTCTTCAAAAATCGTGCGCCCAAGCGCGCCCAGCAGCGCATCTTTATCTGGAAAGTGGTGATAAACGGCGGAAGGGCTCACACCGATCTTTGCGGCAACCTCACGCATCGAGACATGGTCGGCGCCATTAGCCGCCACCAGCTCTCGGGCTTGGGAGATGAGGGCCGCCACCAAATCTCCGTGGTGGTAGCCAGCCTTCGCCGATATTGCCTCAGATGCCATGTGCTTAGTATCGCGCTAAACTTGACAGTGTTCAAATAGCCGCGCATAATCTGACCATTGTTCAGATAGCCGATAGGAGCGGATCATGTTCGAAAAATTTGCTGGAGCACTAGTTCGACAACGTAAGCGCGTTTTAGCGCTCTTTATATTGGCGGTCATAGTCGCAGGCGGGGTTGGCTCCCTAGTCTTCGCACGCCTCTCTAATGGCGGTTATAACGACCCTAAGAGCGACTCCACGAAGGTTTCTGCCTATTTGGCTAATACCTTCCACGTCAAAGATCCCGCCATCGTTCTGGCGGTAGACGCTGGAAAATCGGTCTCCGACCCAACCGTTGTCACCAACGCCACGGCTCTAGAAAGCGCGATTCGCTCCGAACCTGGCGTAACCAAAACTCTTTCGTATTGGTCAACCGGCGGAGCACCTACTTTGATGAGCAAAGATGGAAACGCCTCTTACATCTTCATCTACTCAACTGAGAGCGACCCATCGACCGCGACCGATCTGGCCAAAAGAATTCAAGCCAAATATGACGGAACCAAGAACGGTTTACGAACCTATGTCGGCGGCTATGCCACCTTCAGCTTTGCGATTAGCAGCAGAATTTCTAAAGACTTAGCGTTGGCCGAAGCAATCTCGATTCCAGCAACCTTTATGTTGTTGGCCTTCGTATTCGGTGGCTTGATTGCTTCAGCAATGCCACTGGTAGTTGGTCTTAGCGCGATTCTTGGCGCCTTCCTTGCCTTGTACTTAATTAGCTTGGCAACTGGCGTCAGCATCTTCGCCCTGAACTTAGTAACTGGTATGGGTCTTGGCCTGGGAATCGATTACTCACTATTAATCGTCAACCGCTTCCGCGAGGAGCTCCACCATGGCAAGAGTGTCGCTGAATCCGTTATAAAAACCGTGTCTACAGCCGGGCGAACGGTCTTCTTTTCCGGCGTGACCGTCATGATCACGCTCTCGGCGTTGATGTTCTTCCCACAGATGTTCCTAAAGTCATTTGGCTATGCGGGCGTGACCGTTGTTGCAATGGCAGTCCTTGGCGCGCTAATTCCACTTCCCGCGATCCTGGCGCTGCTCGGTAATCGAATTGATAAATTAGTGGTCCGCCGAAGTGCGATCACGCCAAAGGAAGATGGCCGCTGGGCACAGACCGCTCGCTTTGTGATGCGTCGCCCGGTTGCCGTCGTGGTCTTGTCATTTATCCTTCTAGGAACGCTTGCCGCACCGCTAAAGGGAATTGTCTTCTCTCAAGTAGATAGCCGAGTCTTACCAGCATCAGATAAAGCTGCACTTGCTGCTGCCGTTTCATTAGAAAAATTTCCTGGCCAAGAAGGCAGCCCAATCGAAATCATCATTCCTAATGGCGTCGGTCAAGAGGCAACCATTGCTAAATATGTCGCTGCGCTAAAGCAAGTTCCGGGAGTTGGCGGCGTTGGCACGCCAGAAGCTGTCGGTTCCACACTGCGGTTAAGTGCAATTCCAACAATTAGTTCCAGAACTCCTGCGGCCCAAACCATGATCGATGAGATCCGAAAGCTTTCAGCTCCGGCTGGCACATTGATTGGTGGCGTTGCAGCCGATTACGCCGACAGCCAAGCTGGCATTGCCAGGACCCTGCCTTGGGCGCTGGGCTGGATTGCAATCGGAACGTTGCTACTGCTCTTTATGTTTACTGGCTCAATAATTCTGCCAATCAAGGCGGTAATCTTGAATGTACTTTCGTTAGGCGCCACATTAGGTACCCTGACGTGGATATTCATTGATGGTCATATGAATTGGTTGGTAGGAAAGTTCACGGTGACTGGTTCGCTTGATACCTCGATGGTCATCTTGATCGCCGTCGTCGCCTTCGGACTTTCGATGGACTATGAAGTCTTTTTGCTCTCGCGAATTAAAGAAGAACATGAATCTGGCAAGTCCAATATCGAATCCGTGGCTACCGGCCTGCAGCGTTCGGCTCGAATCATCACCGCTGCCGCTATGTTGCTCGCCATCGTTTTCGCTGCTTTCTTAACGAGCGGGGTTACCAACATCAAGACCTTGGGATTCGGTGTGGCCTTTGCCATCTTGCTGGATGCCACGGTTGTTCGAGCCTTTTTGGTACCCGCCTTAATGCGACTATTTGGCGAACGAAACTGGTGGGCACCCAAAGCTCTCAAGCGCTTCACTATCAGCCACTAAGCAACGTAACCGAAAGGGTCCTGAAGTGAAATAGGCTCCTCTTATTACAAAAGAGGAGTCTAAGATGGATTTGATCGCAACCCTGCAATGCACTGACCAACCAGGGATCGTCCATGCAATGACATCTGCAATCTTGGCCTGCGGCGGCAACATAATTGAGAATCAGCAATTCACTGATCCAGATTCAAATGTCTTTGTCATGCGCACTCGTTTTGAAACGCAAATCTCATTCGCAGAAGCAGATACTCTGCTCCGAACTGAATTGGAAAGATTCACGCCCAACTTAAGTTTGCGCGAGTATTCCGTGAAGAAGCGTGCGATCATCATGGTGACTACTGAAAGTCACTGCCTGCGCGAACTTCTCTTCCTTCGAGAAATCGGCGAAATGCCAGTTGAAATAGTTGGCGTATTTTCCAATCACAATCAGCTTCGAGAGCTAGTGGAATCAGCTGGTTTAACTTTCACGCACCTGCCGTTGGTAGCGCTTGGTAAAGAAATGGCCGAACGTGATGTTCTAAAGTTCGTTGCCGAAAATGAAGTTCAGTTCGTAATCTTGGCTCGATATATGCAGATCTTGTCGCACAATTTCTGCCAGCAATTGGCCGGAAAAATAATCAATATTCACCATTCATTTCTTCCTGGATTTAAAGGCTCCAAGCCCTACCACCAAGCCCACGCCCGCGGCGTGAAAATAATCGGTGCAACTGCACACTTCGTTACCGCAGATTTAGATGAAGGTCCCATCATCGATCAAGATGTTGCCCATGTAACTCACCAGCTTTCACCTGAAGAGCTAATTGCGCTGGGCCGAGATATCGAGCGCCGCGTTCTTTCGCGGGCGGTAAAACTATTTGCCGAAGACCGAATCTTTATCGTGGGACAGAAGACCATAGTTTTTAATTAGATCGCTATTCGCTACACGTTAATAATGGTCGAGGCGATCTTTCTTTCTTCCACCAACCCAGCTTGAACTATGTAACGCTTTGGGGCGTTTCCAATAAATCCGAACGGATAGCAGGTACTTAGGGTCAAAATTGCTTCAGTTGTCGGGACGATCACCGTCTTGTCATTGGCACTTACGATTCGGAACTTGTGTACTTCGTAAATGAAGACCCCATAATCTGTAGTGACAGTAAGTAAATCTCCCAATTTCAAGGCACCGAGATTTCTAAACACTGAATCTCTGTGACCGGCAAGAACTGAGTTATCAGTTGCGCCTGGCATCACACTGCCAACAAAGTGACCAACGCCAATTTTTAGCTCTTTCGTTCCAGTGCCCTCCACAATCGGAATGACTCGCTGCAATCGCGGGATAGAGAGCGAACCAAAAATTGCCCCAATTTTGGGCTGGGTTGCCATTTTTAGAGAACTCACATTTGGCGGGATATCCAACTTGGGCAGATACATCGTGCCCAAGTTGGAGTTCATTTGATAGATCTGGATCCCGGCATAACCAGCCGTTCCTATACCAGCTGAAACAACTAGAACAGAAACAATTGCTAATACTGCGCGGGAGCGCTTCATTTGATTTACTTTTTATCTCAGTTGAAGATTGAAGATTTGCGAAGCCCGAATGCACCGGCAGCGCTAACAAGCAACCCGATGGCCAATAAGTTGAACCAAGGTGTTGAAGTTGTTGGCAAGGTTCCACCGTCCACTGTTGCTGGTGGTTCTACTACTGGAGTAACGGCAACCCCGACATCGCTGCTAGTTCTGATGATCGTTACATCTTGTCCAGCCTGCAACATTATGTGGCCATTTTCTATACCTACTCCGGACCAACTTCCGCCGTAACCTGGCACCAATGCAGTGCTGACAACGTAGCTTCCGACAGGAAGAATAAATGTCACGCCCGCACCATCGGCGCCCATAAATGGACTGCCAACTACATCAGTTCCCCAATGCTTAACGTTGAATATGAAATCTGATGGAGTATCCGTTCCAAGGTTGTCATTAACGACTTTACTAATAACATGGATCGTTCCAGTTGCCGCCGGCGCCGCGGCATTTGATGGCGTGACCATAAGCCCGGTAATCATTACGGCACCAACAAGAGCAAGACTTTTTCGATAATTGATACGCATTTTAGGTACTTCCAATTCTTAAAACTTTACAAAGGAGTAAATCTTCTTTGCTTCTTTCAAGGTAGACCTGTTAAACGCGCAAAAGAGAAATAAAGATTGTGGGCTTATTGTGGGTTCCCTGTCTAAGTTCTAAGCCGCCCTTCCCCCTCATGCCTTAATCTGTGACTTTGCTCCCATGAGCCATTTAGGGATATCCCCACCTGGTCTTCAATTTTGACCATTTCTTGAGAAATCTGCGAAGAACCTCACTTTCAAGTGGCGGACCCCACCAATTATCAGCAGAATTTAAGAAACGATTTGGAGCTCCGAGCCACCTCGGATCCCACGCTCTGATCGACGATTTGGAGGATCAATCTCGATGCTGCAACTATCAAACGGCCAATGGAGCTCGTTGTACAACATCTTCTCTTTCGGCCTTATTTCCATGCTTGCCACCACAGTTTTCACCCTCGTAAGCCAGTCTCGCGTGCTGCCTAAATACCGCATTGCACTCGTCATGTCTTCGATGGTTACTTTCATTGCTGGATATCACTACTTCCGAATCTTCAACTCGTTCACCGAGTCATCGATGAAGAACGCTGTATCAGTTGGAACCGCACAGGGATCATTCAATGAGGCTTACCGCTACATCGACTGGATCCTCACCGTGCCTCTACTTCTCGTCGAAGTTATTGCAGTTCTCGCACTTGCAAAAGAAGCATCAAAGTCATTGATTAGCCGTTTGGTTCCTGCTTCAGCAGCCATGATCATTCTTGGATACCCTGGCGAAATCTCCAGCAATAACGGAACAAAGGTTATTTTCGGAATTCTTTCAACAATTCCATTCCTCTACATTCTTCAGGTTCTCTTTGTAGAACTCACGAAGTCTTTAGATCGTCAACCAGAGGGCGTCGCCGCAACCGTAAGCCGTCTTCGTCTTCTTCTGATTGGTACATGGGGTGTTTACCCAATCTCATACTTGCTACCAATTTTGATTAAGCACCCTTCAGCTACTCAAGCAGCAGATCTCTTTACAGGTCGCCAGATCGGTTACACAATTGCAGACGTCTTGGCAAAGTGCGTATTCGGTCTCACCATCTTGAAGATTGCGCGCATGAAGTCCGCAGCAGAAGGAATGGCTGACACCCACTAGTAGGTTGAATGCGAAAAGGGGAAAAGTCCGCGTGGCTCTTCCCCTTTTCTTTTGCCCGCAATTAAGAGAGGCTAGATAAATGAATAACTTCCGCATGTGGGCTTACTCGATGATCGCAGTCGGTGCCATTAACTGGGATTACCAACGTCGCAATCAACATGTAGTTGCCCACAGCCTCCTTATTATTCTTCCCGGACTGATCTTGTTGGGTATGACATATCTGCCCGCAGGTATCTCCTTATTGCAGAGAAAAGCGGTGCAGATCGCTTGGATTGTCGTTGGAGCGGTTGCGCTGATCTACGCATTTACTAATTAGAGCTCCTGTCTAACTAACGTATTTGGCGATTTCCAAATACAACGGGATGCCAACTATTAGATTGAACGGAAAAGTCACGCCGATGCTAGACATCAGTGCCAATGGACCATTGGCTTCGGGCAACCCCACAGACACCGCGGCCGGAGCGGCGATGTAGGAGCCACTTGCACACAACACCCCGAGAATTGTGGCGCCACCGAGTGATAGACCCACGCTGTGGCCCACCACGACGCCGAGGGCTCCAGAGCAGATTGGAAAGGCAATTCCGAATAGGGCAACGGAAGGTCCTACCTTTTTGATTTCGTTCCAATTGCTGCCGGCTAAATAACCTAGATGAAGAAGGAACAAGGCTAGAAAACCACTTTGCAAGTCAATGAAGAATGGTGAGACTTTCAGGAATCCAGCGGCCGTCGTTGTTGATCCGATCACCAATCCACCAACTAGCAGCAATACGGTTTTCCCTGTCAAAACCTCTCGGAGCGTTTTTGACCATTGAACTTTATTGGCCCTGTGGCGAGAACCTAGGTACACGCCCACAACAACGCCTGGAATCTCTAGAAGAGTAAGAAGCGCAGTTGCAAATCCCTCCACGTGAATCTTGCTGTTCTCAAGGTACAAAAGTGCGGCGGAGAAGGTCACCAGTGAGGTGGAGCCGTAGTGCGCGGCAATAGCGCCGCGGTCGATGTCGTTTAACTTTCGAATGAGCTTTAAGACTAAGAAGGCAAGAAGTGGGATGACCACTCCTAGAACAAGGGTTGCCACGGCTGGTTTTACGAAAGTATTAAACGTAGCTGATTTAAGGGCATGCCCACCTTTGAGCCCGATGCCAAAGAGCAAATAAATAGAAATCATTTGATATACCGAATCTGGGATTCGGACATCGCTCTTAATACGTGCTCCGATAAAGCCCAAAACAAATACCAAAACTGCTACCGAAGTAAGGTTGTTGCTTGCTAATGACCATGAACTCGACATGTGGCCTCCTTTGTAGGAAGTAGAATACCTGAATTATATTTCAGGTGTCAAATTGCTGGTATATTTGGGTCATGGCACAAGCAGCAGATACCGGCCGAGAATGGACCTTCCTCTCCAACCACGGTCACGTCCTCATTCACCTAAATCGCTTTCCAGAGTCGCGGATTCGAGATATAGCTGAAGCGGTTGGCATTACGGATCGAAGCGCTCAGGCGATTTTGGCTGATTTAGAAGAAGCCGGATATGTCACAATCACACGAGTGGGCCGGCGCAACAGTTACAAAGTGAATCCAGGTTCTAAATTCCGACATCCATCAGAGGCGAGCAAACCTATTAGTTCGCTACTTAAGATTTTTTCGTAATAGCCACACTCATTTGGTGTCCCAGGCCGGAGTTGAACCGGCGACCTACCGCTTAGGAGGCGGTTGCTCTATCCACTGAGCTACTGGGACTAAATTGAACATATTCGGCGATTAGTTCCAAAATATAAGCGATATCTGCAATATATATAGGAATCAATGGCCTTAGTTTAGTAAAGACTTGAATAACCAACTTCCCGTTGGCTAGACTCCAAAAAATACCTCGTTTGGAGTTGGTTTTAATGAAGGCCCTCGTTATAGGAGCCGGTGGAGTAGGTCGTGCGATAGCCAATATCGCGTCCCGTAGGTCATTTATCACCTCAATGGTTATTGCAGATAGGTCGCTGCCACGCGCCGAAGAAGCAGTTGCCCGTGTTAAAGATCCACGCTTCTCAGCCGCCATGGTTAATGCAGCAGAACTCGAAGATTTACGCGAACTTATTCGCAAAGCAGATCCGGATGTGGTGATTAATGCGGTTGATCCGCGTTTCGTCATGCCCATCTTTTTGGCCTGCGAAATCGAAAATCGCAATTACATAGATATGGCGATGTCTCTGTCCCGTCCACATCCGCACTATCCAAATTCCGAAACTGGCGTAAAGCTAGGCGACGAGCAATTTGCGCGTGACTGGAACTGGTGCGAGCGCGAGATCTATGCCTTAGTCGGTATCGGCATCGAACCTGGCATGAGCGATATTTTCGCTAAATATGCCGACAACGAACTTTTCTCGCGAATCGATTCGGTGACCATCCTCGATGGATCCAATCTGACGGTTGAGGGCTATGACTTTGCACCATCATTTTCGATCTGGACAACAATCGAAGAATGTTTGAATCCCCCACTAGTTTGGGAAGATGGTCGCGGTTGGTACACCACCGAGCCTTTCTCCGAACTTGAGGTCTTCGATTTCCCAGAAGGAATCGGACCTGTCGAGTGCGTAAACGTCGAGCACGAGGAAGTTGTTTTGATTCCTCAGAAAATCGATGCCAAGAAAGTTAACTTTAAATATGGCCTTGGCGCCCAATTCATTACGGTTTTAAAGACCATTCATATGTTGGGAATGGATCGCAAAGAAATAGTTGACGTTCAGGGTTTGCAAGTTTCACCTCGAGATTTGCTAGCCGCGTCTTTGCCAGATCCGGCAACTTTGGGCTCGCGCATGAAGGGCGCAACCTGCGCCGGCGCGTTGGTTAAAGGTCTAGATAAGTCGGGCGAGCCAAAGGCCGTCTACATCTATAACGTCGTCGATAATGCCTGGTCCATGAAGGAATATGGTGATCAAGCTGTCGTTTGGCAGACTGCCATAAACCCAGTGATCGCCATGGAATTGATCCACAATGGAATCTGGAAACCAGAAGGAGTCAATGGCCCTGAATGGTTCGACCCGATTCCGTTCCTGGATCTGCTCAAGGATTACGGCAGCAGCTGGCACATTCGCGACGAAGACACCGCAGGCATCGAAAAGTAATCTGAGATGGCAACTGCACTAGTAACTGGCGCAAGCGCTGGAATTGGTGAGTCGTTCTGCAGACTGCTTGCTGAAAAGGGCTTCGATCTCGTATTAGTGGCTCGCGATGTTCAACGTTTGGAAGAGCGGGCGACATCGCTTCGGGCTCAATTCAAAATCCAGGTGGAAGTTTTGCCTGCCGATCTTTCCAAACTTGAACAGTTGGCACATGTAGAAGCACGCTTAAAGGATCCTGACCGTCCCATCGAGGTATTAGTTAATAATGCTGGCTTTGGAATTCGCGAAAGCTTCTTTACTAGCGATATTGATGCCGAAGCGCTGCTATTGGATGTTCTGGTGCGAGCGCCGATGCGGTTAATGCATGCGGTGCTCCCCATCATGAAAGCCAAGGACCGCGGAACTGTGATAAACGTTTCTAGTGTGGCTAGTTGGATCACCAGTGGCACCTACAGCGCATCCAAGGCATACCTAACAGTGATGTCGGAATCGATGCATACCGAATTAGCTGGCACCAACGTTCATGTTTTGGCGCTCTGCCCCGGTTTCACCCGCACCGAATTCCATCAACGGGGAAAAATGAAGATGAGTGGTTTGCCTGGTTTCTTGTGGCTCCAAGCAGATGATGTGGTTGCCCAGGCGTGGGCAGATTCCCAATCCGGGAAGGCGCTCTCCATCCCTGGCTGGCAGTACAAGATATTGAGTTCCATCGCCCGCTTTGGACCCAGACCTCTTGTTAGGCGCCTTGGGCTCAAAGTTCGCGTGAGACAACGGCGAGAAAAGCCCTAATTCACAGTAATTTCACGCAAAGACGGGGGCTTTCTTCCCAGCCTCTTCTCACTGGCTCCTCTAGACTTCACACAATGCTC